>JANMFC010000412.1:0-5896 GCA_031377675.1 Pseudanabaena sp. OTE_70b_metabat_355 | reverse complement strand
TAGCGATAAAATTCTAGATATTCGTCATTGGTGACTGATTTGGGCGACTTGTCCCACAGCGCTGTCTGCTTGTTAATCACTTCATCATTGAGCTTGATGGGGACAGGCATAAAGTCGCAATAATTGCGAATCATGCGCTTGATTTCAAACTCATTCAGGTATTCTTCGGCATCTTCTTGCAAAGTCAAGGTGATAGTTGTACCGACAGTGGCGCGATCGCTGTCATCTAGGGTGAAGGTAGTCGAGCCATCGCAAGACCAATGCACCGCCTCAGCACCATCTTTGTAGGAGCGAGTATCGATCTCGACATTGCTCGCCACCATAAATGATGAGTAAAAACCTAAACCAAAGTTACCAATAATTTGCTGATCGCCTGTGCCGCTATTGGCATACTTCGTAGCAAATTCTTGGGCGCTAGAAAACGCAACTTGGTTAATATATTTCTTGACCTCATCCGCCGTCATGCCAATACCCGTATCAGCGATCGCTAACGTCTTTTTATCCTTATCGATTGTGATCGTGATTTCGGGTTCGGCAGAATGGTTCGTCTCGCCTGCATAAGACACCATCTTCAGTTTGCTAATTGCATCTACCGCATTAGAAACCAATTCCCGCAAGAAGATATCGCGTTCGGAATATAAAGCCTTCTTGATAATGGGAAAGATATTCTCGGTATGAATGCTGATCGTTCCCTGCTCTTGCATATCGCGCAAAGCTCCTAAATATTACTAAATGTTACTGATTATTAACTTAGATATGATTATACCGAATCGATTGTCAAGCCAATCCTTTAACATTGTCGCGTTCACCGTACCTCTGTTAAAAAAAAGATGCAGCGCTGTGCGTTGCATCTTTTTTTTGTAACGGTTTGCGAAGCAAATCTATACATTTTTGTAACGATAGTTGAAAAACCTGATTACCTCATCTATTGTGAGATTCAATAACTTAAGCCAAAGATTTAAAGATATGGCGATCGCCGCAATTATCTACATATCCGTATCAGCACTCCTAGTAATAAGTGCGGGTATCTTTTTTGTTAAAGCTATCCAGTCTTTGATGAAGCCAAAACCAGTATTGAATCAGCCGACCGATCAAGTAATGTTCTTACGCCCAGAGTTCTTACGCCCAGATGCAAGTGATTCTTTTGTCATGTACAGACAGCGCGAAGAAATTGTTGCTATGCTAGAACGACAATTTGCTGGCAGCCCATCATCTGACTTCTAGCATCCTTCTAGCACTACAAAGTAGGTAAGAGCCAAGATGACGCTGGAATTCCCGATCGCCAATGCAGATGCTGACTATGTGACTCGTCGCCAACAACTGCGAAAACAACGCCGCGTTCGCATTTTCCAACGTATTTGGCAATTAACATTTATCACAGGAATCACAGGTGGTCTGCTTTGGGTTGCCATGCTGCCAGATTGGCAGTTGCGCGGGGCAAGTCAAATCGATATTGAGGGGAATAATCTGTTATCGAAGGACAGCATTCGTAAAGCATTACCAATTCAATATCCCCAGTCAATTTTTCAGATTCAACCCCAAGCGATCGCTACTCAGCTAGAAGCATCTGCCCCAGTCTATAAAGTAGTCGTATCACGAACTATTTTTCCGTCCAAACTCACCATCCAAGTTCAAGAACGCCTGCCGATCGCCAAATCTACGCGCAATGGTCAGCAAGGTTTTCTTGATGCTGAAGGGATCTGGATGCCCACCAAAGCCTATCCATCGAACATCACCAAGCCTAGCCTCATCATATTAGAGCCAAATAATCAGGCGATCAGGCAATGGTCAACCCTATATCGTCAAGTCATTCAGAGTCAGATCAAGATTTCGCAGGTAGATGGACAAGATGAATCAAACTTAATTTTGACGACAGAATTGGGCTTGGTATATTTTGGTACATACAAACCATCGGTTTTTGACACACAGTTAGAGACGCTGGACAGGCTCAGAAATTTGCCTGAAAAATTGAAGTTAAGGAGCTACAACTACATTGATCTAACTCAACCGACTAACCCGATTTTGGAAATGAATACCCCACCCAAAGACAAATCTGGAGAAACAAAATCATAATTTTCTCCATAATTTACCTTTAAGTTGTCCCTAAACTGTCGCTTTAAGGCTATTATTATTTCTTTCTGGTAAGTTGAAAACTTTTATCTAAGTTTCTGAATCCCAAAAGGTTCAAACTTCTTACAAATAACATCTCGTGATGACTAGTAACATTTGGACTCAAATAGTTCGGAAAATGGAGAAGTACAAGTGCAAATGGATGAACTTTCTGAGTTTTCAAATAACTCTAGACTACACCTAAGTCACTCCCAGAATCTAATCAAGCAGCAGTTAGGCGTTGACGCAAAAGCGGATAATATCATGTTGGGCAGTGTTGCAAAAATTAAAGTAATTGGTGTTGGCGGCGGCGGTGGCAATGCTGTAAATCGGATGATCGCGAGCGATGTGATTGGTGTAGAGTTCTGGTCATTTAACACAGATGCTCAAGCCTTACTTCAGTCCTCAGCTTCAAAACGTTTTCAGATGGGTCAAAAGCTGACCAGAGGGCTAGGCGCGGGTGGTAATCCTGCGATCGGGCAGAAATCCGCCGAGGAATCCCGCGATGATATTGCCGCCGCCGTTGAAGGCGCGGATCTGGTATTCATCACCGCAGGTATGGGCGGTGGCACTGGCACTGGAGCCGCACCAATCATTGCTGAGGTTGCCAAGGAAGCAGGCGCACTCACAGTTGGTATCGTCACTCGTCCTTTTACCTTTGAAGGTCGGCGGCGTGGACAACAGGCTGAAGAAGGGATCGCGGGTTTACAAAGCCGTGTCGATACCTTGATTGTGATCCCCAACGATAAGCTACTCTCAGTCATTTCTGAACAGACCCCTATTCAAGAAGCTTTTCGGGTTGCTGATGATATTCTCCGTCAGGGCGTGCAGGGTATTTCCGATATCATCATGATCCCTGGGTTAGTTAATGTTGACTTTGCTGATATTCGAGCGGTCATGGCAGATGCAGGTTCGGCGATGATGGGTATTGGCATTGGCTCAGGTAAGTCTAGAGCCAGAGAAGCAGCCATGACCGCCATTTCTTCACCTCTACTAGAAACATCGGTTGAAGGAGCTAGTGGTGTAGTCTTTAACATCACTGGTGGCGAAGACATGACTTTACATGAAGTCAATGCTGCGGCTGAGACAATCTACGAAGTAGTCGATCAAAATGCCAATATTATTTTTGGTGCAGTAATCGATCCTAGATTAGAGGGAGAAATTCGGATTACCGTGATTGCTACTGGCTTTGCCCCAAAGACTCATCCCGCAATTCCACCACAAATCACCAGAAAAATTCAGCCTCAAGCTGCCCCCTCAATACCAAGAACTACATCTGCACCCCCTCCGAGCAATACTAATTCACAATCAGAGATTAAGTTAAGTAAGCCTGGGTTAGACATCCCAGATTTTCTACAGCGTCGTCGCCCACCCAAATAAATGCGATCGCCAAAACAGTGTTGTGTATCTTCGCGCCACAACACTATTTTGATCTTAATTAATTTGAAATATATGCTAACAAGAGCGAGTAAGGCATGACAATATTAAGTATGGCTATGTTACCTTCAGATAAATTCCAGTGACACACTTAACGACTATTAGGAATGGACTTCAGAGATTATCGCCCCTAAACAGTGGCGAAGATCGACTGAGGCTTTTTGCTGGCTCAGCAAATTTACCACTTGCTCAAGAAATTTCTCGCTACTTGGGCATAGAACTCGGTCCGATGGTAAGGAAAAACTTTGCCGATGGGGAGGTCTATGTTCAGGTACAGGAATCAATTCGGGGTTGTGACGTTTATCTGATCCAACCGACTTGTCGCCCTGTTAACGATAATTTGACTGAGCTATTAATTATGATCGATGCCTGTCGGCGTGCCTCCGCAAGACAGATCACCGCAGTCATGCCCTATTATGGCTATGCCCGCGCCGATCGCAAAACGGCGGGACGAGAATCAATTACGGCAAAATTGGTGGCTAACCTAATTGTCCAGTCGGGAGCTGATCGCGTGATTGCCATGGACTTACACTCAGCCCAAATTCAAGGCTATTTTGATATTCCTTGCGATCATGTGTATGGGTCTCCCGTTTTGTTTGACTATCTCAATGAAAAGAAACTACCCGATTTAGTCGTTGTTTCACCAGATGTCGGAGGAGTCGCTCGCGCCAGATCCTTTGCGAAAAAGCTCAATGATGCGCCGCTTGCGATCATCGATAAACGTCGCCAAGCGCATAATGTGGTTGAAGTAATGAATGTAATCGGGGATGTGTCAGGCAAAACTGCTGTCCTTGTTGACGACATGATCGATACGGCGGGAACGATCTATGAGGCGGCTAAACTTTTAAGAAAAGAAGGTGCAAGGCAAGTTTATGCCTGTGCCACCCATGCCATATTTTCGCCTCCAGCGATTGATCGCTTATCCAGTGGTGTTTTTGAGGAAGTAATCGTGACTAACTCGACTCCCGTAAAACAAGAGAGTTATTTCCCGCAACTGCGTGTTCTATCAGTAGCCGATCTTTTGGGTGAGACGATCTGGCGGGTACATGAAGACACATCGGTAAGTAGTATGTTTAGGTAGCGATCGCAGCATCTACCATTCACAATTATTCAGAATCATATTTAATTACAGAAAATGTGCATGGCGATACAAACTGTAATTATCAGACTATAATTATGTAGTAGCTTTAAGCAAAGAGGGTGTACAAGATTGGCTGACCGTGCTTTGGTTGAAGTCTTCCGCGAAATGAATGGGGGGATGTTTCCGCCCATCACTGAAACATTTGAACGCGGCAAGACAATTTTTTTTCCTGGTGATCCTGCCGAGCGCTTTTACTTTTTGGTGAAGGGCGCTGTCAAACTTTCCAGAGTTTATGAGGCAGGCGAAGAAATTACGGTAGCGCTATTGCGCGAAAATAGCGTATTTGGTGTTTTGTCGTTAATTACAGGTAATCGTTCCGATCGCTTTTATCATGCGGTGGCTTTTACGCCTGTGGAGTTGCTGTCTGTGCCAATTGAACAGGTGGAAAAAGCGCTGAAGGAAGATGCCGAATTACCGATGGTGTTACTGCGTGGTTTGTCATCGCGGATTTTGCAAACGGAGATGATGATTGAGACGCTTGCTCATCGCGATATGGGATCACGGTTAGTTAGCTTTTTGTTGATTCTCTGTCGTGATTTCGGTTCACCATCAAATGATGGTGTGACGATTGATTTGAAGTTGTCACATCAGGCGATCGCCGAAGCGATCGGTTCTACGCGAGTGACGGTGACAAGGCTACTTGGCGATTTGCGTAAGCAAAAAATGATTGCCATCTCCAAAAAACGAATTACGGTTCATAATCCAATTGAATTGGGTCAGCAGTTTGCTTAAATATAAAACTCAAAGAAGCTGATTCGCACGCGAAGCGTGCGAATCAGCTTCTTTGGGTTTTGATTTTTATTTGATAATGCAATTGTTGATCGGTTAAGCTGTTTATAGAAAATCTAACAAAGAAAAATATCTGAAATGTACGGAACTTTAAAAGCAATCTGGGCTATAGTCGCTGTCTGCCTAGTGGTATTAATCCTATTACATAGTCCTAAAAGTGATGGGCTAGGTGGTTTTAGTGGACAAGCTCAGCTATTTTCGAGTACCAAGAGTGCTGAAACCGCTTTGAATCGGATAACTTGGTTCTTGACGGCAACGTTTTTGGGATTGACTGTGGTACTAAGTGGTGGTTGGTTTACAACTACAGCTTTAACTGCGCCACCTGCGTCCCAAGTTACACCCGCGACTAAGTCTATTCCTGATGCCGAGCCTATTCCCTTAAACTTACCTGCGGCTACACCAGAAATTCCTACCGAAAAA
>JANMFC010000361.1:0-3927 GCA_031377675.1 Pseudanabaena sp. OTE_70b_metabat_355 | reverse complement strand
CATTAACTCGCTTGCTGATAATCAATTTGTTTGGATTGATAGTCATAGCGAGCCGTCAAAACTAATTTTTTGTCAGGGGCATAGATCAAAACGGTTAAATCTTGATTTGGGAAAGTGTTCCGAAATCCTTGGGCTAGGGATTGAGTTAAGGACTTTACATCTGTGGGGAGAACTTGAGATGAAATTACGACTCCTAATTTGTTACTATCTCGCACATAGGCATCCATAATTAAGCCTTTACTAGTTTGTACCACCCAATTGCCAAAATCTTGCCCTGCGGCTGAATTGCCTCGCGCTATTTGACTGTAATCTGAACTCTGATTGAGCTTTACTGGATTAGAAGATTGAGTAGATCCGCAAGCCGTTGTGAAAGTCAAAACTAACAATAGTGCGATCGCGATTATTGTGGTTCGAGCATGGCGAAAAATATTCATTTAATTAGTTCCTCTTTCAGCAAAGTACTTGTTTAAAAAAGTACTACAAAAAGATAGAACAATAGGCGCAAGGATGAAAGCCAAGAAGCCATTCATCGTAAACCCTGGCACAATAATGGAGGCGAGCCACAGCAATATGCCATTGAGGATAAATGAGAATAATCCTAAGGTAATAAAAGTGAGAGGCAGAGATAAAACTTGCAGAATTGGTCTGATGAAGCCATTGACCAAACCAATGACAACTGCTGCTAGTAAAGCCGAAGGAAAGTTGGCAATATCCACACCAGGAACAATTAAATCGACAACCAGAAGTCCTAAAGCGGTTGCTAGTATAGTCAAAAAGTATCCGATCATGTTTTTTAACCTCAAGTAATAGTAATTTGGTAGTTAGTAGAAAAGGCGAGTCGAGTAAATCTAATTACTTGCCTGTTCGCCCTGTTTAGAGATCGCCCACACAGCGTGAATAATCCCAGGAACCCACCCTAATAGAGTTAGTCCAATATTGATTAATAGAGTGACGCTGAATCCGTATGCCAGAAAAACGCCAAGGGGTGGAAGAAGAATGCCTAGAATTAGTTTCATGTTGATTACTCTTGAATTTACTTGTTTTTTTTGTAGTCTTAAAATTAGCGCTTAGAGACAGAATCTTTACCTTGCCAAATTTCTTTGAGATTCTGCTTGATTTCCTCCTCTTTACGGGCTACTACAGCACCAAGTCCGCCCAAGGTTTTCTCAATTTCAGCCTGTTTCTGCTGTAAGGGAATAACGCCAGTGGTTTCTGATTCAACTTTTTTCTGGTCATACCAAGTTTTCACTTTTTCCCATTGCTGTTTAATCTCTTCATAGCGATCGCCATAGCGAGATAACAACTTCTCATCTAGCCCAGCCAGTTGGGATTTGAGATTGACGTACTGCTCTTGAAAAACACCCAATTCTTGACGTTCTAGATAGGTATTCACCGCGAGACTAATTTCTTCAGGATTAGTATCTGGTAATTCCACCGTCTTGATATCCATCATAATTGCACTGGATTCACGATCTAGCTCCTCCTGCTGCTGATCCAATTGAGTTTGAATCGCTAGTAGTCTTGCTCGTCGTTCGGCGATCGCCTGTTGACGCTGATGCGTACTTCCTGCGATCGCGCCTTCAATAGAAGCAGTGATGTTTTCTGACTTTTCTTTATCACCTCCCTTTAAGTCAGCCTTTAAGTCGGCAATTACCGTAGAGATAGCCTCTTTGGCAATCAAACCAATCTCATCGGAGCCTTCTTTTAGCTCAGCGACAGTTTGGGAAACCGCATCCTTGACAATTTCTCGAATATGTTCCGTCCTAATCTTGCCTTGACTCTTGGCTCTGTCAAGATTAGTTGTAATCTTCTGTTTAACTAGGTTCGACATAGTTAACGGTTCCAGTTTATAGGTGGGATTGATGTTTTTCTAATCTCAATTTGAGTAACGCAGTAAGGGCAATTCATGAATAGTAAGGGCAATTCATGAATTGCTTGCCTTACCATAATCCGCGTACTGGCGCTGGCGGTTCGCTGGGTATCGCTGGTTCTGACTCTTCGACGGGTTGACTAATAGATGATGGAGTTACATTTAAGATTGGTCCAACCAATGCTAGTACTTCATCGCTAGTGGCATAGCCATCAAAAGCATCAAGATTAAAGGGAATCGGAGAACCTTGTCGATTTTCATTGTAGATAACTTCTCTACTACTAGCATTCGTAGAAATCCAAGGGCGAACATCTTCTCCTAGCAATGTCTCGCGTAAGAATCTCACACCCGCAGCATGGCGAGCCTCTACACTATGAATTGCCAAAGCCGCCGCTAAAATCGGCTTGCCAGCATCACCAGCAGCAAGTAAGTTCTGTACCTGTCCTTTGTAAGCAGCTACGCCTAAATCTTCTACATATTGTCCTGCCAAGAGGAAATCTCTCGGATTGGCAAAGGGATCGCGACCGAGGATGGCGCTATAGTTAGGATTTGCAGGAATAGTAATTGCCTCAGGATTGCCGCCAATAGAACGCAGAGCAGCGGACAGATCTGTGACATGGTTGTTCTCATCTTCACCATAGGAGGCGATCGCCTGCTTGGCAATTTGAGGTGCAGAGGCTAATCCTCCATTCATCGCCGAGGCTGCCGCACGTCGGTAAAAGTCAGATTCAAGCTTTTCTAAAGTAAGCGCATATTCTGCAACTTGTCTAGGGCTTAAAACTGCGCTCTGAGCGTAGGCTGACGGAATTGGACTAAAAAACAAAAATCCGCATAGAAAAGGGATAAAAGCAAAGCAAAGCTTTAAAGGAAGTAGTGCCGTGCTAGCGATATGCTTAAAATTATTGGAAATAATTTTAAGTTTCATTCTAAAAGTAAGGGAATAGGTGATCATCGTGGCTGTATCCTTCTGTATGAGTGTATTTGCAAGCGGGGTGTATTGTCTCTAGCTAACGAGAGAACCGCCAATGGGATTGTTGAGTATATTTAGTGAACCCACGATCGCTACAATCTGTTTAGGTGTATACAGCTCGTCATAAGCCCTACCTTTAAATGGATTGAGAGTTGCATTCAAGTTGGCATTACTAACTGCGCGATCGCTGTCAGGCTCTGTCACGGGTCTATTCAGTAGCGCCCGCACTCCTGCGGCATGACGAGCTTCCACGGAGACAATTGAACCTGCTGCAAGGAGAAATGTGGGATTAGTCATGCTCGTACCTGCGCCGTTATAGGCATGTACGCCCACATCTTCTAACGTAACTGCGGTATTCAAAATGCGATCGCGATTAGAGAGAATGTCGTTTAGGCTGGAAGAATTAAATCTTAAATCTTCCGTCTCGAACTGAACTTGATTGCCGAGAACGCTACGAAGAAAGGTAACGTGGGCTGCTTCTTGAGCGCCAAAATACTTCATGTAATCAAGCTCTCTGTTATTCGTAACTTTGCCCGAACTGACCACGGCTGTATAAAAAGCTGCTTCTAGTTCTTCTAGTAACAAAGCAAAGTTAAGAATGCCAATATCATTAGCATTAAAGGTGAGGGTATTGCCACGACTGTTTGATTGGGCATAAATAGCCTGAGGCATAGCCCCAAGCGCTACACCACCAATTCCATAAATTCCCCATTTGATCAGGGAACGTCGAGAGGTAGAAGGCATCTTCTCGCTAACCATAGTTGATTTCTCCTAAACGGTTCTTTGTATATTATTCTTATTAGCTTGACAGATAGATGTTTGGAATCATGTATATTCAGGTGATTAAGAATGCCTTAATTGATTGATCTGTATAAAAATGTAGTAAATCTTAATTAACTGATCTTATGGGGTACGCATAATAAACCCAAGAGAGAGTGGCGGGGGGGCCCCGCCCCCCCCCGCCTAGGGGGGTTTTTTTGTTAAACCCAAAAAAACGCCAGTAAGTGCGATGTAATCGATTTGACCCTAACATACAGCGGAGGTGGGAGGCATCTGGATACCAGTTCAAGAAATGCCCACTCGATGA
>JANMFC010000432.1:0-19000 GCA_031377675.1 Pseudanabaena sp. OTE_70b_metabat_355 | reverse complement strand
AAAGAGCGCTAGTTCCCCATAATACCGTCCTATCCCAATAAAAGTTTAAAAGTGCCGCAAAGCGGCACTTTCAAACTTTTATCTGGGCTTGGTTTTAGCGCAAAGCGTTGTAAGTATGTCAACATATTTTTGCCCTTGGGCGATCAGGTGAATCATGCGTTCTTGCGGTAAATATTCTAAATAATCTTCATCCTTATCCTCAGTAAAATCTTGTGATGCTTCTGAGTCGTTTGGTATTGAGAGATTAATTTTGAGATGGTGAGGCGGAATATTTGGTAACTTACTTGCCCACTCGATCGCTACTACACCGAGAGGAAAATCTTCGCCGCGCCAATATTCTTCGAGATGCAAACTAGGGACTTGGAACGGTTCTAGGCGATAGAGATCAATGTGATAAAGAGGCAAGCGCCCTTCAGTATATTCATCGATAAGCGTAAACGTGGGGCTAGCGATCGTAGAACTAATACCGAGAGCGCGACCAAATGCTTGCATAAAAGTAGTTTTACCACTGCCAAGATTGCCGTTCAGTAAAATAATCATGCCTGCGGTGACAAGATTAGCTAGTTGGGTGGCGATCGCTTGGGTCATGGCAAGATTATTGGCATAAAGCTCAATCTTTACAGGCTCAGTTATAGTCTCAGACATAATTCGAGTAAACTTTTAATACTGGTAAATTTTTTATACTATTCTGCGGACTTCAGCAAAGCTTTTATGGATACGGATAATCTTCAGTCACTCACTCATCTCGATCAAAGTGGTAATGCTCAGATGGTGGATGTGACTCACAAACCGCAGACGGTGAGACGGGCGATCGCTATGTGCGAAATATTTATGAAAACGACTACTCTGGATGCAATTCAAGCAGGAAATTTACCAAAGGGGGATGTGCTGGGTACAGCACGACTGGCGGGGATCATGGCGGCGAAACAAACGTCAAACTTAATCCCCATGTGCCATGCGCTTAATTTAACTAGTGTCGATGTGCGGATTATCCTTGATGAAAACATTCCAGGGTATCAGATTGAGGCGGAGGTGAAAACTAAGGCTGAGACGGGTGTAGAGATGGAGGCTTTGACGGCGGCGGCGATCGCAGCTCTCACTATTTACGATATGGCGAAATCTTTAGAAAAGACGATGGTGATCTCTAATACAAGACTTGTACATAAGAGCGGCGGTAAGTCGGGAGATTTTGATATACCCAGAGGCGATTATTGCGATATTTAGGCTAAATCCAGACAAAAGTGCCGCTTCGCAGCACTTTTGTAACTAACTCTGCCACATCTTGGCTGCGGTTAAATCTAGCTCTCCTAATAATGGTGAGGCGATCGCCATCTCTTCTGTAAACACCAACTCATCATAAAACCCCTCGACCCATTGCAAAATCGTCAACTTTTGGGCGATTGGATCAATAATCCAATATTCCAGAATTCCCCTTGACGCATACTCCGATCGCTTATAGCGATAATCCCGACTCTCTTGATTGGGGCTAACAATTTCCACTACTAACAACGGTGGTGGCATATCCAATAAAACCAGCGATCTCTTGGCTCCCTGCATTGCCATTTCTAACTCTTCCGAAAAAATGACCAGATCAGGCACACGCACGCCCACCTGTCGGCTATGAACGGTAATTTCCGTCTTCATCGTCAGTCGCCCATAGGGAATCCCTAGTTGCAAGAAATGCGCTACTAAAAACATCGCAATGCGCCTATTCATCTCACTCTCATAGGCCATATCAATTAATTCTCCATCCTCTAATTCATATAAAATTTCAGTATCACTAGTAAATTCCAGAAACTCAGCAAAGGTCAACTTCTTGACTGGCGCTTGATTTTTTGGCATTTGATCTTTGGGCTGACTTGTTGGTTTTACTTCAGCGATCGTCATATTCATTAACTTGATCTCCTACGCGCACTGAACCTTGATTTTGGCTTGATTTTGATGGGAAATAATAAATTAGTCAGCCACTTTATGACCTGCGATCGCAATTAACTCACGAATTTTGGTTTCAGGCAGTTGGCTTGCGATATCTAAAGATTTACTGGCGGCATCACCTGTAATTATTGCTGATGCATCAACAGCGTGGATGGCTTTGGTGATAGTTTCGATACAACTAGCACAACCAATGGAGGGAACTGAAAGTTTTAGGGACATAATAAAAATTTACTGTGATGATCACGATGACTATGTTTTTATTTTAAATCGCTGACTGTAGCAATTATTCAACTTCATCATCTAAGTCAGGATCATCTGGAAATGGAGAACCTAACCAACGCTCTAAAATGCGTCTCGTCTCAATGCGTAAGCCCCGAATTTCCTTGTCAACCCTTCTGTCTCTACGTTCTAACCGCTCTAATCTGTCCTGACCTCTAATGACAGCATCGGCAATTTGATTAAACTTTGTATCTAATGCATTATTAGTCGCCTGTATCGATCTGGCGTTTGAGTCAACAATAGATCGGGTTTCCCTCAACTCTTGCTCTAATTTAGAGATTGCCTCACTATTCCTTTGCGTGAGCAACATCGTATTAGCAAGAAGTTCTTGCATTTGTTCAAGGTTCATAGCCATTTCACTTTTCCTAAGATTTTCTTACAGTCGATTGAGGCTTTGATGGGTACAGAGAAAGATTTGAAAGCGGCGCTTAGCGCCGCTTTCAAATCTTTCTCTGGGTTTAACTTAGCGCAAAGCGCTGTAATCTAGCATACCAATTAATATCTTGAAAATATTAATGATTAGGATATTTTCTATAAAGTAAAGTTGTTATGGTCGCAATAATTTAGAGGAAAATTTAGCAATTATGCAAAACATCCTAGACCATATTCAAAGTGGAATTTTTGTTTTAACGGTTGAGTGGAAGACAGATTTAGTTAAGGACAGCGATCAAAATAGCCGCGATCACAGTGAATTTACGCTGCGGTTTGCGATCGCGAATCAATATTTTCAGCATCTTCTTTATGGGGAACTTTATGGGGAGCGCAGCATCGATCAAATAGTCGATCTAGTTGGCTTACAGCCATGCGAGTGCTTGCCCACAGAGTTTGTGCAATCTCTGAACGACCATGTTAACCAATGTTTGCGATCGCACCAGCGCATTGATTATGAAACGAAAATTGATTTAGTAACAGATCGACTGTTATCAATTTCGCTCTCTCTCAGTATCGATGAAAATAGTAATTTGCCACAGATTGTCGGTACTTGTAGTGATATTACCGATTCATCCCTCACTAAATTACAAGTTAAACAATTTAAGGATCAAAAATTTACGCAGTTGATCAGCGAAGTTTCTGATGCTTTTGTAGTCGTAGATCGCGAAGGAATTGTCCGCTACGTTAATAATTCTGCCGAAAATTTATTTGGGCGTAACGCCACAGAAATTGTTGGAGAAGTTTTTGGATTGCCTGTAGTCGCAGGCGAAAGCACTGATGTTGATATTCTCAATCGCGGTAAAGTCACATCGGCTGAAATGCGCGTATCTGAGACAATCGGTGAAGATCGCATGGTTTATGTGGTCGCTTCTTTGCGTGATGTGTCAGCACGAAATCGCATAGAAGAATCTTTGAAATTAAGGGAACGGGCGATCGCGGCTAGCTCCAATGGCATCGTGATTACTGATGCAACAAATCCCGAAAATCCAATTATTTATGTCAACCCTAGCTTTGAGAGAATTACAGGATACAAAGCGTCAGAATCGATTGGACGTGATTGTCGATTTTTGCAGAGGGGCGATCGGAATCAAATTGGCATACTAGATATACGCAATGCGATTAAAGAAAAACGTGAAGGTCATGCAGTTCTGCTGAACTATCGTAAAGATGGCACAGCATTTTGGAATGATTTATATATTTCTCCAGTCTTTAATGAACTGGGTGAAGTGACCAACTACATTGGCAGCCAGACGGATATAACCGAACAAGTCAAATCTACGCAAAGCTTGCTTGCCAGTGAAGAACGTTTGCGGACAGTGCTGACATCAATCAAAGAGGGAATTACCTTTAGTGATGACACAGGTTATTTTGCGATTTTTAATGCAGAGATGGAAAATCTCACGGGATATACGATCGCCGAAGCAAATGCCACTCCAGACTTTACCAACTTTTTATATCCCGATCGCTCAGAACATCACAAAGCCCTGCAACGATTACAAAAGCTGCAAGAAACTGGGATGGCTATGGTAGAAACTCGCATTTGCGATCGCGCTGGGACATTCAGAGATGTCTTAGTTTCGACAACCCTAATGATCTATAAAGGCAAACGGATGTATTTGAGTAGTTATTATGATATTACCGAGCGCAAAAAAGCTGAGAGCCAACTCCGTTATCAAAATGAAAGAGAACGTTTGTTAAATGCAATTTTACTCAAGATTCAAATGGAGCTAAATCTCGATCAAATTTTAGCAATTACGGTTAAGGAAACTCAAGAATTATTGCATATTGATCGGGTCGTAATCTATCAATTTAATCAAAATTTGAGTGGCACATTTGTTGTCGAAGCTGTTAATGATCTCACTCTATCAATTCTTGGCAGTAGCATTAATGATCCTTGCTTCAATCAAGGCTATATTCAAAGATATCTCAGTAATCCTGTTTCTAGTATTAATGATGTCGATGTAGCCGATTTAAATGAATGCCATAAAAATCTCTTACAAGGTTTTCAAGTCAAGGCAAATATCGTCGTTGCAATTTCTTTTGGCGGCACATTATGGGGATTATTAATTGCTCATCAATGTTCGTCTCCTCGCCAGTGGGAGGGATTTGAGATTGATCTGCTCAGGCAATTGGCTAATCATGTCGCGATCGCGATTCAGCAAGTCCAGTTGTTTGAACGTGTCCAAGATCTCAACAAAAATCTAGAAATTCAGGTCGCCGATCGCACACAGCAATTAGAGCAAAGTCTACATCAGTTGGAAATAGCATTACATAAAGAGAAAGAACTCAATGAACTCAAATCGCAATTTATTTCTAGAGCTTCCCACGAGTTTCGTACTCCTTTAGCAACGATTCAAGCTGCAAGTGATTTATTGCGAAATTATAGTCATAAAATGACGAGCGAAAAAAAATTAGAAAAGATTGATAAAATCCAACATGAAGTCAAGGGCATGACGAACCTGTTGGAAGAGGTATTGGTGATCGGAAAAACTGAATCTGGAAAGTTTGAGTTGCAGACAGAACAAATCCATCTTGAAAACTTTTGTTTAGAAATTATAGAGCAAACTAAACTATTAGCAACTGACAAACATCAAGTTATATTCATAAATGTTAACGCTCCAGTAAGTATAATGATTGATAGTAAGTTTTTTAAACAACTTATTTCCAACTTATTGTCAAATGCAATTAAATATTCACCTAATGGCGGTGAAGTCACTTTTAGGATTTCTAAAACCAGCGATCGCGATCCTCATCTTTTACTAGAATTTCGCGATCGGGGAATTGGCATTCCGTTAGTCGATCAAGAAAAGATTTTTGAGCATTTTTATCGCGCTCACAATGTTGGTATGATTGCAGGAACTGGATTAGGCATGGCTATTATTAAAAATTCCGTTGACATTTTGGGCGGTACAATTAAACTTACTAGTGTTGAAACACAGGGAACAACAATTCAAGTAAGGCTCCCTCTCTAAATTGGCAAATTAAATTAAAGAGTTATAAATTAAAGAGTTATTATGACAACAATTCTCGTTATCGAAGATGTACAGTCTCTCCGCGAAGAAATATTGGAAACGCTTTCTTACGAAGGATTTGAAGTCCTCGGTGCAGAAAATGGAGTCGTCGGGGTACAGATGGCAAAAACCTATCTGCCCGATCTAATTATTTGTGATATTGCCATGCCTGAACTGGATGGCTATGGAACCCTAGTCGCCCTGCGAGAAGAACCGAAAACATCGATGCTCCCGTTTATATTTTTGACCGCGATGACCGAAAAAGGTGATATGCGTCAGGCAATGCAACTGGGAGCCGATGACTTTCTCACGAAGCCGTTTACCTCTTCAGAATTACTGGGTGCGATCGCCTCCCGCCTCCAAAAATATAACTCTGTCAAAGACCATTATTATGATGAAATTAAGGCGGTCGGAGCAAAATTTGAGTACTTGTCACACCATGACGAACTAACCCAGCTACCTAATCGAGTTTTGTTTCATGAATCTTTAACCCAAGTGTTATTACATGCCCAAATTAACCATAAATCCCTAGCTGTGCTATTTTTGGACATCGACAATTTCAATATTATTAACAACACCTTAGGTCATGATATTGGCGACCAATTATTTAAAGCGATCGGCGAACGACTAAAGCGCTACACCGCTCCCTGTGATATGGTGGCGCGGATACAGGGCGACGAATTTGCCATGATTATTTCTGAGATAAAGAGTCTATCTCATGTCAAAATTGAAGCTCAAAAAATATTGGATTTATTAAGCCGTCCTTACAATTTGTATGGGCATGAAGTTTTTATTACCACCAGCATCGGCATCACCATTTTTCCTGAAGATCATCAACAAGTTGATGGACTAATTAAAAATGCAGAATTAGCCATGTACTATGCCAAAACTCATGGGCGCAACAGCTACAAGTTATATCACCCTGAACTCAACGCCCAGTCTGCGGAATATATGGCTTTGGCAAATAGTCTACATCGCGCCATTGATCGCCAAGAAATTCGAGTTTTTTATCAGCCCCTAGTTGATCTGCAATCAGGTAAAATCATTGGAGCCGAAGCTTTAGCGAGATGGCAACATCCCGATCTGGGGCTAATTATGCCGAGTAAATTCATCCCTGTAGCTGAACAAACAGGGTTAATCTTACGTTTAACTGAGTTAGTTTTAGAATCCGTCTGTCGTCAAATGCGATCGTGGCAAGACCAGAACATACATTATGGATTTATTGCCGTAAATCTTTCTGGGCAGCATTTTCGTCCCGATAGTAATTTGATAGAAATGCTCAACAAAGTATTGCAAGAAAGTGGAATTGAACCAGAGCATTTAGAACTGGAACTCACCGAAGGCATTATCATGCAAAATGCGGAATTTACGATTGATTTGTTATCGAAATTACAGACAATGGGAGTAAAAGTGGCGATCGATGATTTTGGAACTGGCTATTCTTCCTTGAGCTATCTCAAGCATTTTCCTGTAAATACACTCAAAATAGATCGTTGCTTTATTCAAGACATAACTAGCGATCGGCATGATGCCACAATTTCTCTAGCCATCATTGATTTAGCCCATAGTTTGTCACTAAAAGTAATTGCTGAAGGTGTGGAAACGATGGAACAAGTTCAATTTTTAAAAGAACATAAGTGCGATCAAATGCAAGGTTATTTCTTTAGCCCACCATTACCTCAATTAGAATTTGAGAAAATGTTGATTGATGGAAAATGCTTATAAATATAAACCCCAAACAAAGTGATTTGCCCGCGAAGCGGGCGAATCACTTTGTTTGGCTAATAAGTGAATATGTTGATGATCTTTGGGATTTTTTAGGTATGCTAGCTTAGGAAACTTTGTTGAATTTTTGAAACTAATACTTCATGAGTAAGTCTAAACGCGCCTTAATTACAGGCATTACTGGTCAAGATGGTTCTTATTTATCAGAACTTTTACTCGCCAAAGGTTATGAGGTACACGGCATCATTCGCCGCACTTCCACGATTAATACCGATCGCCTTGACCACATGTATCAAGATCCGCATCTTCCCGAAACAAAATTGTTTTTGCACTATGGCGATCTCACCGATGGCACAACATTGGGGCGAATTTTAGAAGCTGTACAACCTCATGAGGTATTTAATCTTGGCGCTCAGTCCCATGTGCGGGTTAGTTTTGACTCTCCTGAATATACGGTTGATGCGGTGGGCATGGGAACCCTACGTCTATTAGAAGCTTTGCGTGATTATCAACAACGCAACGATCAAGAGATTCGCTTCTATCAAGCAGGTTCCTCGGAAATGTATGGACTAGTTCAGGCAGTTCCCCAAAATGAAGACACACCGTTTTATCCCCGCAGTCCCTATGCCTGTGCCAAGGTTTATGCCCATTGGCAAACTATAAATTATCGGGAATCCTACAAACTATTTGCTTGCAATGGGATTTTGTTTAACCATGAGTCGCCTCGTCGTGGCGAAACCTTTGTCACAAGGAAGATTACCAGAGCGATCGCAAGGATTGTGGCAGGACAGCAGAAAAAGTTGTATCTAGGGAATCTTGACTCAAAGCGCGACTGGGGATATGCCAAGGATTATGTCGAGGCGATGTGGTTGATGTTGCAGCAGGATCAACCCGATGACTATGTGGTTTCTACGGGTGAAACTCATTCAGTACGGGAGTTTCTCGAAGAAGCTTTCAGCTACGTCAATCTCAAGTGGGATGATTATGTGGAGATTGATCCGCGCTATTTTCGTCCTGCGGAAGTTGATCTGTTGTTGGGTGACTCAAGCAAAGCTAAGCAAAAGCTGGGCTGGGAACCGAAAGTCACTTTCAAGGGTTTAGTCGAATTAATGGTTGATGCCGATTTGTCGGCACTAGGTTTGCCTAATCCTAAAGGGACTGCTTCAGAAGATATTGCCACATTACGCAATTCTTCTCAGACCGCAACTTGGTAGATATGAAACCCAAGTGTGAATTGCGCCGCAACTCACGCTTGGGTTTGCATACTTGTAAGACTGGCGATCGCCATAAAATAATGTGTACTTTATCTCGAAAATATCTCGAAAATTTTTATGTCAGATTTCATATCAGAAAAGCAATTTGCCAATAAAAAAATCCTAGTCACTGGTGGTGCGGGTTTTTTAGGCAAGCACGTAATTTCTCAATTAACAGCAGCAGGCGCTAACCCAGACTTGATCACTGTGCCGCGCTCCAAAGAACATGATCTGCGATCGCTGTCAGCCTGCGAACAAGTCGTTCAAGGTCAAGACCTAATCATTCATTTGGCGGCTCATGTGGGGGGGATTGGCTTAAATATGAAAAAGCCTGCCGAACTTTTTTATGACAACTTGATGATGGGTGTGCAGTTAATTCACGCCGCTTATCAAGCCAATGTTCAGAAATTTGTTTGTGTTGGCACAATTTGCGCCTATCCCAACTTTACGCCCATACCTTTCAAAGAAAGCGATCTCTGGAATGGTTATCCTGAAGTCACTAATGCTCCCTATGGTGTTGCCAAAAAGGCGCTGCTAGTGCAGTTGCAGTCCTATCGTCAACAATATGGGTTTAATGGTGTTTATCTATTGCCAGTAAATCTCTATGGACCTGAGGATAATTTTGATCCTAGTAGCTCCCATGTGATTCCTGCCTTGATCCGCAAGGTTTATGAAGCACAACAGAGAGGCGATCGCCAAATCTCGGTATGGGGTGATGGCACACCGACTAGGGAATTTGTCTATTCCGATGATGCAGCGCGGGGTATTGTGATGGCGGCGGCGGACTATAACGAATCTGAGCCTGTGAATATTGGTACGGGTTTGGAAATTTCGATCAAGGACTTAATTCATTTGATCGCGGAATTAATGGGCTATGAAGGTGAAATTGTCTGGGAAACGGACAAACCCAATGGTCAACCCCGCCGTTGTCTTGATGTCGAAAGAGCTAAGTCAGCTTTTGGCTTCACCGCCGCCGTAGATTTTCGTCAAGGTTTAGAAAACACGATCGCTTGGTATCGTCAGCACGCTGTTTAGAAGCAAGGTTAGATGTGGTGCAAAGCACCACATCTAACCTTTTCGGTATAATCAATTCATCGCGCTTAATAGGAATCTGTCATGCTCCAAGCGATCGCCTCAAAAGTATCACTAACTTCCACATCTGACAATTTGCGTTGGACAAGCGCTGATTTGGAGTTATTGCCTGAAAACAATAACCGTTATGAAATTATTGATGGAGAACTTTTTGTGACTAGAGCGCCTCACTGGAAGCA
Organism: Pseudanabaena sp. OTE_70b_metabat_355; assembly: GCA_031377675.1. Lineage (GTDB taxonomy): Bacteria > Cyanobacteriota > Cyanobacteriia > Pseudanabaenales > Pseudanabaenaceae > Pseudanabaena. Next base: position 9,094 of record JANMFC010000432.1, on the reverse strand, counting down.
CCAAACTACTTGCGGTAATTTCTATGCCAAACTGCAAGCATGGTCAGAAATTGCGAATCTAGGATTTACTTCAATTGGTGCAGGCGTAATTTTTGGCGATAACGATGATGTAATTCCCGATGTGGTATGGATCAGCAAAGAAAAATATGAAATTTTATTGGATAAAGCTGGGCATTTATGCGGTGCGCCCGATTTAGTTATCGAGGTGTTATCAGCAGGAACCGAAAATGAAAAACGCGATCGGGAATTGAAGCTTAAGCTGTATTCATCAAGAGGAGTTGGGGAATATTGGATTGCGGATTGGCGATCGCAACAAATTCTGATCTATCGCCGCGAAAATGGTGTGCTGAAATTAGCTCTTACTCTATTTGCTGGTGACACCATAACTTCGCCATTGCTGCCAAAATTCTCCTGCCCTGTCGCTCAGATTTTTACCTGATCATTTGTCACAAAAAATTTTGTAGATGTGTCATGTTTTGTTATGATTGAATACCGCGCAACAAAACAGGTAAATTCGCAAGAATTCCTAGTGACGTTAAGCGAGGAGAGATGGCCGAGTGGTTGAAGGCGCAGCACTGGAAATGCTGTTTAGGGGTAACTTTAACGAGGGTTCGAATCCCTCTCTCTCCGTAATTACAGCGCCTTGCGCTAAACCCTATAATTGTGTTAACGCGGCGGAGCCGCGTTAACACAATTATAGGGTTTCTTTATGCGTTACATACCGCCTTGGCATCTCACTAATGGGTTGCTGATGACTTTATATACAGCTTTGCGGGTGAGTAAAAAATGGGAAGATTTTACTATTGAGCTAGAGCCAGTTTATCAAGAGCATATATTCACAGGTGCGGAAGGCGTACCAATCTTTGGTAAATACGCGATCCCAGAGGGAGCCAAGGGAACGATCGTGGCAACCTATGGGATTACTGGGGATTTGGAGAATCAGTGGTTTTTGAAAATTTTAGGGCGGAAAGCCTTTGCTGAAGGATACGCGGTGGTTTTATTTGACTGGCGATCGCATGGTAAAACTGCCGAACTGTCACCAGCGATTACTTCGGATGGATTATATGAAGGTGAAGATTTTATTCGGATTGTGGATATCGCAAAACAGTTGGGATGTCCGTCCAAATTTTGGTTAATGGGATATTCTCTCGGTGGTCAGTTAGCCTTATGGGCGATTAAGGCGGGTGAAGCGATCGCCGATTGGGGTAGTGATTTAAAAATTACCAGCGATGATATTGCGGGATGCGCGGTGATTTGTCCAAGTGTGGACTCGAATCGATCGCTTACTTATTTAGTCAAAGACGAGCTTGGCAGATTTCTAGAAAAGGCGATCGCTCGTGAATTAAAAAAATTGGCGCGGCGGATGGCAAAAAATCATCCTCATGCTATTGACCGTGAAGCCGTGGAACGAGCCAATAGTATTTGGGGTTTTGATCATGAATTAACGATCGCTAAATTAGGATTTTCTAGCGTTGAGGAATATTACGATGTTAGTTGTCCTTTATACTTCATGCCGCATCTGCAAAAGCCAACCTTAATTCTCTATGCCGAAGATGATCCGATGTTTGATCCTGCGATTATTTCCGATTTAAAAAAAATCTCTCAAGAAAATTCTGCAATTAAGTTGATGTTGACCCAGTATGGCGGTCACGTTGGTTATGTCAGCAGCAAAAAATGTCAGCATGAATATAGCGATCGCGATCGGTGGTGGGCTTGGAATCGCATTTTTGAATGGATTGAATCCCTTGATACTCCTTTCCCAGTCAAGAAATAAGGGTACGGGGCGAAGCCCCGCACCCTTATTTCTTGAGCAAGCATAAAAAAGGCACTTGCGAAGCAAGTGCCTTTTTTTATTAGGTTAATGGAATCGGGCAGAGTCGAACTGCCGTCCGCACTAGCGCCTAACCTCCCAGTCATTCACAGGTTTATCCGATTTGATCCTCACGGAGGGAATTACTAATTATCTCTAGTAGCCAAAGATGCACTGATAAAGTCTTGAGCAAATAACCTACCAGAGAAAGTTATAAGCAGCATCCGTTGGGGGTTGGAGTGACATATTTAACGGAGTCATACATCACACCTCGAAACCGAAAAGGTTCTTAGGCGGCTACAGGAGCTGCTTTACGAGAAAAAGATACAATGTTGTTCGCATGTACTTGTTTGAATCATTGATTTACGAGAGATAATTCGCTCTCGACCTGCATCAAAGGACAGTTTCTACTAACACGTCGAAACCCTTACGATCCCAATTGCTTTTTATCATAGCATAAAAAAACTATAAGTTACTTTTTCGGTCTTATGCCCTAACTAGACTGGCTATAGCTATATTTCGTCAAGACCAAGAATCTCAATAAGCTGATTCGCCTACCTATTTCTTGAATGGGAAGGGTGGAAGAGTCAAATTAGGAAACAAAAAGCCCTAGAGTTTAGTCATCGGGTTTGTTAGCTCAAAGATGTTGTATACATGACTGGAGGAATATGAAGATGAATAGCAATTTTAGCCTTAAATCCAGTATTGCCTTGCTAGTTTTGGGTGCGTCTCTGATGGCAAATCCCAAACAACCAGAAAAATCAACATTTGCTACACTTGTTGCCTATCAATCAGCGATCGCAGCTTCGGCTATTGAGGCGATCGCTAGCACTATCTCATAATTTCATAAAAGTAAAGGTGGCACATCGTGTCGCCTTTATTTTTAGATTGATACAAAGCCTAATAATTTCACTAAAAACAAAGGCAGCCCATTGTGCCACCTTTGCTCTCAGATTGATACAAAGCCTAATAATTTCACTAAAAACAAAGGTGGCACATAGTGCCACCTTTGCTTTTAGATTGATACAAAGCCTAGTTAAAAAAGGTAGAATACTAGAGAAATTTTTTGGCTTTGGTGGACAAGGGGCAATTTTGGAAAAAGGTACACTCGTCGAAGTTAAATTGCATGGCGATCGCCGCCTTGTCGTAATCGATCGCCCTGAAGGAAAAAAACACTTTCAAGCGATCGACGAAAATGGCAACATCCACACAATTCATCCTCGCGAAATTAACTACACGATCAGAGCCAGTGGTGAAAGCTCTAACTTTACGAATACGCAAATCCCTACATTTTTGCAAAAAGTCGAAAAATTTCTTGATCCTTCCAGCCTCGAAGTTGCATGGGAAATTTTGATTGAGGACAGTCAAGCAACTAGCCCTACGGATCTGGCTAATCTGTTATTTTCAGAAATCTCTACCGTCACTTCCTATGCGTCCTATTGTTTATTGAGTAATGACAAAATTTACTTTAAACAAAAAGGCGATCTGTATGAACCGCGATCGCTTGCACAGGTTTCCGAGCTAAAGCATCAAGCCGAAGCCGCCGCGCAACGGGCGAGAGTAATCGAAGAGTTTCAGCAAAAACTGACAGCTAAGCTGGCGGGTGAAGAGATGACATGGACAACTAGCGATCGCAGTCGATTAGATTGTCTGGAACGTTATGCGCTACATGGCGATGAATCATCGGATAAATCTGCTGCTCAAGAATTATTGAGCTTTGCTAAACGTTCTAAAAATGAACAGGTGGCTTTCCAAATGTTAGTAGATCTTGGCATTTGGGGCGAACATGAGAACTTGAATTTACTGCGGAGTCAAATTCCAATTCGGTTTGCCAATGAATTAATTGCTGCTGCCCAAGAATGTTTTACTGCGCCAATTGCTGATGGTATGGGATCACTGCGCCGTGATTTGACGCATCTCCATGTTTATACAATTGATGATATCAGCACCACTGAAATTGATGATGGTCTGAGCATCGAGACTCTCGCCGATCGCAGTAAACGGATCTGGATTCACATAGCCGATCCGACGAGATGGCTCGATCCTGACAGTATTCTCGATAAAGATGCTCGTAAGCGTGGTACGAGTGTCTATTTACCCACAGGTGTGATTCCCATGTTTCCGATTGAGTTAGCGGCGGGACCGATGAGCTTGATTGAGAACAAAGTCTGTCATGCCATGTCCTTTGCGGTCGATCTGGATGAAACGGGCGCGATCGCTCGTTACGAAATTGTGGCAAGTTTGGTGAAACCGAACTATCGCCTCACCTACGAAGATGTCGAAGAAATGCTGCAACTGGGGGTCGAAGACGATCTCGAACGGCTTGCCGATTATGCCCGACTTCGCAAAAAATGGCGCGTTTCCCAAGGGGCGATCGAGATTCATTTACCCGATACGAGTGTTAAGGTCGGCTCCAAATCAGAAGGGAAGGAAGGCGATCGCTTATCCCTAGAACTACAAGAAGATACATTCTCGCGTCAACTAGTTGCCGAAATGATGATCCTTGGCGGAGAAGTAGCCGCTAGATTTGCTCAAATCAATAGTATTCCCATTCCCTATCGCTATCAAGAACAGCCAGAATTGCCACCCCTCGATACATTAATGCAATTGCCATCAGGTCCCGTGCGCGAATTTGCGATCTGTCGCTGTATGACCAAGGGTTCTTTGGGGTTATACGCATCACGTCATGCGGGTTTAGGACTGGATGCTTATGCACAGGTAACTTCACCAATTCGGCGTTATAGCGATCTGTTAGCACATTGGCAAATTAAGGCTTTTTTACGCGGAGAACCTTTGCCATTCACGGCGGAAAGACTTACCGAGCTTTTACAGGCGATCGAGCCTGCGATCTGGGATGCCAATCAAGTCGAGAAGCAGTCGGTGCGGTATTGGAGTTTGGAATATTTGCGCCGTAATAAAGATGTCGTTTGGGAAGCGCTGATGTTGGACTGGTTGCGCGAAAATGAGAAATTAGCCTTAGTTCTGATTGAAGATTTGGGCTTGAAGTTGCCGATGCGAATTACCCGCCAAATTCAAGTTGGCGATAATCTGCGAATTAAAACTGCGGAAGTCGATCCTCGTAAAGATATTATCTATTTCCAAGAAGCGCAGCAGTCAACTTCTCCCTTAGAGATGGAGATGGACAGGAATAGCGATCGCTTTGAATCTGAGTAAGTAGGTAGACATATCGCGGTTTTCACCTTGTTACGGACAAGGTGAAAACCGCAAACAAAAAATATCTTACTGTAAATAATTCGTTGATTTATAGTTAATTTATTGCTGAAGACATGGCGAAAGCCTTATTCTCTCGTTGCGTCGAATAAGTTATCAACGAATTATTTACAGCAAGAAGTTTTTTGGCTCCTTGCGTCACTACTCACTTCTTGGGTTTTGATTTGTCCCAATACAAGTGACCGCAGCTATATTTACTGTGCCTAAACAGCCTTATTTTTCTTGTCAAATAGAACTAAAATAGTTTGTACTATTAATTTCAAATCGTACAAAATACTCCAGTTTTTACGGTATTCAATATCGTAGTTAACTACTTCCGCAAAAGTTCTCACACTGGAGCGTCCGTTGACTTGCCACACTCCTGTAATTCCTGGTCTGACATCTAGACGATTCCACTCCGTATATCGCTCGTCATGATATTCCACTGCCAATTCATAGGAATTAATCTCATTGTAGGTGGGAGGGCGGGTTCCGACTAAGCTCATATCTCCAATTAAGACATTCCAAAACTGGGGAAATTCATCAATACTGGTTTTTCTCAGGAATTTGCCGACACTCGTGACTCGCGGATCATCAGTATTTTTAAAGAATTTACCGTTTACTTGGGATTCTGAATCCGTATTTACTGAATTTGCGTCAATTTGATTCTCTACTTTTGCCTTTAACTGTTCAGCATTTTTGACCATTGAGCGAAACTTCCAAATGCGGAAAGGTTTGCTCAACAGTCCGCAGCGAATTTGGACAAACAAAATACTACCCTCACTCCCTAAGCTAATTGCGATCGCGATCGGGACAAATAGAATTGTGGTAAAGCTTAAACCGATGATCGCGCCTACTATATCAATCAATCTCTTAGGTATATTTCTAACGGAAGGATGCACAGGAACGCTGGGATCAACATCAATCGCAGGAAATACAAATTTAAGAATTAGATAAAATATTCTTAAATTTGGAATCTTACGGAATATCAATTGTAGTCTAAATAGAAATAGACCAAAGGTTGTGATGTTACTAACTCGCGTTTGTTGGATAGACTCAGAAAAACGGAAGGTATTACTAACTTGCTCAATTATAAATAAATTGCTTAGGGCAGAAAGACCAATCACAGTGCCGACAGCTTTGCTGACACTCCACAGGATTATTTCTGTTTCATTCAATATAGCTAGTCTCAGACAGTTAGTTAAGGCCCCTAATCCAGCACTATCAATGACTGTGGTATGACTCATATCGATAATAACTTGTGGATAAGAGTCATCCGTATTACAAATATTTTGGAAATCATCTAAGAATTGACGAGCTGTAGAAAACTCTAATCGCTCAGGACAGAAGATAAAAGCGACCTCATCAAAAGTAACAACGGAAGCTTGTTTATAATCTCGATTACGACTTAGATTCCCAGTAGTGTCATCATTGACAGGGATATAGACAGTTTGTTGATAGCGATCGCAAGTCGATTTACTTCTAACAACCAACAAATCTATTGCCTTGAGTCGCGTTAAAATCCTTGCTGGCAAACTAATATCGTAAAAACGGGTTTTAGATTCTATATAGATAACTTTACTTCCGCAAAACCACTTAGCCATGAGTAAATATGGCAAGCTAAAGCCAGAACCAGTGGAGACAACTAGGTCTGGTTTATAGCTTGGGACAACTCTGATCGCTAATAACCAGTTTTTAATAATATTGATTAAGTTATCCTTGACAGATGCATATCCCCAGTAATAACGATCTTCTATCTCTTGTTCAGTTGTAGTGTTGCGTACCGATATCCACAGGCGATCGCTATATTCTTGCCAAAAGGATTTGAGACTTTGCATATAACGAAAGTAGCCGCCTGAAGCACAGACCAACATTAGCTTTTGCGGTTGGAACCGATCCGTTAAGTATTCACATAATTGATTCTCATCAATTTTAGGGATAATTTCTGAGGTTTGCCGAAGTTTTAGAAATTTAACTAAGTCTCCAGGGGATCTAGCGATCGCGATACCTCGACGTTCAAAGTCTTCGGCAACTTCCATTTGATGATTGTCTATATGTTCGCCAAATCTTTGTAATCTCGGCACTAAAACATAGGGCGTATCCTTATCTTCTAGTAGTTGAGCAACCGCTTCATCGCAGTGACTAATGATCAAACTAGCCCCATCCACAAAGCTCAAAAACTCTTGTTCACTTAGCTTGCGATAGGCTCTAGCCCCATCTGGAATATAGGTTGAAGCACCATACTGGACTAAAATTTCTTCGTTGAGCAATCGATACTTAACTAATAACTCTATCCAATGCATGAGCGCATTGAATTGATATTGATCTGTACCAACTGTGATTAAAAGCATGTCTTGAGCCTTTTTAAATCAAATCTCGATGTTTTTGGGTAAGTAACTAAACGCCATTAAATATAAAATCCCAAAACCCTATGGCGCAAGTTTAGCCTGCACCACAGGTTTTAGATTTGTTTTTTTAATGATGCTCAGACACTTATTCTTAAATTTACTAAGTACCTTGGCATAATACTAACGCTAAAGTTACCTAGCCGACTCTATCAAGCAATACAATGTATAGGTAATTAGGCAGCAACGCGCCCTAAAAAGCCAAAAATTGGTTTCTTGATGCGAATTGCTTGTAACAATACTTCGGACAGTTTTAAAGATTGAGAGAAAAAAGCTATTCATCGGATAAGGTGCAAGTAATGAAAGAAAGCACCAAATGAATAGCATTACAGACATGATACCGAAAGCAGCAAGCAAAGCACAACAGAAATTCCTAACAATACTGATTTCGACAATCATGGTGATATGTGGGAAAGTAAACTTCACAAATCTGAGTCGATATAGCGAAATCACAGAGCGCACCTATCGTCGTCAATTTTCGCGTTCATACAACTTCATCAAAGGGAACGCAGAGATCATCGCAAAAGTGATCACAGCAACAGCCCGCCAGATCATAGCGATAGACTGTTCATTTGTGCCAAAAAGTGGCAAAGCAACTTATGGAATCGAGTATTTCTACAATGGGAGTGCAAGCCGAGCCGAAAAAGGATTAGAGATATCGGTAATAGCAATTGTCGATGTTGATGCTAAACAAGGATATGCGGTATCAGTACAGCAAACACCACCCGCTCAACCAGAATCAAAGAGAACAAGAATAGATTGGTATCTCGAACAACTAGCAGCGACCAAACCCTACTTACCAAAATCAGTACATCATGTCGTCAGTGATGGATTCTATAGCAAAATCAAGTGGGTTGATGGTGTCGTTGCACTAGGATTAGATGCACTTGGTAAGCTACGTTGTGATGCGGATATGCGCTATGTCTATACGGGTGAGCAGAAGCTTCTTGGTAGACCACGCAAGTATGATAGTAAGGTGGACTTGACCGATGTCAGTCGGATGACTTTAGTATCCGAAATTGAGCCACTGCTTTACCTTTATACGGTCGAAGTCTGGGTGATAAGCATGAAACGTAAAGTCCGTCTTGCTTTTCTACGAGATTGCCGTCAGCCAGAGCGGGTCGGGCAAGTTCTGCTTTTCTCTACCGATATCATTCTTGATGCATCTGAGATTCTGTGTTTCTACAAATCTCGTTTTCAGATTGAATTCATCTTCCGTGACGCTAAGCAGTTTACGGGTTTAACCGATTGCCAAGCTCGTGACTTGACGAAGCTTGACTTTCATTTTAACGCTAGTTTGATGGCTCTTAATCTTGCCAAGTTTGATGCTTGGCATCTTCATCTTTCATCTCATCCTCTCAAGCCTTTTGTTTTCTCTATGGCGAGCTACAAACGAATGGCTCTCAATCGGCATCTCCTTGACCGCTTTATTTCCCTGTTAGATTTAGACCTTACTTTGATTAAATTACACCCTAATTTCCACAAGCTTTGTAACTACGGCTCTATTTCTGCCTACCCTTGTCCGTAGTATTGCAAAGACAAAGAGCGATTTGTACCTGATGTTGTGGATTGGGGCGAAGAAAGTGCGATCGCTGAGTTAGTAAATGCGCTCAAGTCTTGGCTCAGTAGTCAGGCGGTACAAACTGAGGTGATGGATGATGGCACGACT
>JANMFC010000300.1:0-5865 GCA_031377675.1 Pseudanabaena sp. OTE_70b_metabat_355 | reverse complement strand
TGAATGGCTTAAATCTCAGCCCGTCGAGAATGATATTCGCCAATCAGTCATCTTCTTTGAGAATGAACCGCATTTTGTTCAAGTTGGGAAGTTAAAAAATAGTTCTGAGTTAAATGGATTGGATTGGCGGATTGTTGTTGTCGTCCCTGCCTCTGACTTTATGGCGGAGATTAGAGAAAATACGGTTTTCACAACCATGCTCTGTCTGGTCGCCCTTGGATTGACCACGATTTTTGGCATCATAGCTGCTCGCGCCATTAGTCGTCCGATTACCGAATTAAGTATGGCGAGTGAGGCGATCGCTCATGGTAATCTCGATCAAAAGGTGGAATATTCCTGTGTCGTCAAGGAGCTAATTATTTTAGCAAATTCTTTCAATCAGATGAGCCGTCAAATGAAAAAGTCGCATACCAGATTGGAAGAATATTCCCATCTATTAATGCAAAAGGTTGATGAACGTACTCAAGCCTTGCAACAGGAAATTCTTGAACATGAACTAACCGAAGCAGCGTTGCGAGAATCGGAAGAGAAATTTGCCAAAGCGTTTCGTTCTAGCCCCGATGGGATGGCTTTGTTCTCACTGTCAACAAGAAAACATCTGGACGTTAACGATAAATGGACGGAAATTACAGGATATAGTCGAGAAGAAGCGATCGGTTCCAATCCCACCGATTTAAATTTATGGGTTGATTTAGAAGAGCGCGATCGCATGTTAGCGATTTTAGATGTAGAAGGAAAAATCATGAACTACGAAGCGAGATTTTTGGCAAAGAATGGGAGAAAGTTTACAGGCTTAATCTCTTCTGAAAATATTGAATTTGGCGGACAATTTTTTTCTATTTACGCAGTTAAGGATATTAGCGATCGCAAAATCATCGAAGAAAACATTAAACACAGTGAAAAGAAATATCGCGATCTGGTAGAGTCAGCAAACTGTATCATTTTGCGGTGGGATACCAAGGGGAATATTTGCTTTTTGAATGATTATGGATTGAAATTTTTTGGCTATCAACTTGACGAGATTATTGGTAATTATGTTTTAGACACGATTGTATCTGTCCGAAGTGTTACGGGTGAAGATCTGCGGAATATGATCGCCGAAATCTGCTGCGCTCCAGAAAGATATCAATTAAATGAGAATGAGAATATTTGCAAGGATGGTAGGCGCGTATGGGTCACTTGGTCAAACAAGCCAATTTATAACGATCAAGGCGAGTTGATTGAAATTCTATCAGTAGGGACAGATATTAGCGATCGCAAAATTGCCGAGAAGGAACTGCAATTAGCGAAGGAAGTGGCGGATACAGCCAACCGAGCTAAGAGTGAATTTCTTGCCAACATGAGCCATGAGTTACGCACACCTCTAAACGGTATTCTCGGCTATGCTCAAATCCTTAAACGCAGTTTCGATCCCCATAAACATAAGGAAGGGTTGGAAATTATTCAACGTAGTGGTGAACATCTATTAACTCTGCTCAACGACATTCTCGATCTCTCTAAAATTGAAGCTAAAAAACTAGAACTAAATCCTAGTGAATTTGATCTTGCTAAGTTACTGCAAGGCATTACGGATATGTTTCAGTTGCAGCTACGCGCTAAGGATGTGGAGCTAATCTATCAACCACTTACGCTCTTACCGAGTACCATGTACGGCGACGAAAAGCGGTTGCGGCAAGTGCTAATCAATTTATTAGGGAATGCAGTTAAGTTTACTGATCGTGGCAATGTTTCCCTTATCGTCAATGCTCAACTAGTTAATCCTCAACCCAGTGATTCCACTCATAATTATAGGAGTAATTATAAAATCCGTTTCACAATTACCGATACAGGCGTGGGTATTGCTCCTGATAAATTAGAAGATATCTTTTTACCATTTCAGCAGGTGGGCGATCGCGCCAGACGTTATTCTGGAACTGGACTAGGCTTGCCAATTTGCCAAAAAATCGTGGAAATGATGGGCGGTCAACTACAGGTAGAAAGCAGTTTAGATGTTGGTAGCACTTTTTGGTTTGAGATTGAATTAACCGAAGTTCCCCATCATCCTGCACTTTCACTGATCGATAGTCGCACGATTACAGGTTACTTCGGCGATCGCCGCAAAATCCTCATTGTCGATGATAAAACTGAAAATAGGATGGTATTAACCGATTTACTAACTCCCCTAGGTTTCATTGTCGCTGAAGCGATCGACGGCTATGACTGTCTGACCCAAGCTCAAATATTCTGCCCTGACTTAATTTTATTAGATATGGTAATGCCGAATCTAGACGGGCATGAAACCACAAAGCAGTTACGCCAATTATCCATGTTTGCCCAAACGGCGATCGTCATGGTTTCCGCAAGCGCTTTTAATCAAGATCGCGCTCTTAGTCTTGAAGTTGGCTGCAATGCTTTTGTGGCTAAGCCGATTGAACCCGATCACCTTTTCTATACAATGCGATCGCTACTCAATTTGGAATGGCAATATGAGGAAGTATATGATCTATCTATCGTAAAGGCTAATGGGAATTATCAGGCGATCGCCCAACCTTTAATCGCACCGCCCGACTGTACTTTAAATAAGTTGATGCAACTAGCCAGAATGGGAGATATTATCGCTATTCAAGATGAAGTTACACTTTTGCAAGAAACCGATCCCAGTTTTAATCCTTTTGCAACTCAAGTCCTAGAGTATGCGCGTGATTTTCAGGTAAAGCGGATTCGTGAATTTCTAGAGTCCCAACAGGAGAAGATTTTATTGTGAATTTTGAGCGCTTAGATAGTTATAAAGCCCCCGTACGCATTGTCCTTTTTTTATTAACCTTACTCGCCCTCTGGCTCCCGATCGCCGCGCCTCTGCATCTGATTTTTGGTGCATCGGTTGGAGTGGGTTTGACAATTCTGTTATATAGCGGATTTTTAGGATTAATTTGGGTTTGGGGGCGCAAAGTTGCCAAATATGCCCAGCCCTTTCGCTATTTTGGATTGACTTTCACGCAGCAGAATGGACGTGATTTTTTGTTTGGTTTAGGCTTAGGTAGCGCCACCTTGTTTGTATTTATGTTTCTGCAAGTCAACCTCGGCTGGCTCGCTGTCCAAACTTCTAATTGGCAAGCCCCACTACCCGCAAGACTATTACCCGCGATCGGAGTCTATTTTGTCGATTGGCAAGGCGCGATCATCCCAGGGCTATTAACCTCAATCGGGGTAGCCTTTGCTGAAGAAATGTTGTTTCGCGGTTGGCTACTATCCGAGCTAGAGCGCGATTATTCAAAAAAGACGGCTTTGATTTCGGCAAGTCTAGTTTTTGCGATTTTACATTTTATCAAGCCCCTCAATGTAATTCTGGCTACATGGAGTCAATTTGTAGGTTTGGTGATGTTGAGTGTGACGTTAGTGCTAGCGCGGCGGCGATTTAATGGCAGATTGGGCGGATCTATTGGTTTGCATGGTGGGTTAATCTGGGCTTATTACATTGTGAATACTACGCATTTGCTCAAGCCCACAGGTGTCGTGCCTGAATGGATTACAGGGATCAGTGGCAATCCGATCGCGGGAGTGATGGGAATCATCTTTTTAGGGACGATCGCGATCGGCTTGCAAAAAAAATAACTAAATATCAAAAAAATATTTCGACGGGCTTTGCCCGTCGAAATATTTTTTTAAATACCTATTGCAAGTGGTGCAAGAAGTGTATATGATTAGGTTCGCTTGGAAAACAACTAAGCAAAGGGTCGATGCCCGAGTGGTTAATGGGGGCGGACTGTAAATCCGCTGCGTAAGCTACGTTGGTTCAAATCCATCTCGGCCCATCTAAATAAATTAACGGCTGGTATGCTAGTTAACCTTGGTCAATGACCATTGATAACTATGTTACCGCCGTTTTTTTAAAGCAAAATTTTCCATTTTTTGTTATTCGGCTTCATCATCCCCCTCTAAGTCTGGATCGTCTGGAAATGGTTCGCCTAACCATCGCTCTAAAATCCGCCTTGTCTCAACCCGCAAACCACGAATTTCCTTGTTAATTCTCCTATCTCTACGCTCTAGCCGTTCGAGACGATCCTGAGATCTAATGACCGCGTTAGCAATCTGGTCAAACTTTTCATCTAGTTTATTGGCTGTAGCTTGGATTGCTCTCGCATTGGATTCAGCGATCGCTTCAACACGGTTTAATGCTCTACTATTTTCCTCAACAATTACTTCAACTCGACTTAAAGCCTTATTGGTTTCAGCTAATCCAATTGCGGTCTGTTCTACAAGGCTTTGCAATTGCTCAAATGTCATGCTCATTTTATTTTCTTTGCTTGGTTAGACAAGTCTTGAACTCATTGTATTTTGTTGTACCTTATATGATCGCTTTATCAAGATTGGAATTAATCTCAGGAACAGGCAAGACTAGCCGATCGCCACACATCGATCTCAATTTATCGACAAACATTGACGACTCAGCAAGCAAAGCCATATTCTCGTAAGCCGAAAGATAGGCTTGCGAATAAGTGTTTTTTTGCGGATTGCGATAAACGATTGGTGGCTTAGTTGTACCCGAAGTTGCTACAAGCTGATTGGGATATTTTTCAGAAAGTTTTTGAGCTTCTGGCAAGTTAAATGGGGAAACTTCAGCGATCGCGATTTCGCGATTAATCGAGAGTTCGCGGTTAGAATTGCGCGGGGGAGTATAAAAAATACGATCTTCGTAGATTACGGCGACATCACCGCAGATCAAACGTTCAAACTCATGATTGTAGCGACAGTTTGGTTCGCCCCTACGTTCCCAACTCTGCAAAATTTGATTGACCGAAACTGCCTTGTATCTACCTTGAAACAGAGCTTCAATCACAGCTTGACGTACCCATTCAGGCTTAAACTCCCCCCATACACGAGTCAAATCATTGATGGCATAACCACCAAGATCAAAACTGTAATGTTGCAAAAGGGCGATCGCAATTTCCATTATTCGGCGATGGGGTCTGAAGTTATGTATCAGCATTCTACCGTTAAAATCAGGAAAAGTGAAGATCTGATTGCAAATTTACTGTGAGAGGCGCACCGCAAGATGCGCCTCTCACGTTTCCACAAAAAGCTATAGATTATTTTGGGTTGCTATATACGTTCAAGCGTTAAGATATTAACTGGTTCATAGATGTGATTTCTGGTTCTCCCAAATCAATGGCTGTTAAACTTGCGCTCGATGATAAACAAGAAATACTTCGCCTCTATCGTGAGTCTGACGCGGCTACAACTCAGTTAGCGAAGCAGTTTGGCATTAGTACGAGTACAGTTTTGCGGCTGCTACAAGAGCTAATTCCTGCTGAAGAATATCGAGAATTGGTAATTCAAAAACAGGCTAAGAACAAAAGAGGATCGCGAGTAAATCACGATCTTACAAATTTTCAGGTAAATCAACTTGCTTTGATTCCCGATGAGTTACAATTTTCTGCCGATGATAGCGCGGCTAGTTTTACTGAGAGTTTTGACGAAGAATTTGAGCAAGGTGATGAAACGGCGATCGCGATGGACGAATATGACGAATTAAACGACGAATTAAATGGTGAATTAGATGATCAATTTAACAGCTCAGAAGTTGATCTTAATTTTGATAGTAGGGAAATAGATGCAGATATAGATGAGGACATGGACGATCTGGTTCTTGAACTTGATGATCAGCAAGAGGACGGTGAACTAGGAGATGACGAACTAGAGGACGATGATGATAGTGAAGATGATCTCGTAGACGAGGATAATCTGGCTCTAGATGAGGAAGATTTTGCAGAAGAAGATGGTGAATCGGCAATGTCTATGTTTGCCGATTTGCATGGTAATCATAGTGCCAGCGATCGCCTTGAGATGTTGCCTTTGACTGCGGCTGACTTGCCGCAAATTTGTTAT
>JANMFC010000424.1:0-10617 GCA_031377675.1 Pseudanabaena sp. OTE_70b_metabat_355 | reverse complement strand
CCTCCACAAATCTTTCAAAAATTGCACTTATCATTTTTTATTCCCTCTTAGCGATTGTTTTTAGATTTTATCTCTGATTATAATCGAATCCTACTTTTATTCGTTCAGATTTCGCTAAATGTCACCTTAACAGGGGTACATCTGAGTCCCTTTTTCTTATGAAGGGCGGTACTGATGAATTCTTGAAAAAGGTTGATTTGCAGCCGCATGGAGTTCCAGCCAATAAGGAATTTAAGTTTGACATACCTACTGATTGGGGTAAGGGAGGTGATATCCCTAGGGTCATGGTGATTGATGTAGGTTCAAAACAGCAAGTTAAGCAGGCAGCACAGACTTTTAGTGCAGGCGGAGTTTTTGCGACAGTGGTAACGCGAGCGGACTGGTCAGCATCTCCTGCTATTTCAAAGTTTGAAACTATTGATCACCCAGAATTCATTGTGATTCACCATACAGCAGGGAGTCAGAATCGAGGGAAATCCAAGCAGGTTGTGAAAGACATTCAAGATTTTCACATGAACGGCAATGGTTGGAGTGATATTGGTTACGGTTTTTTGAATATGGTAGACGGCACTCTTGTTGAAGGGAGAGAAGGTTCTCTGCGCCAAGCAATTAAGGGCAATGCTGTTAGAGGCGCTCACGCAGGTACAGATAGAGGCAACAGGTCTCCGAGTGTATCTAATGAAGGGAATTTTATGACTACAGCAATGAATGCTGAACAGTGGCAAAGCCTTGTTGATATGTGTGCAGCATTGTGTGAGTCCTGTGATATCGATCCCTCAAAAATTCGAGGGCATCGTGATTTTGTCGCAAATAGTTGCCCAGGGGATTGGATTTATAACCGTCTGCCGCAGTTGATCAAAGAAGTAGCCGCAAAGTTGGCAAGTTAATTAAAATTATTAATGGAGAAATTCAATGTCTTGGGTAAAATTGACTTCTAAGGCTCTTTATCTGATGGATTCACAGTCTAATGAATACTTGGAAAAAGTGGACCTCATCTTGACTCGCGCTAATCCTGAACAGTACAAAATCGATCTACCTCTTGAATGGTTAGAATCGGAAGATGCCCCTGGTCAAGTAATCGTTGCTCTAGATGCAAACGAAGAGCCTAAACAGAAAGCCACACCACCACTTCCCACACCTACACGTCATCATATTAAAGTTACAAAGTCTGGCATGAGAACATCATCTGGACTTGAGGCTTTAAATGTCGATTTGATGATGGGTAGTACAAAAATTGATTCTGTGGTGGCTGTTTCTGGTCAGCCTGATGCTCAAGCATTTAGATTGCCTTCAGCAAGTGTATCTGGCAGCGATGAACCTTTACCAGAGGGTATATGGGATTTAGGTAAGCCTAAGCCCGATCCAGTCACAAAGAAGCGATCTAAGTTAGACATTTTGGCTGAATTTGCTAGTCGCAGATCGGGTGACTTTTCAGAAGATTGGCCCGCTACATTTGACGGTTTGGGTCCTGTATACATTGAAATGACTTGTCGAAAATGGACCTCTAGAACAGACATTGGTTTCCATTTAGACAATAATTCAGATACTTCACCAGGAACGGTTGGGTGTATCGGAATTGTTTATGACACTAACTTGAAAAGCTTGAAAAAATTTACAAGCTGGTTTGAAAATCCCAAAATTGCACCTCATTATGCAATCGTTGATTGGGGGCTAGGTTCAGTCTAATTGATTTGGGGAATTCCATTCTCCCAATTGGTTGGATTGTATTAGCCAAATAAGATTACTGTAGGGTGCGTTAGCCATAGCGTAAAGCACTATCTAACCTTTGATGGTGCTTTACGCTGCGCTAACACATCCTACAAGAAGGATTTTTGGTTTCTCCGACAGGCTGCTAGTCATTCCCAGATCCTATTCGCGATCGACCTCGATCGAAAACCCTAAAACCATTTTAACTCTAAAACAATGTCGCAGCCTTCTCTCCCTCAATACGACCCCAATTCAGGCAAGCGCAATGATGACTTAATCAGTCAACAGAAAGCTTATCAGTACGATCATGAGTACCTACCACCTTTAGCATTGCTGAAAGAAGTACCCGCAGTTGAAAACTTCTCGGCACAATATATCGCAGAACGAGTAGTCGCGACGGCTGAACTTGTCCCAAACATGTTAGCTGCCAAAGCTAGATCTTTTCTAGATCCTCTTGACGATCTTCAAGATTATGAAGACTTCTTTAATCTATTGCCATTGCCTGAAGTCGCCAAAGTTTATCAAACAAACAATTCCTTCGCAGAGCAAAGACTCTCTGGCGTAAATCCATTAGTCATTCGTCAGCTAGATGAAAATGATCTACGCGCCCAAGTCTTACATCGGCTCGACAGTTTTCTTGAAGATTTTGAGCCATTGTTTGATATTCCGAAAGAACTGCAAGCTGGCAACATCTACGTTGCTGACTATACAGGGACGGATGCTTACTACCAAGGACCATCAGTGGTTCAGGGCGGTAGCCATGAAAAAGGTCGGAAGTATTTACCAAAACCACTAGCTTTCTTTTGGTGGCGGAATACTGGAATCGCCGATCGCGGTAAGTTAACGCCAATTGCAATTCAACTAGATGCTAGCACCGATCGCAAGGTATATACGCCCAAAGACAGCAAGGTATATACACCATTTGAGAAGAATCCTCTTGACTGGCTATTTGCAAAATTTTGCGTGCAAATTGCAGATGCTAATCACCATGAGATGAATTCCCATTTATGTCGAACCCATTTTGTGATGGCTCCAATTGCAATTGGTACAGCCCGTCAATTAGCCTATAGCCATCCGCTCAGTATATTACTGAGACCACATTTCATGTTTATGTTGACCAATAATCATCTTGGTCAACAGCGGCTTGTTAATATTGGTGGTCCTGTTGATCAGTTGCTGGCAGGCACACAAGGTGAGTCAATGGAGCTTGTCAAAGATGCCTATAAAGCATGGGATATCAACGAATTTGCATTTCCCAAAGATATCGAAAATCGCGGAATGCAAAACATCCCTCACTACCCTTACCGAGATGATGGGAAGCTCGTTTGGGATGCCATACGCACTTTCGTGACTGGCTATCTCAATCATTTTTATCCAAGTTCTACACATATTGCTGGAGACACGGAACTGCAAGCATGGGCAAAAGAATTGTCCGATGAAAAGGGTGGCAAGGTTAAGGGAATGCCATCTCAGATTAGCAGTGTCAATGAATTGATTGAGATTGTCACTACGGTAATTTTTACTTGTGGACCACAACATTCAGCAGTGAACTTTGCTCAATACGGATATATGGCATTTCCTGCCAATATGCCATTGGCAGCTTATATTAATCCTAACGATCAACAAGAGGTAATCACGGAGGAGAAAATTCTGGCACTACTCCCCCCTCACAAGAGAGCAGCCGAACAAGTACAAACACTCTTTGTTTTGTCAGCTTATCGGTATGATCGATTGGGCTACTATGACAAAGCTTTTCAGGAACTCTATAAAGAGAAACTTGAAGATGTTTTTGCAGATGTCAACAATAAAGCAATTATTGATATAGTAAGGCAGTTCCAACAGAACTTGAATATGGCAGAGCAGGAGATTGATGCCAACAATCAGAAGCGCGTAGTTCCATATCCTTATCTAAAACCTTCTTTGATTCTAAATAGCATCAGCATTTAGGTTTGGTTTCGGCAATAGATTTACTGTTGCATTTGATCCAAAACTCGCTCAACTCAACTTCGATGCCGACATTGAGTTGAGCGAGTTATTTTTTTTATGTTTAATCTGGATAGCCTATTGCAGCGGATGCAACTTTAAGTTGAAATCAAGGCAGTATTTTTATACTGTTGCCCTTCTTAAGGTTGGTGATAAAGATACATTGATCAAAATTGCAAATTCTGCGATCGCTAATGGTTCTCTATAATTTATCAACAAATTAGCAAATCATCTAAAAGAAATATATGGGAATATCTTATCTCTTGGATATTGTAATTGGATTGTTTTTCATTTACCTCATCCTAAGTCTACTAGCTTCAGAATTACAAGAGCTAATTACTACAATTTTGCAATGGAGAGCAATCCATGTTAAAGAGTCAATTGAGGGATTGCTAAGCGGCAATGAAACTCAAACTGAAAGTAAGGAATTGGCAGAAAAATCGAGACTCCTAGCTAATGAAATTTATGGTAACCCTTTAATTAAAGATTGCAATCAAGAGGCTAAAGGTTTTTTGACAAAGTTTAAGAATGACGTATTTGGGAAACCCAAAAATAGTGTATTTGGAGATGATAGACGTAGTGGTCCCTCATCAATCAATAAACAAGTTTTTGCATCTAGTTTTTTGGAAACTCTACAAATTCCATTTTTCACAAAAGAGTTTATTAAACTAAGATTAAACTCTTTTGTTGATAAGAAATTAGGCGAATACGAAAAAAAATATTTACCAAAAAAGGAAGATTTGGAGGAAAAGAAGAATTTAAAAAAAAAGGTAGATCAGTTTAATACCAAAAAAGTAGAAACATTGAAGTTTTATGATAGCGAAAAATTTGATCTTGTAAATATTTTAGATATGCTTGCTACAGAATCAAATAATATTGATGTGGATTTGTTCAATACTATTTTTGAAGATACTTATCAAAGCATAAATAACATTACTGTATCATCCACTCATAGACGCGAAGTTTTAGTCAGAGAGATTACCCCTACAGTCCTAGAAACAATTAGTTTAATTCTTCTTTATAAACGGATTGGTGAAACCTGCAAGGAAATTGTAAATGATTCAGCAGTTGATGCACGCAAGGAAATTGTAAATGATGCGGCAGTTAAGGAAGATGAGAAAACTGTAAATGATGAATCTGTTAAAGGACGTGAGACAAATAAAATAATGTATGAATTGATAAAGCAAAAATATAACTCTCCTGATTTTATATCTAACTATTTTGGTTATTTAAAAGATCAAGAATCTTATATGGTTGAATACATTAGCAAATGGTTGAAATTCTATGCAGCATTGAAGTCTAATCCAGTAATAACTGATGAAATTAGTGAATTAGTCAAAAAAATCCCTGAGATTCCTAAACCACTACAAAAAAGCCTTGAAGATCTTGCCAAGCGATCGCAAGTTAAAATCGAGGAAGTAGAGATACAACTAAGTAAGTTTCAAGCAGAGATTGAAGACTGGTTTGATAGATCGATGATCAGGGCAAGTGGAGTCTATAAGCGTAATGCTAAGCTCGTAGCTTTTATGATCGGATTTACCATTGCTATTACTACTAATGCTGATACATTGCACATAGTAGATAGACTTGCGAAGGATCAAGTATTACGGGAGTCTGTAAATCGCTCAGTTGATCAGATAGTTACTAAATCTGTTGATTCAAAAGGCGAATTAACTCCAGAAACAAAGGCTAAAATTAAAACAATATCGGATCAAATATCCCTGCCTATAGGCTGGAGTAAAGACAATATATATCCACGCGAGTCAATAGAAATTTTTGGATTTTTATACATTAATCCATGGATTTTAAGAGTTTTTGGATGGGTGATTAGCGGAATTGCGATTTCTATGGGTGCATCGTTTTGGTACGACTTACTTGGCAAGTTTATCGATATCAAAAATGTTGGGAAAAAGGCTCCCAGCTCTTCTTCTGATAATAGCAACTCTAGTAATCAAAATTAACTGATTAGATCCTGATGGGGTGGCGCTGGCGCTGATCTGTCAGATCGAGGTAGCTTTAATGCAAAAGCAGTTGTCAATTCCGTTGTGGACTCGACTACCGAAACATTGGTTCAGGAGGTAAATCGATGGAGACTGTCTCTAGAAAATCATGTACTCAATACACTTAACGCATACATCAAGCAGTTTAAGCCTGATGGATTATCAAATTTATCAGATACGATTTTATCTATTATTCCGTAACCGTTCACGGGGTACAGGTAGCGCTCTAAATTTTGGGAAACACTACTTGTAGTGTTTCAAGCTCTGAAAATGCGTTGGGCTTGACCAGAATTCGGCTTTTTTCAACAGATATTTTCTGAACTTTGATCGGATGTAATTCCTTTGAGAAGTCAGTTTCAGAGATTCTGATCACCCCCTGAACAGTTACATTATTCCTTTAGTTGAGAGTTCTCTGCTTGGTATGCCGCAAGCTGAATCTCTAGTTCAGCAAGTATTATCAAAATTTGATTTACAAACTGCTTTAGGACAAGTAATTGGCTCTGAGTCATTAGCGATCGCCCAGAAATTAGCCAAATTATTGCAATTCGGGAATATGAATATAGAAGACCTACTAAAATAGAATGTTTTAGCAAATCATCCCGATTTATCAAGCGGATACAATTTTAAAATTTCAGCAAAAAAAGAGGAATCCAACTGTCTGTACTAACCTAAATCACTAACCATTACCAAAGTGATTTTCTTGTGGCGCGATCGCTAGCTTTTTTGATGATCTGTTAAAATTGATTAGTAAACATCATTAAGCAATAACTCCCATAAACAAATAGCTAGCCGAGAAACATTATGTCTAATTTTTCTTCAAATCGAATTAAAGGCGATCGCTATATCAATCCACTCACAGATTTTGGCTTCAAGCGTCTATTTGGAACAGAGCCAAATAAAAACCTGTTGATTGACTTCCTGAATGTAATATTACCAACCGAGCATCGCGTCAAAGATCTCACCTACCGCAGCACCGAAAACCTCGGTAATAGTCCCCTCGATCGCAAAGCAGTCTTCGATCTTTACTGCCAAAGCGAAAAGGGCGAGAAGTTTATTGTCGAGATGCAAAAAGCCAAACATAATTATTTCAAAGATCGCAGTATTTACTACGCCTCCTTTCCCATTCAAGACCAAGCAGAAAAAGGAGATTGGAACTACAAACTCGATCCAGTCTATACCATCGGCATTTTAGACTTTGTTTTTGACGAAGATAAAAACGATGACACTCTCTTACATATCGTTGAACTAAAAGATCAAAATTGTAAAGTTTTCTACGAGAAGCTGAAATTTATTTATCTGGAATTACCAAAATTCAAAAAAACGATTGATCAACTAAACGACCATTTTGACAAGTGGTTATTTTTGCTAAAACATCTACCTGACTTACAAGAGCCACCTTTACCGTTGCAAGAAAGCGTATTTATGCAACTATTTGAAGTCGCACGGATTACTAGCTTTTCCCAAGTAGAAAGAGAAGCTTATGAAAACAGCTTAAAGTACTATCGAGACATGAATGGTGTCATCGAAACAGCGCAAGAAGAAGGGAAGGCTCAAGGAATACAGGAAGGAAAACGATCGCTTTTATTAAAACTGCTTTCGCGCAAACTAGGAGCGATACCTGATGGAACTAAAGTTCTGTTGCACCAAATATCGCCAGATCTATTAGATGCATTAAGTGAAGCCTTGTTTGACTTAGAAAATTTAGCAGATCTGGACAACTGGCTTAAGAATATTAACCAGCAGTAATAAATGGGGAAATGGAGCTACGCTTTTTCCTCATAGTCAGGGGCATAGGCTTGGAGTAAATTAGTGAGTTGAGAGAGTACAGAGTCTTTATTTACAGCACCAAAGTTAGCGCGATCGGGGAAAAACTCAGGACGATCAAGATTGCGATCGATCGCTTCTTTAACTTGTTGAGCGATCAAATGTTGCAAATCAGCGATCGCCCTTTCTCTTTGGTAATTTGCACCCTGCTCAGTAGTAGCGTATAGCGGCGGCAAACGGTTAAGTGCATAGGCGGCAATATCCCCTAGATCAAGAACCTTATTACTACTTGCCTCGATCTCCGCAACCCTAGCCACAGCTTCACTGAGTACTAGTTCTTCCATCACATTAATAAACTGCTTGCGGGGGACAGCAACAACCTCGCCCGTTAGCAAAGCACCCATCAGGCGATCGAGCGCCATATACTCTTCCACCGAGAGTTCAAAGGCACTATCACAAATCCGCCCCACTTCAGACTCCATGGCTGGGGTGAGGTAGCCATCTTGCAAAGCCTGTTCGACAATTGACTCAATACTGGTTTTTGTTAGATTTTCCACGGTTATCTCTTTAAAATCACGCAATGCTAAGGTACTTCGATGGGAATGATCGTATATTCAGGCAGAGACATTTGAAAATGGTCTTTTTGGCTGAGCATGATCACCATTCTCGCCACAGATTGTGGCTTCACAGCCAAGTCACTCCAAGGTATGGCAAGTTCTAAACATTGTTCCAACCCTATTTTCGTATGAGTTGCGATCGTTTCCCACTGAAACTTTTCTGTAGATTCTTGAAGCTGGACTGATTTATCGGCAAAATCGATCGCTAGATGATGGCGAAACAAATAATTTAGCGGTGATACATCAGGCATATCCAGAAGCTTAACAGGGCTGTTAGGGTGAATTCGGCTGGGATAAAACCACAATAAATGTAGTTTACTTTGGGCAACACTCTCTAGATTACTAAATTCTAGACGTAAGTAGTAATAAAAATGATCGTATCCATACCATAGACGCTTGACGGGTGAATTTTGATGCATCATTCCCCGCGCCCCACTGATTTCAATTTTACCAGCACCTTGCCAGTCACCATTTTCAAATCGACCATTGATCATCGGATTAATCAGACTGGTGGGGCGATCGCTAGTGGGTACGTCATGAGGCTCTAGGGGATAAAGCAAAGCATGGGGGACAGGCTCATTCAGGGCGCGGTAAATTACTTGTAAATGCTCTCGAAATAGGCGATCAAACATCGCGTCATCGTTAGAGCTATGCCCCTCACCAAACCACCAAAACCAATCGGAGCCTTCGGCAGCCATCAGGCTTTCCCATGCCTCGGGATTATTTTCGGGAGTAGCTTCATGATGCAGAGCTAAAACTTGTCTTGCGTCAGCGAGTAATTCCCAAGCGCGATTTTTGACAGGATCGCCGATCCATGTCGTAAAGCTAGAATCAATCCATGAGCCGCTATGGAGTTGGTGTGGCGGGATTTTTTCAATCGGTGGATATTTTTCTAAATATTCGGATGGGGTGACTAGTTTGAGGTTGGGATTGTTGGAGAGATTTTCATATAAAGTCTGCAAAAATGGGTTGCCATCTTGGGGATAAAATTCCCAGCAATTTTCCCCATCAAGGGCGATCGTTACCAACCAAGGCTGTCCTTCGGGATGTTCGGCTAAATATTCATTTTGTTGTTTTTGAATGGTCATCAAGCGATCGCATAAGTCATCACTAGCGGCTTGCGGTAATAATGCGCCATAGCTAAAGCCGATCAAATCCGAGAGGAGGCGATCGCGAAAAATAATTGCTAAGTCCCCGTGAACAGTCTCTAAACGGTAGGGTTGGTAAAGTATATGCGGTGCATCGATCGCTCCACGTTGATCGCGGCGGAAATAATGTCCCAAACTCCAGCCCAATACCCCCTCATCCGAGCATAACCAAGAAAAGCCCTGTCTAGAGACGTGGGGAAGGATGGCGGGACTAACTGACTGTTCTGAGGGCCATAAGCCTTTGGGATCGCTGCTAAAATGTTGACGATAAACCTCTTTGGCTTTTTCTAAATGCAGAGTAATGTCTGGCTCATAGCGAAATCTGGTATTAGGAAGATACATTTGCGGTACGGCGATGCGTCCTGCTTGCGTATCAGCTAATAGGGGCAGAATCGGATGGGTGTAGGGTGAAGTCGTTATTTCTAATTGCCCAGATCTCTGCATTTGCCGATGTTGAGGCAAAATTCTGGAAATAATCTCACGTTGCTTGCTGTAAATCCTTTGGCGATCAGCAAGGGTAAAGTCTTTGCCGCGATCGTACCATTCGGCAATTTCGGGATCGGCTTCACGGAAAAGGGGATCGATCCAAGTAAGGTTATGCCATGCTAATAAATCACTAAAATCAGGTGCTAGCCAATTGTTTACGCACCACTCGATCCCATAGGCTTGTCTTTGGGCGAATAAATCAGCATAACGGTGGTACGGCTCAATCATTGTGGGATGATTAGCATCAAAAAAATGTTCGACAATAAAATGCTTTTGCGATCGCGTTAACGTATCGACAGGTGTTAAAGTCAGTGCTAAGTAGGGATCAAATGCTTTACCTTCTACATAATCTTGCAATTGCAGGATCAGTGAAGGGACAAGATTAATCGTTTGATGGAGTTTTGGGTATCTTGACAACATCAACGCCAAATCTAAATAATCTTTTACGCCATGCAGCCGCACCCAAGGCAAATGATATTTGCCAGCGATCGCGCTTTTGTAAATAGGTTGATGTTGGTGCCAGATAAATGCGATATGTAGAGGATATGACATAGGATGACTGGCAATATGACTGGCGATACTTCTAGAGATTGTGACATACCTCTTCCTCATGCAACCCAAAAACTTTCTATAAAAGTATTTTTAAAAGTAAGTGCGCTATGTTGCAGCTTGAGTCTGAGCGTTTGTTTAATGGGTTGTGCGCCTGCCAAGTTAGACCCTGCAACCAATCCATCAGTTCAAAAAAACACTCCTCCCACCACCACCTCGCCCCAAGTCCAAACTAAACCCAACCCAGTCTCAGAGCTGGCTCAATACTTGCCCATTAATGCTGTTGCGAATATGGCGGGACGCGAAATTCAGTTGGAGGTGGCTAACACGATCGCTCAACAGGAAAAAGGCTTGATGTTTCGA
>JANMFC010000423.1:0-5085 GCA_031377675.1 Pseudanabaena sp. OTE_70b_metabat_355 | reverse complement strand
GGGCCCCACCCCCCCCACCGCTATTTCTTGGCTGGGAAAACCATAAGCGGCGCAAAGTGTTGCAACTTTCTTGTGAGTTTTATAGCCATAACAAATCTTTTTGCTGTTACAATTGACCTAAAAATACATCTGCACAACCCTGCTTAGAAATATGTCACTGTTGCTCTCTTCACCATTGCTCGCGCCCATTGTCTACGCCGCGATCGCTGGTACATATTTACTGGTCGTCCCCCTATTGACCTTGTTTTATTTCAAGACACGTTGGTACAAAACTGGCTCGATCGAAAGAGTTTTTATGTGTTTGCTCGCATTTTTCTTTTTCCCAGGATTTTTGTTGGTTTCACCATTCTTTAATTTTCGCCCCGAAGCTAGACAAATATAAAATCCGAAAAGGTGCGCGATCGCCACAGCTTTTCGGGTTTTATAAAAATATGATACGGATTAATTTCAGGAATTAAAACTATGCGCCGCATTGATGCGATCGCCGTAATAATTGCGTTTTTTGGATTTGGTGGCGTGGCGTTCTTGTTGCTTCGCGCCTATGGTTTTGATGGAATTAATGCGGGTGTCTGGAGTCAAGTGGCTCTAGTAGTGGTTCTATTAGTTTGGATTTCCACCTATGTGTTTCGAGCCGTTACCCAAACCATGACCTATAACCAACAGTTAGATGACTATAAAAAAGCTGTTCTCACCAAACAACTCGAAGAAATGACTCCTGAAGATCGGGAAAAGCTGCTTGCAGAAGTAGCTGCGGAAAACAAGTTGCTGGATAAGTTGTCTGAGTGAGTTATCTAAAATAAATTCTCTGATGATGTAGTCACAAACACTAAGGATGGATGAACCAACGATCGCCTTATTACTCTCTATTTCATCCGAAGCCACTCGCAAGGCGAGTTAGTTCTTTTGGCTTTCCGAGAGATTTAGGCGATCGCTTTCAAATATTACAAAAATGGCTAAGCCTAGCCAATGATCATGAACCGATCAATTTAATAGCCGAAGCCCAGTTTCTCCATGATGTTTTTGTCGATATATTGGGATATCGATCACCTTTTGAAACTACGGGTAGTACTTGGGAATTAGAATTACACCCAAAACCAGCGCTTGGATTCTTTTCAGAACCCTCATCTAATCTGCCGATTAATGTAATTGCCGAGATCCATGTTAATAGTGCTGAAGAAGGGGCAATTATCAAGCCAGAGCCAGAACATGAAACTACTGAATGGCTGATTGTATTGGACTATCGCGATATCTGCCTTTATCATCGTAATGTTTCGAGTTTGTTTTGTCAGCGATTTTCTTGGGAATCGTTAGCAGATTTAAACCAGCTTAAAGCTTTTTATTTTTTACTGTCGCGGCGGACACTTTTGAGAGGAATCGTCAATAGTGAGGAGCGATCGCGCACTACCCAACTGCTCGAAGAGTCCCATCAATTAGAGTCGGAAGTTCTCAAAAATTTTTACAGCCACTATTACAAAATACGCAGTCAGTTAATTAAAGATTTCCGCTATCGGTTGCAATTGCTAGCGCAAACTCCAGAGGTACAAATTAATATCGAAAATGTGATCGATATTGCCATCTATCAAGCTCAAAAACTGTTAAATCGGATTTTGTTTGTTGCCTATTGTCAAGATCTGCATCTCTTACCAAATAATCTGATTAAAGATGCTTACGAATTTGTTAACCCATATATTGAGCAACCGATTTGGGAAAACTATAAGGCAATATTTCGCTGGATACAAAACGGTAATTCCCATTATCATTCGGCAATTAATGCTTATCCATTTAGTTTATTTGAAAGCGATCGCCTGTTAGATCAATCATTATTTGTTGGTGATGAATTATGTCGGCAGATCAAGGAAATTGCTCGCTTTGACTTTCGAGAAGATGTTACTCGCCATATTCTCACCTGTCTGTTTGATGAATCTATTAAAGAATTATCGCAATATCGCAAAGACCTTAGCAATCTCAGCAAACGCCGCATTCCTAAATTACCCTGTAAGACTATATTACAAAGTGAATCGGTAATTCGGACTTTACAACAACATTTGAGCTTGGCTAAAACAAGTTCTGAGCATGAGTATATGTTCGTTCAAAATACCTTAATCTATTGTCTAGAGTATCAATCTCGTCTTCTAAAAATCAAAATTGTCCATCCCAAATGTGGTGCTGGCGTATTTTTGACAACGGCGTTAGAGTTTTTGATTTCCGAACATGAACGTATCCATTATCTTTTAACTAAGTTCGCGGCTGATGCTGAAGTAATCATTCACAAAACACCAACAGAAGTGATCAGGCATATTTTGCAACATAATCTATTCGGCTGTGATGTCGCCGAAGAATCTGTAGAAATAACTCGACTTTCCTTGTATTTGCGATCGCTCGAAATCAATCCATCTTTACCCAACTTTGAGCAAAACATACAACTAGGTGATCTATCAACCTGTGATTTTGGCGATGAATTTCGAGAGGCAAGCGATCGGGGCGAAATTGTTATTTTAAAATAAGAAATAAAAATCAATTAAAAAAAATGTTTGGGCGGGCTTAGCCCGCCCAAACATTTTTTTAATTGCGTATGCTATTTTGACGGTGATGGAAAAAATACAGCAGGGGAAACATGAAAGAAATTTGCTAGTTTTTCGATATGTTCAGTCATCAATTTACGATGTCCATTCAACACGGCAGAAACAATTGACTCAGTTTTAAAAATTGGTACTAGATCTTTTTGTTTAAGATCAAACTCTTCGAGTAAAGCTTCTATAAGTTCAATACCATAGATATCGGGAATAGGATGATGAATTTGCTCATACTGACTCACCAGAGTACCAAGCACACTAAGATAGTCTTCTTCATCTGCACTAAGTTTTCCACGATCAATTAATTCATAAACAACTTTTTGAACTGCATCTAAGTCTCCCTGTGAATGTATAGGACGAGGAGGAAATTCTGCAAGTAATTCAATATAGGATTTTTTATTCTTTTGTATAGTTTTCATGGCTTTTATAGCTTTCTCCAAAGTTTGAGAGGAATCAAGGAAATCCCTCCATTTGATATAGCTTTATCTATTTGCTATGTTTTCCATTTACCTCGCTCATACTCTTTATGTGGAAGAACATTGCGGATAAAAACTTGCTGTGAATCATACTTTATTCGAGCAATTAAGCGGTAGTTACTACCTATATTAAACACTGTCAACTCTCCTACTTGATCAGCTTGTTGAAAGACTTCTTTTAGTTCTATAAAATGCTTTGGACTTGTGCCTTTTATTTTTTTACTCCATGAAAGAAGAAGCTTTTTCGAGTCTGGGTGATTTTGAAAAAAAGTCTTTACTGTGCTAAAGAAAATTATTTCCATTTTTATTAATTGTTTTTATTGACTGTTAGATTTGAGAATAGGGTATACTGGCACTCCTTTAAAATTCATAATTGTCGATACTTATAGTGTAGTTAGCTATATTGCTAGCCATGCTGTATAAATTAGCATATTGCGAAGTTAATTGCCAATCAAATTTACAAATGCAAGGAAAAATTAGAGTTGCGATCGCTAGAAATCAATCCCTCTTTACCCAACTTTGAACAAAATATTCAGCTAGGTGAGTTATCCACCTGTAATTTTGGTGATGAATTTCGAGAGGCAAGCGATCGGGGCGAAATTGTTATTTTAAAATAAGAAATAAAAATCAATTAAAAAAATTGTGGTGGCGGGCTAAGCCCACCACCACAATTTGCACCACCCGAAAATATTGATTCAAGCTGGAAAAAGGCTTTTGGCAGCAAAAATTAATTCTTAAATGCTCTCTAAGCGACTTTGATAAAAGAAGCGCTAACAACTAGCAGCACACCGATGAAAAACCAGATAAATGTCGAAATTTCTGGGCTAATCAAACTATTTCCAAACTGCATCAGCGCGATCAATACTGCTGTAATGCTAGCGATCGCAATGGCGAATAACCAAAGCGACTGACCATGATCATTGCGTTTGGATGGCTTTATTAATGTTTTGGTTAAGTTTTTAGCTGGATTTCTCGTTGAATTTTTACCTGAATTTTTAGCTCTAGGTTTAACTTTGAATGATTCATTAATGACTCTTGTCATCGGCGATCGCTGATAATTTGCAACTAAATTGCTAGGTTGATTTCGTGATCCAATTTGAGTCGTAACTTGAGTTGTAACTAATGATTTCTGTTTCGGCTGGGAGCGCTTCAAGCGCGGAGCCAAAGGCTTTTTCTTTAAATACAATCGTTTCTCAATGTTCCTAAGACGCAACTCAAATATCAATAGTAGTAAAACAGCGATCATGCTAATGGTGATCGCTATTTTGACTAAAAAAAACAAGAGGTTTATGTCTTCGGAATTTGACAAAACAATCGCCATACGCCAATTCAAGGATAAAATGCATCGGATTCTGATTCAGCAAACAATACTTCGTATGAGGTGCGATAGTCAATAGATTTTCGCGGTCTGCGATTTACTGATGTTACCTAGAACCCTCAATGTCACATACTTTCCTGAATATGCAAAAGTGATAACTGATAATAGTTTTCCGCATGGGCGATCGCATTTTGTTGTTCCTGCTCTGATAACTCACGCAACACCTTGGCTGGCACACCCGCTACTACCACACCCGCAGGCACATCTTTGGTGACTACGGCTCCCGCACCAACAATACTTCCTGCGCCAATTTTCACCCCTTCTAAAATAATCGCCCCCATACCGATTAGACAACCGCGCCCAATTTCTACTCCATGCACGATCGCCCGATGTCCGATCGTCACATATTCACCAATCACTAAGGGCTGGTCAGGATCGCCATGTAAGATTGCGCCGTCCTGAATATTTGTGCAGTAGCCAATATCCATACGATTCACATCGGCTCTAATTACGGCTTTGTACCAAATGTTAACGCGATCGGCGAGATGAACGTCACCAATTACCACGGCATCACTGGCAATAAAAGCCGCAAGATGGAGATCGGGGGTTGGGAGTTGAGAATAAGGAAGATGCATATTGGTTAATAAGTTTTTATTCTATTATGGGCATAGGCGATCGCTGTTATATAGAACAAAGTCAAAACCCAAGAGAGAGTGGC
>JANMFC010000282.1:0-15922 GCA_031377675.1 Pseudanabaena sp. OTE_70b_metabat_355 | reverse complement strand
TTGATGTTTTTAACTTACTTTTATAAATTTTAATACTTTACTTTTTTTATTTTTAATTGGCCGCGCATTGCAAATTAAAAAATCTTCTCTGGGTTTCGCGTCAGCGCAAAGCGCTGTGTAAAGCTATAAGATGATCGATCGCAAGGTTTCGCTATCAACCAAGGTTTTAAACTGGGCGGTGACTATTGGTTCACTACTGGCTTGTATTTTAGGGATGTATACCCGAATTCCAGGAATGACCTTGATGGGGCTGGCTCCCAATTGGATGTTGATTTGGTTGGTGACATGGAGTGTGAATCGCCCTGTGTTTTTGTCGGTAATGGCTGGGATCGCGCTGGGACTATTGCAGGATGCGATGACTGTTGTTGATCTCAAAGTTGCGCCGACCCATGTATTAGGTCTAGCGATCGCTGGCGGTATCACGTCACTATTACAAAAGCAGAAATATGTGCAGGAAGATTTTATTTCGATCGCTTTAATTGTGTTTGGAATGGCGGTGATTGTGGAGACGATGCACGCGGTGCAATTAACTTTTTTGGGGGCAAAGATGGATAATGTTTGGATTTTGCAACAAAGAATTGCGTTGAGTTCGGCAATTTTAAGCAGTTTGTGGTCGCCTGTAATTTATTTTCCGCTTAGTCGCTGGTGGCGAGCGATCGAAAGAAAGGAAGAGTAATCAAAGTCTCTCTGTCTTCGTTTCAATGTACCTAAGCCCCCTAAATCCCCCAATGCTGGGGGACTTTTAAAGAATTTTATTGTCTTGTTCCCCCAGAATTGGGGGCTAGGGGGCAATTAATTGTTAACTTAGCTAAGTTTTATAGACTATATATCTATTTAATGTATAATCAACTATAGATTGTATGTATATTAGGTTATGGCACGCAAAAAGTCTGATGATCCCCTAGACCTTACACCCACTGAAGAGATGGTGCTATATGCGGTGCGCGATCGCGAGCGTTATGGTTTAGAAATTATCGATGCGATCGCTAAAGCTAGTGATGGCAAGCGCAAGATTGGGTTTAGTTCGCTATATCCGACGCTGAAAAAGCTTGAGGAGAAGGGGTTTGTGACTTCGCGTTGGGGTGATGAAACTCCAGAGGAGTTAACTGGCGCTAGGCGGCGTTATTATGTGATTGCGGGTGAGGGTAATCGCGCTCTTAATGCTAAGGAAGTGTTTTTGAGTGGGCTGAGATCTGTCATGGTGATCGGGGGGATTTAGCGATGAAAGGCTTCCTAAAAGAACTAGAAATGCTATCTTCCCTGATGCTGCTCGGTGCAATTTATGGAGTAGTGATTGTTATTGGACTTTTGCTGACAGGTAATAATTCTTTGGATTTGGCTCACTGGGATGAGCATTTGCTTAAGGTTTTGACTGGGCTTATTGGTGTGATTGGGAGTGGATCAGTTTTTGATATGAATGGCGCTAAGGCTAATTCTGATAAGGCTTTGTTTTTTGTGGCTTTGGTTTTCTTTTTTATTAATTTAACTAGCATGGTTTTGACCTTGCTTGAGGCTTTGGCTTTGGCTTTAGCTTTAGATTTACTTTTGGGTATACTTTTTAAATATTTAGCTAAACGCAAAAGTACCACTACTGAAGCACTTATAGAGAAACATCTTGCATGGATTTTTTCTATGCCAATGGCAATATTTCGTTGGTTATCTAGCATTCGGTCTTCTGTTACGAGAAACCCAAAATTAGAAATAAAGCAAAGAGCATGGGATGTGAGCTTAATCATCACTTTTACTCAAGAAATAGCAGTAGTCTTTCCTGAAGAATGGGATGAATGGCAGCACTGGATTAGCGACATGATGGATTCACGGACAAGAATGCAATCAAAGGGAATGAATTATCGTCTCGTTTCGCTGATTACCTTCTATCGCCTCACCCGCTTTGCCATGCATATTGGCATCGACAAGGTTTTCATTCTCGCCACCCGCAGAACCACTAGATAAGGAAAAAGTAGAAAGGCAAAAGGAAAAATCAGATTACTTTAACAAAGGAGCAAAAATACATGACGATCGCGATCGCCTCAAAAACAACCTTATATGATCATGACTTTTACCAGTGGGTACAAGAAACCACAGAAAAGTTAAAGACGAAAGATTTTGACCATGTGGATTTAGAGAATCTAATAGAGGAGATCGAGAGTTTGGGAACATCTGAAAGGAGCGAGATATTAAATCGCTTAGCGACCTTGCTAGAGCATTTACTCAAACGCATGTATATTTCAATGCCTCAAGAGTTTAATGGCTGGGAACGTACAATTAGAGAGCAACGTAGGCAAATTAAGCGAACACTGAAAACATCTCCTAGCCTCAAAAACTATTTTGCTGAGATTTTTGATTATGCCTATCAAGATGCTCTTGATGAAGTCCTATCTGAGAAAGGATATAAATCTGTGAAGTTTCCTGATACATGGCAGTTTAGCCGTGACATTGACTCAATGCTTAATGTTGATTTTTGGGAGTAGCGATCGCATTGATTGACAGTCGTTGATTACAGCTTTTTAAGTTAATCATTAAGTTAATAGAACCTAGTAGACCGTCAAGCGTAAATCAACTCAGTTTATAAGTTTAACGGGAGTATATCGGGCTGACAAACCTTATATCTTGCCTGTTAAACGACGGTTGACGCTCTACTAGGTAGCGATCGCGTTGATTGACTGTCGCTAACTACAGCTTTTGGAATAATCATTATATTTATTTGACTGTATATTCAAATTATGTATATACTGTTATTCATAGCTAATAGTACTTTGCTTATAAAAAAAGCGCTGTGCCAAAGCTCCAACGCCTAAAAAATTAATGATGTGACTATTATGGCAAAAATATCGCGACCACACAAGGACTCCGAGCCTTCACAAGATCCTAAAAATGATGACAAAGTTTGTATTGTGATTCCCCGAAAATTGGTGAGAGCCTTTACCTATGCCAGCACCCATATCGCCGTCCCGATCGCCCTCTATTCCTTCAGCCCCTACCTACCATCCGCTCAACCCAAGCCAGCCCAATGCTCACAGCCCAAAATAGCCGTAATTTCACCTCATCGTGATCAGTCTTTTCTCAGTCATTAGCCGTTACAGACTTAACGATATACTTGGTTTTCTCAACTATTTGGCAAAGTAATTGGCAACGCAAAATGATTAAACATCAAGAATCAGAACATTTTGAGCATTCATTAGAAAATTCACTAGAAAATTCATTCTATCAACTCGCCGATCGCCTGACTAGCAGCTTAAATCCCGATGAATATCTCACCATTAATCTCGATAATGAGCGTAGTCAATTTACGAGATTTAACCATGCTAAAGTTCGACAAACAGGCGTTGTCGCCGATGGCAATATCACTATTTCCTTGATTTTTAATCAACGTGAAGCCTATGCCGAATTTCCCTTTACAGGCGATCGAGCCGTTGATGAGCAAATAGCGATCGATAGTCTCACTTATCTTCGTGATGAAGTCGCGCAAATTCCTGAAAATCCCTATGTTGTCCTGCCCGAAAATCAAGGATCGAGTCGCGAATTTTATCAAGGTAAATTATTGTCGCCTAAAGAAGCGATCGCTACAATCTTAGAACCTGTCTTAGAACAAAAACAAGAACCAGCCCGTGAAGTGGACTTTACAGGGTTCTATGCATCGGGTTCGATTATTCGCGCCAATGCCAACTCCGCAGGGCAGAGACATTGGTTTGCTACCGATTCCTTTTTTGTTGATTATTCCATGTTTATTCAGACCGACTCTGGTGAAAAGGCGGTTAAAGGAATCTATGCAGGCAAAGAATGGAATTCTCTTGCCTATCGAAAACAAATTGAACTTTCTAAGCAGCAATTAGTTGCTTTACAGCGTCCCAGCAAAACCCTAGAACGCGGTAAATATCGCACTTACTTTGCACCTGCGGCGGCGGCGGAGCTATTAGAATTTCTGACTTGGAGTGTCGGTGAAGCATCACTGCAACAAGGGAGCAGCGCCCTTTTAAAATTACGCAATCAAGAGAAATCCCTTTCACCTCTGATTAATCTCACCGAAAATTTTAGTTATGGTCATGTCCCCCGTTTTAATAGCTTGGGTGAAGTCGCCCCTGAAAATTTATCCATAATTGCCAATGGTAAATTAATAAATACCCTCGTCAGTTCGCGCAGTGCCAAGGAATATGACAAGGTTGCCAATGGCGCGGATGCTAGCGAGTCAATGAGATCGCCTGAATTTGCGGCGGGGGATCTGGCGGAAATGGACATTCTCAAACAGTTGGATACGGGACTTTATTTATCGAATTTGCATTATCTAAACTGGAGCGATCGCACAGGTGGTCGGATTACGGGCATGACTCGTTATGCTTGCTTTTGGGTGGAAAATGGCGAACTTGTTGCTCCGATTGAAAATCTAAGATTTGATGATAGTATTTACGACTTTTTGGGTGAAAATCTGGAAGCATTAACTGATTTTTGTAACTTGATTCCCAGTACGGGAACTTATGGCAAGCGATCGCTGGGTGGGCTGCTCGTCTCTGGGATGTTGGTTAAGGATTTTACTTTTACCCTCTAGAAAGAAGAGAGCGCCTTGCGCTAATTTAAAACCTAGAGAAATTTTTTGAAAGTGTTGCTTTGCAACACTTTCAAAAAATTTCTTGCGTCGGGTTTGAGCCCAAAGCGCAGTAAGAAGCTGTATATTTGTCCTAACCTATAGTGGATGGCTATGTTTAAAAAAATCTTCTCCTTTGGTTTGCTTGTCTTTGTACCGATTTCAGTAATCGGTCACTTACTCGGATGGAACTCGACGATTGTATTCGTGACTTCAGCGATCGCCATTCTGCCCTTAGCGGGTTGGTTAAGCACAGCAACAGAAGAAATCTCCGTGGTGCTGGGAGCATCGTGGGGCGGTTTATTAAATGCCACCTTTGGTAATGCCACAGAACTAATTATTGCGATCGTGGCTTTAAATGCAGGATTTACCAGTGTCGTGAAGGCGAGTATTACGGGATCGATTATTGGCAACCTGTTGTTAGTAATGGGTTTATCGATGTTTTTAGGTGGACTGCGCTACAAAGAACAAGAATTTCAGCCCACGATGGCAAGATTAAATGCTTCAGTGATGAATCTGGCTGTAGTTGCAATTTTGTTGCCAACGGCGGCAAATTTTACAACCGCAGGGATCAGTGAAGAAGTACTCCAAAAATTATCGATCGCTGTAGCGATCGTCTTGATAGTGGTCTATTGTTTGACACTTCTATTTTCGATGAAAACCCATGCTTATCTCTACGATGTGGGCAAATCTGAAGCCGATGATGCTGAAGCTGCGGAAGGACATCCCCACAAAATTAATCTTAAATTATGGGTGGGCGTTCTTTTTGGGGTGACTTTACTTGTAGCTTTAGAGTCGGAACTCTTAGTGGGAACCTTGGAAGAAGCCACAGCCCAATTAGGCTTAACTGAGTTATTTACTGGGGTAATTTTACTGCCAATTATTGGTAATGCTGCGGAACATACAACGGCGATTACTGTGGCGATGAAAAACAAAATGGAACTATCGGTGTCTGTAGCAGTGGGATCAAGTATGCAAATTGCGTTATTTGTGGCTCCCTTGTTGGTGATTGTCGGTTGGTTTATGGGTAAGCCAATGGATTTAAATTTCAATCCCTTTGAATTAGTCGCCGTGGCTGTAGCCGTCTTGGTTGCGAATTCGATTAGTTCGGATGGGCGATCGAATTGGCTCGAAGGGTCTTTGTTAATGGCAACTTACGCAATTTTAGGCTTTGCTTTCTATTTTCAACCAGTTTAGTTTATTATTAAAAAAAGTATGAAAGCGCCGCTTAGCGGCGCTTTCATACTTTTTTTAATGTTTAAAAATGCCCTTTACGCGGCAACCAAATCTTGAACTACAGATTGTAGATCCTTGAGAATTTGCGAAGAGTTATTACCATTGGTCATTGCCCCCAAATCTTGCATCGCCGCCTCCAACTGTGGACGCAACGTGTCTACAATGTCCTGTACGGGGCGCAGAAGTTGCTCTTGAGCGCTAATCTGACCTAACAAACCTGCCACAATTTTGATTTTCTCCTGCTGTTGCACCTCAGCCGCACGAATCGCCTGCTCTTGTTGCTGATGCTCATTCGACTGTTTGCTAAGCATTTCTTGTTGCTGCTGTGTATAGTTTCTCACCGCATCAATTTGGTTCTCCATCTTGCGTAGCTCTTGCTCTTGGTTATTTTTCTGAGCCTCAATTTGCGACAACAAAGGTAGGAAACTCTGTACGGGACTTTCATCAACTGCAATTCCTTTACGGCGATCCAAAATAGCCTTTTGCTGATTTAAGACGGACAAACGATCCTGCATACTGCGACGGGTTCCCATCACACTATCTTCAAGAACTTTGTACTGCTCTTCCGCAAATTCCTTATTACTCTCTAACTCAATGCGATCGAATTGATTAGCCGTTTCGACCTGACTCTGGAGATCGGCTATTTCACCTTCTAAGCCAGCTAACTCATCTTCTTGAGCGCTAACATAATTGGCTAATTTATTAAAATCTGCTTGCAAAGCCTTAATTGTTGATTCTAACTCTTCAATCGGCATAGATTGGAAGCGATGTTCCTCTTCAGGACTAAGCACCTCCATGCTGCCAGGTCCGCCGAGAGACTCGATCGCATTGGATGTTTGTTCATAAAGCTCTATCTGCACATTAAGCTGTAGCCTTGACATCGCCATGTTATTTTCTTGCAGCTTCAAAATTCCATATTGAGCCTTAAGTTCGGCATTAGCTTCAGCCAGAGCCGATTGAGTCTGTTGCCACTGAGATTTCTTGGCAGTAAGCTCTTCTGTTGATTTACTCAGAATAACTTTCTGCTTTTCAGCCTCGTTCTTAAGGCTATCCAACCCCTTCCAAAAGCTAGTTAGGACTTCTTGGCGCTTACTGATTAGATCAAGGGCGCTAAAAATTTTATCTCTGAGCGCATCGGGATTGGTAAAACTTGTCGATAGCTGCCCAATCAGAGATTTGATGTTTTCAGCCTGATCAGCAGTTAAGGCTGCCGCCGTAGCCGCCACCTGACCTTGGTTTACTTCAATACTATTCCTTAGCTGCTCAATTTCCGCCCGCTCCTGAGCAAACTTTATTTCTAGCTCCTCGATTTCTTGCTTTCTTAGATCAATTTGCTCTAGTTCTGATTCTCTCTGCTCTAATTCCTGTTCACGGCGATGCAACTCTTGCGTCTGAAATTGCAGAGATTGTTTCCATTGCTCGACTTCTTCTTCGGCGGATTTATACTTATCCTGCGATCGCGAAAAAGCTTGGAGAACATTAACAATTTTTTTTGCTGCATCCTGAATACTCTGAATCTGGTTGTTGCCCGTTACTTCGGCAATTACCATCTGACCATCTTTAAAATCTTTGGCTTGCCCCGAATCTTGAACCGACAGAACTTGCTCATTAGTGATCGACTGCCAAACATTTTCACCAGTATTACGCGCTAATAAGCGGATCGAGGCATTACCGCCTAGTCCAAAGGTTGCTTGAGATTTTTGAAGTTCCGCTAAGTACTGCACTCTGAATATACTCCTATTTTGCTGATGCTAACTTTCAGATTGACATGACGAAAGTGCAAAACCCGTCATCGAAAATACAAAATAGTTTAGACCCACATCTCATACTAACCATTGTATAAGCTTTTTGGCTAGATATCTTAAGGCTATTTTGGAGCCATTTACTGTTTAATGTTCTTGGGATCAAGAGCATCTCGCAAGCTATCACCTAAGAGATTAAACGATAGCACGGTTAAGACGATCGCTAACGCAGGAGCCCAAACTAACCAAGGTTGTAAAATTACGACCGAAGCGTTAGTCGCTAGGGATAGCATATTCCCCCAAGACGGATCAGGCGGTTGGATACCTAATCCTACAAGACTCAACACTGCCTCGACAACGATAAATCGGGGGATATCGAGGGTAGCGGAAATAATAATAAAAGTGATAGTTTGCGGTAGGATATGATGCACAATAATCCGCAATGGACTCGCGCCTGAAGCACGAGCCGCCAGAATAAAAGTTTGCTGCTTGATCGACAATACCTGACCTCGGATGATTCTTGCTAGCCCAGCCCATGAGACAAAGGAGATAATGGCTATGATTAATGCGAATCGCTGAGTATTACTGATTTGGGGTGGCAAAATTGCAGCTAATGCTACTAATAAATATATGGAGGGTACTGACATCAGGATCTCCACAAATCGCATCAAGACGACATCCAGCCAACCGCCAATATATCCAGAGATACCACCAACGATACAGCCGATCGCATAGGAAATGCTCGTACCAATAAAGCCAATCAATAGGCTGATTCTTCCCCCATGAAGTAGGCGGGTCAATTGATCCCGACCTTGTTCATCGGTTCCCAATAAGTTTAGCTGACCTGCACTGGTAGTTCTAAACAAGCGCCCACCGTGAAAAATCTGAATTTGGGATGGTTTTGTGTCGTCAATAATCAAGGCGCGATCGCCTGTTTCCAGATCGACTTTGCCTTGGGCGGTGGGATAGACATGAGCGCCTATAAACTGCCCTTGGCGATCGTACCAATGAATTTGTGTAGGCGGCAGTAAAGCGCCATTTTTGGCAGATTCATTGACTCCGTAAGGTGTCACAAAGTCAGCAAATATTGCTGCTGTGTAAAAAGCAATCAAAATCGTAATCCCAATCCAAGCAAGAGGATTGGCTCTGAGTCGTTTCCACCAAGTCATTAATTATGAGCCTTTAAGTGCTTTAAAGAAATTTTTGCGGTAGTTGCCATTCATTGTAAACAGGACTGGCCAGAGCAGTGCTAGTCCGATTGAATTACCCGAAAAATCGGTGCGGCGAAATCCCTGTAAAAATTTCACTACGCCAAATATATAAGCGACTAGTACCAGAATTCCAATTAGTTGTGGCATATATCAATTTCCTTTGACTAACTATTTAAATTTAACACCAAAAAAACCGACTCATTCCGAACAAAGCCAGTATGCGCGATCGTACTTTCTACAAATCCTGATCCCATGACGCACCGATAGCGATCACTTTTATTAAAGTATCGTAAAATCATCGGCAATTAAACTTACAGATGACTAAACTTTATAAGAGCTACCCCTTTCATTAGCTCTTTGCAAGGGCTTGTTTTTAGCCTTGCCTTCGATCGCTATCCAGTCAGCATTTTCTAGAACTGTATCTAATACATCAGATAAATTACAACGCTGTTCATAGGCAATACGCCTCAAAATATCATGATGCGCTGGCAGGATATATACAGGCTTTCTCTGTGTTTGCGCCATTTTTAACTTAGAAATAATTTTATTTTTCTTACGATATCATATCTAAGTGTTTAATTTGACAATTGGCTAATTAGCTGGTTTAATTAAATAATAAATTTAAAATCACAAATTTCTCGTATGAGCAAATCAGTTATAGCTCTATTCTCAGGCTGTGGAGGTTTGGATTTAGGCTTTTGTCAAGCAGGCTTTAATGTCACATGGGCTAATGAGTATGACAAAGACATTTGGGAAACCTACGAAAGCAATCATGTCGATACAGTGCTTGATCGGCGAGATATACGCAAAATTTCTTCAGGAGAGATTCCTGATTGTCTGGGAATTATTGGTGGGCCGCCTTGTCAAAGTTGGAGTGAAGGAGGGACACAAAGAGGGTTCGATGATGCTCGTGGTCAGTTGTTTTTAGACTATATTCGCATTCTCAGGGATAAACAGCCGCGATTCTTTCTAGCTGAAAACGTATCGGGAATGATGCATAAAAAACATCAGCAAGCTTTTGGAAATATTATTGCGGCTCTTGAAGAAGCTGGATATGTAGTTTCTTTTGCTTTGCTAAATGCTAAAAATTACAATGTTCCCCAAGAAAGAAAGCGTGTAATTTTTATTGGCTATCATGTTGATCTAAATAAACGCTTTGATTTTAATTTAGTCCAGAAATCGCTGCATATTCCTACTTTTAAAGATGCGATTTGGGATTTACGAGAATCCGCAATTCCTGCTTTGCCAACTTGTAAAACCAATGGCGATAATTGCTTAGTTCATAATCATGAATATATGACGGGTGGATTTTCGAGCATATTTATGTCTCGTAATCGAGTACATAACTGGGATGATCCATCATTCACAATTCAAGCGGGAGGTCGTCATGCACCAATTCATCCCCAAGCTAATAAAATGATTTGGGTTGGTAAAGATGAATGGATGTTTGATCCTGATTCATCCAATCCTTATAGAAGATTGTCCGTTAGAGAATGCGCTAGAGTACAGACTTTTCCTGATGATTTTAATTTTTATTATAAGAATTTAGCTCAAGGATACAAGATGATCGGTAACGCTGTTCCTGTAAATCTTGGCTACGCTTTGGCTAAAGCAATAAAATTACAACTTGCTGAACCAGAGAATATTACAAAAATTCAAAATTCTAATCGATTAAGGCTCGTTCACTAAGATGAAAAAAACATTTATAGACCTATTCTCTGGTGCAGGTGGAATGTCTTGCGGGTTAGAAATGGCTGCTTGGACTTGCTTGCTAGGAATTGACCACGATCGCACTGCCATTGAAACTTTTCAGCATAATCATCCACAAGCTAAAGCGATCGCTGGCGATATTCGGGAAATTTCCAACCAAAAAATTCAAGAAATAATCAAGCATCAAAAAGTTGACTTAGTATGTGGCGGGCCACCTTGCCAAGGCTTTTCTACAATTGGACAAAACGATCATCTAGACGAACGTAATTTTTTATTTCTTGAATTTCTAAGAATAGTGGAAGCATTAAAACCTGATTATATCATTGTTGAAAATGTAACAGGACTGCTATCAAAAAAGAATGAAAATATCCTAAAAGCAATAATTAAAAGCTTTACCGATTTGGGCTACACGATAGATGTAAAGGTTCTATCAGCACATCATTATGGAGTCCCTGAGAAAAGAAGACGGACTATTTTTCTGGGTAATCGATTTGGGGTAAAAAATATTTATCCAGATAAAATGTTCAAGGATTCAGAGCAAGATCATCAAGATTTGCCGTTACCAAGAAATTTGGAATGGGCTTTCGATAACTTATTAGAATCAAATGGTGAAATTTTTAATCACGATATTAAGCGATCGCAAATAGCCAATGATTTAGAAAGAGAAAGAATTAGCCATATACCCGAAGGTAAAAGTGTCAGATATGAAAAAGATCAATTAGCTTATTTGCCTGAGAGTCTATGGTTTGATGTTGATTGGCAAAACATTCATGAAGAGCGATTTAGAGAAGCTAAATTAAATCGACTCGATCGCTACGATTGTGCAAATACAATTAATACCAGTCGCACGACATATTATCATCCAGTTGAAAATCGCTATTTAACGCCCAGAGAAGCAGCCGCGATTCAATCTTTTCCTGCTAATTATTTTTTCTGTGGCACTATAACTCAACAATGGCGACAAATTGGCAACGCTGTCCCGCCACTTCTTGCAAAAGCTCTTGGTGAATCTATACTGGTGTTGGATTCTCTAAAAAACAATATGGAAATAACTAACTCAATTGAAGATATTCAATCGATTAGAGCTAAAGCATTTTCTTATAAAGAAAGTGCTTTTAACAAATCCAAACAGTCTGACAAATCTAAATCTAATCAGCTTGTATTATTTTAAACTGGAGAACAAATCAAAATTAGATGATTAGTGGAAATTCACG
Organism: Pseudanabaena sp. OTE_70b_metabat_355; assembly: GCA_031377675.1. Lineage (GTDB taxonomy): Bacteria > Cyanobacteriota > Cyanobacteriia > Pseudanabaenales > Pseudanabaenaceae > Pseudanabaena. The sequence goes on along the minus strand of JANMFC010000282.1, from coordinate 4,230 downwards.
CCCATCTTTTTGCTCAATATCAAAGCAAGATTTTTTGGGTTTTTCCTTTTTATCTACTTTCAGGACAGCATAAAATCCATACTTATAAACTGGACTGCTATGAATGGTTTTAGCTCTCAGTCTCAACTTCATTTTGCAATCAAACTGCGATGTCCCTAACGAGAGAATATCTCGCTTGAGATGATAAAATCCGTATCCTCCAATCTGAATATAGTAGCAATCTTTACCGCCATAAAAATCTTACAAACTATTAATATCGATTTCCACTTTATCTTCAAAAGCTTTTTGATCTTGATTTTTCTGTTGGGCGGTGATTTCATCTCTGGCGATGGAGTATCGATTAGGAATGAAATTTTTAGCATTGACAATATCTAAAACTCCAACAGATGTATAAAACTCAGTTACCGCATCATCAACACACCAACTCCAAATCCCATTGTTCCACCTCAACATTTTCTGACCGTAATCAGCCTCAAGATCGAGTTTAACCTCTAGATTGTATTCCTGAAAATTGTGTAGAAATTTTATATCCGTTGCATTCCCCGCCCCTCCTCTAGTTGAGCCAGTGGCTATTAATCCTTTTGCTGTCAATAAATCAAAAATGTTTTGCTCATAATTATCACCTTTGTTGTATCCCATGATTTTTCTCGCAATAAATAAATTACCGCAAGATTATAGGGGAGTGAGGATTTCTGATTTGTTTAGGTGTTATCCGAAAATGCTCACCATCAAAGCGATCGCAATAGCAAATAGATAATCGTAGCGATCGCTATCAACAAAAGCAAACTGTAAATAACTACCCTTCCCCATACCGCCACAAACAAGCATAGTAAATCCCAAAGACTGGGATTCATGGTCGTGCGATTCCATGCGGGGCAAAATTTGGCAATCTCAGATTTTTCATAGCGCGTAATCTGATGCAGCCCTAAAACCTTGTAATGCAATCTCCCAAAGGGATGTAAAAGCCTAAATTGCTGATAACGATGATGAGATGAGGGTCGCCAACGATTACGAAGATTTTTGGCTTTACCGACATACAGCACGATCCAGAGCGCAGTAACGTAGTACACACCTGCATCTTGCGGTAATTCCTTTAATTTTTTGATCGGCTTGGATGGTAATCCAAAAATCCGCATCTTTTGAAGCATAGGTAATTTGTTATCCTAAATCGCTTATTCCCAGATATTTTGCTACTTCTGTGCGATCTCCGCCAAAGGTGAGCGATAATCGAACTGTTTTGGTTAAGTGATCTAAATCATCTAGTTGAGTTTTATTTATATGTCAGATTTTAATCGCGGGATCATGAAGTTTGAGAACGCAGATAGCCCTGTATCGATCGTTCTTTCAAGCGTTGTCGTATTAAGTGCGATCGGCGTCCTGCTTTGGTGGGGCTTCCAGACTGCTTACGTTTAGCATTTTATCGTTTAGTATTTTATTTTAAGGATGTTGGCTTGGCTAGCATCCTTAAAATGTTTTTGGCGCTACTCAGGAACTTGTAAGCTAAAACAAGTTTTTTATTTTCTAAAGTTTGATCTAAATAATGACCGATATTATTTCTCAAAATGAACAACTAGGAGCCGCGATCGGCGCTATTCCCAGTGGATTATTTATTGTGACATCGCAACAAGATGGCAAAACCGCCACGATGCTCGCTTCATGGGTGCAACAAGCTGGTTTTAATCCACCTTCTGTGACCATCATTGTTGCCAAAGGTAGACCGATTGAATCCTTTTTAACCGTTGGTAGTCCTGTGGTGATTAACATTGCCGAAAAAGGTCAGGGCAAAATCATCGGACATTTTGCCAAAGGTTTTGCGCCAGATGTTGATCCTTTTGAGGGGATCGAGACTGCTACGGCTCCCAGTGGTCAGCCATATTTAGTTGATGCGATCGCCTATCTGGATGCGACTGTGACCAGTAGTCTTGATGCGGTTGACCACACAGTGATTTTGGCAACTATTACAGCAGGCGATCGCCTTCGTGATGGTGAATCTGCTATTCATACTCGCAAGAATGGCTTTAAATACTAAAACAAAGAGAGCGCTAAGCGCTCTCTTTGTTGTTTAAGTAAAAATTAGTTGACAATAGCGACAAAGTTTGTCATATTAATAAAGCGCTAAAAGCAATTTAGGTGCAGTCAAGTATATTTCTTGTTCGTAGAGTGCGGGTGTGGCTCAGTGGTAGAGCATCTCCTTGCCAAGGAGAATGTCGTGGGTTCGAATCCCATCACCCGCTTACAATAACAAAGAAGGTCGCTATGCGACCTTCTTTGTTTTAAGCCATTATCCAAACGGTTAAATTTATGCAATTCGATCCCAAAATTGCCTTATCACAAATCAATCTGCCATTTGCTGAATGGATCGGATTGCGCGAAGTCAAGGAGATGGCTACAACTCGTTATGTCCGCGATCGCAAACCGCAGTCCAATGGTCGCAGTCTGTCTCATGGGGTGATGATCGAAGTTTTAGTCGATGGACAATTTGGCTATGCCAGTACCAACCATCTCGATCTTGCCAATATCCAAATAACTGCTCAAAAAGCCTATCAACAGGCGAAAAATTCGGCAAAATGGGCTGTACATCGCTTTACAACGACTCAAAGACCCAAAGCGATCGGGCAGTATTTTTCACCATTTCTGAAACCGTCGGATGCGATCGCTCCCAAAGAAATAAACGAGCTATTAATCGAGATCTGCGACAAGCTAAAAGTATCCGATCGCATCGTCAAAACCAGTGCCTATGCAGTCATTACTGAACTTGAAACTAAGTTTGTGAGCAGCAATGGCTCTGACATTTATCAAAAATTTCTAGCGATCGCCACTGATTATGCCGCCACGGCTCAAGATGGTGCAATTATCCAAAAACGCGGCGATAATGGACAATTAGCGCGATGTAATCAAATTGGCATGGAGGTATTTGACCGCAGTGCCATCTTGCAAAGGGCGCAAATCGTCGGAGAACAGGCTGAAGAACTACTCTCTGCCGATGAATGTCCCACGGAAACTACGGCGCTAGTCTTAGCTCCCGATCAAATGTTGTTACAAATCCACGAAAGCATTGGACATCCCCTTGAAATTGATCGCATTTTAGGTGATGAGCGCAATTATGCAGGCGGAAGCTTTGTGAAGCTCAAGGATTTTGGAGAGATGCAGTACGGCTCAGCGCTGATGAATGTCACCTTCGATCCCACGATGGCTGGAGAATTTGCCAGTTATGGTTTTGACGATGCAGGAATTCCCGCCACTAAGGAATATTTAATTAAAGAAGGCAAATTATTGCGCGGTTTAGGTAGCTCCGAGAGTCAAGCGCGATCAGGAATTAAAGGTGTCGCCAATTCCAGAGCCACATCTTGGAATCGTCCCGCGATCGATCGCATGGCAAATATCAACCTCGAAGCTGGCGAACATTCCTTTGAGTCAGCGATCGCTGATATCGAGCGCGGCGTATATATGGAGTCCAATCGCTCATGGTCAATCGATGACTATCGGAACAAGTTCCAATTTGGCTGCGAATACGCCAAACTCATCGAAAATGGCAAATTAACCAAGACTTTGCGAAATCCCAACTATCGCGGTATTACTAATCAGTTTTGGAGTAGTCTCGCTAAAGTAGGCGATCGCCATACAGTTGAAGCATTCGGTTCACCATTTTGTGGCAAAGGCGAACCCAATCAAGTAATTCGAGTTGGTCACGCTTCGCCAGTTTGTGTATTTGAAAATATTGAAGTTTTCGGCTAACTACCAGTTGTGTCTATGTGGCTTTTTTGACATTCAGATCTGAACGTTTCCCGTCAAGCGATCGCCTATTCATTTCACGAGTACAATCGCTTGACTGCTTTGCTTGCTGATAGGTTTGTGAGTATGGCGATCGCCTATCGATAGTTGTTAAAATATCGAATATATCCAAGTATCACAAATTTATGTTTAGAGACTCGAAGTTTATCAGTAGATCTGCCGATGTTATGGGTGGTACGACTGTATTTGCAAATACTAGAGTTCCTGTGCAGACGCTTTTGGATTATCTCAAGGCAGGCGAATCGATTGATGATTTTTTGGTAAGACCTCGATAAACGCTGGTGGTGAAAAATCGGGTCGAGCAAAAGCCCAGTAAATAAGATAATTTCGGAAAAAAGCTAAGTTGCAATCCCTAACCTGTTAGCAGATTTAGCCCGAATCAGATCGGATAAAGATAATACTTGTTGATTACCTTGCAATCTAGCCATGAGATAAGCC
>JANMFC010000219.1:0-1598 GCA_031377675.1 Pseudanabaena sp. OTE_70b_metabat_355 | reverse complement strand
AATTTAAAACGATTTCTTAAGTCCCCACGAGGTGCGAAAAAGCCGCAAAAGAAGAAGACATACGACCCTAAACATCCCCACCTATCTACCTTTCGTCTCCTTTCTGCACAATAGTAAAAAAGCCACCTTTACAGGGGTAGTCCAATGAACCATAACCATTTGAGAATCACCCGTATTCTCCGTAGCCTTTCCCTCTTAGGTTTAAAAGCCTATGCCAAAGCTTTCCTAACTTGCTTGCAAGAACTTTACCAAGAAGATCCTAAAGCGATCGATCCAAAGACAATGGAATTTTGGGAAAGAGCAGTTTAAGCAAGAAAAAAGGAGGAATTTCATAATCTTCAATAAGCTAACGACTAAAAGCTAAAAGCTAATCGCTAAAAGCCAATCACCAATCCACAAACAAAATGACAAACATCAACGACCTCTTCCAATCAGCATTAGATGACGGAACCCTTTCCAATGAATCTTTGCAAGCACTGACTGTTTATGATCTCGGCGCACAAATTCAAGCAGGGCTTGGTATTCATGTTGATGATGTGATGTCTAGCGAAGTTGTGCTGGTAACGATTATGCCCGATGACTCTGGCTCGATCCAGTACTCTGGTAATGCTCAGGCAGTGCGCGGTGGGCATAACTCCGTAATCGATGCGCTGACCTCTTCACAGCAACAAGACAACATTCTGATTCACAATCGCTATCTCAATGGAACAGTTCTCTATCCCTACTGCCCGATCGCACAGGCAATCAGGATGGATACCAAAAACTACACCCCAAATCAAGGTACACCGCTTTATGATCAAACAGTGGTGCTATTGGGAACGGTATTAGCCAAGTCGCAGGAGTTTTCGGATAATGGTGTGCCAGTACGGACGGTGACGCTGATTATTACTGACGGTGATGACTGCCATTCGATGCGTCATACAGCTAAGGATGTGGCAGCGATCGCCCATGATATGTTGCGGATGGAAAATCACGTTATTGCGGCGATGGGCATTGATGATGGCTCTACTAATTTCCGTCAAGTATTTAAAGATATGGGCATCCGTGATGAATGGATTCTTACCCCTGCTAATAGTGATGGCGAAATTCGCAAGGCTTTTCAGGTATTCTCGCAATCAGCAATGCGAGCTAGTCAAAGTGCGGCTAATCTTAATTCACTCGGCGGATTTGGTGGCTAAGAACAAGGGGCTTAAGCCCCTTGGCTCTAGTCGATTTCATTAGCAAACACGTCCGCGATCGCCTGTTGTGCATCGGTGCGAAAGTCTTGTACATTCACGCGACTGAGTAAACTTACCGCAATTATCATCACGACAGCTTCGCAGACAAATACAAAACTGTAGGCATAGAGGGGGATACCGAAAATTTTCTTGCCAATATCCAGAACAATACCGCCTGAGAGTGTGGCGATACCTCTAGCGATGAAGGCAAGTTTCCACTTACGGTTTGGGCTTATCACTTACCCCTGTTAAGGTGACTAATGAGCTTGCGTGATCCCATCGATATAGATCTGTAAAACATCATGTCAAAAGTTCAATAAAATGGATTCTTGAAGGCTGAAACGACCAATCTAAGTTCGATATTTTTGCACCTTAACAGGG
>JANMFC010000216.1:0-8294 GCA_031377675.1 Pseudanabaena sp. OTE_70b_metabat_355 | reverse complement strand
GCTGATTAGCCCGCTTCGCGGGCTAATCAGCTTATTTGGGTTGTTGGTTTTATTAAGCCGAGGTACTTAAGGGATTTATGAATAAATTCACATCTTGAATCCGTAAAAGCGATATTTTTGCGCTATAATCGGAGGATAACCCCGTAAAAAGTTTTTCTTCCGAGATTTATGTATGAATATCTGGCAAATTAAGGATCAAATTTCCAGCTTGATAAGCAAATACCGATCGCGGGTAGATTTTTTTTCGATCAGGTTAGAGCGATCGCAGGGGGCGGATATTTTTTTACGCAGTGGCAAGATTGAAACCTTGAGTACGGGAATTTCGGTGGGGGGACAGGTGAGGGCTTGCCATAGAGGTGGGTGGGGATTTGCTAGTTTTAATGATTTGCATAATTTAGAGAATAAAATCCAAGAAGCGATCGCCGCCGCGATCTGGGTTGGTGATGGGGAGACGATGCTTGGTGAGGTTTCGCCAATTCAGGACAGGGTATCTTTAATTCAAGAAAATCCACATCAAACTGAACTGATTGATAAAAAGAACTTGTGCGCTGATTACAGCGAAATTTTGCGATCGGTATCTGACCGTGTAGTCAGTACGGCGGTTCGGTATGGTGATTGTACGCAGCAAGTAATTTTTGCGAATTCTGAGGGAACGATCATCGAACAGGAATGGGCGGATTGGGAATTACGTTGTGCGGCAACGGCGAGACATGGTGATCTTGTGCAGACGGGACGCGAAACGTTTGGGTCGAGGCGTTCCTATCGAGATTTACTGAATTTGGATCAACGAGCGATCGGTGCGGCGCAGAGAGCAGTGGCTGCTCTAGATTTACCAACAGTGCAGGGTAATACCTATACGGTGGTGATCGATCCGATTCTGGCAGGATTGTTTGTTCATGAGGCTTTTGGTCATTTATCAGAAGCAGATATGCTGTATGAAAATCCTGATATGTTAGAGACGATGAGCCTTGGACGCAGATTTGGCTCAGAAGATTTGCAGATTTTTGATGGAGCCGCAACCCCTGAACATCGTGGTAGTTATCTTTATGATGATGAAGGTGTAGCGGCTACGACAACGCAATTAATCAAAGATGGGGTACTAGCAGGGCGGCTGCATTCTCGCGAAACCGCAGGTAAATTGGGCGAAAAAGTGACAGGTAATGCTCGTTGTTTGGATTATCATTACCCACCGATTGTGCGAATGACGAATACTTGGATTGGTCGTGGGACAACGCCTGTAGGTGATTTATTTGCGGATATTCCCATTGGCGTTTATGCCAAAAACTGGCAGGGCGGCATGACTAATGGCGAAATGTTTACCTTCACGGCGGGAGAAGCTTGGATGATTCGCAATGGTCAAATTGCGGAGCCTGTTAAAGATGTGACACTTTCGGGAAATGTTTTTGAGACTTTAAATGATATTGAAGCGATCGCTGATGATTTTTTGTGGGATGAGTCGGGCGGTTGTGGTAAAGGTGGACAGAGTGGGTTGGCGGTTGGTTGTGGTTCTCCCAGTTTGAGAATTAGAAAGGCGATCGTGGGAGGTGAGTCGGATGACTAAGCTCATTCCTAAACTTAAAGAAGCCAATCACCAGTTATTACTAACGATCGCCGATCAACAGCAAAATGAAGATCACTTAAATTTGCAGCTGACACGCTTAAAGTTGATGTATGAATTTGTGTCCGCGTTGAATGCTGCTCAGACATTCAATCAAATTTATCAAATTGCTTTAGATGGAATTTGTCCCGCCTTGCGAATTGTGCGGGCGGCTGTAGTGACTCTATCGCCTCAATTAGAATTTCCAGCTACGGTAGGATTAAGTGCAGATGACCAACAGGCGATCGCTACTTTTTTGGGTGACTCAGGTGGTCTCAGCAAATCTAACTCAAGAGAGTTTCCCCCCGCAGCCATCTTTCATCACCATCCAGAAAGTACATCCAATATGGCAAGTATTGGCTCTGTGGCAATATTCCCTCTAGAGTGCGATCGCCGACATTTGGGGGATATCGTGGCATGTTTTGATCAACCCAGACAATTTACCGAAGAAGAAATCCAGTTAACGAAGATGATCGTCACGAATATTGCGATCGCTTTAACCCGCAAACAAGCGGAACAAGCTCTTAAAAAAAGTCAAGAATTTATTCAACGTATTGCCGATACCACACCCAATATTCTTTATATATATGACATTGAAGAATATCGAAATATTTATTGTAATCATGGGCTTACCGCCATTCTTGGTTATACAGACTTAGAGATTCAGGATATGGGGGAATTGGTTTTGGATTTTATGGTGCATCCCGATGATTTAACGAGGATAAAAGAGCATTATCAACAAGTCCGAGTTAACAAATCAGAAGATTTATTTATGATTGAATATCGGATGCGAGATATTCATGGCAAGTGGAAATGGTTTTATAGTCAAGAAACAGTATTTCTCCGCAATGTTAATCGAACCGTAAAACAAATAATTGGCGCTGCTTCTGATATTAGCCAATTAAAAGAAACTGAAACTAGATTACAGTCATCCCTCGCAGAAAAAGAAGTGCTGTTGAGGGAAGTGCATCATCGAGTCAAAAATAATCTGGGTTTGGTCGATAGTTTATTGTCCATGCAAGCAAGATATATAACTGATGTCGTAGCCCTTAAATCGGTTTCCGATAGTCAAAAGCGCATCCATGCGATGTCACTAATCCACGAACAGTTGTATCAATCTCAGGATATGGGCAAGATTGATTTTTGTGAGTATCTTCAGCGTTTGGTGGATAATCTGCATAGTTCCACCAGTTTTAATCATAATCAAATCAAGTTGAACTTAGACACAAATACTACATTTCTGAAGATTGATACAGCTATTTCTATGGGGTTGATCGTCAATGAATTATTAACCAATGCTTTTAAACACGCATTTCCTGATCGTACTGATCATTCCGATTATCCTGACTATAATAGAAGCCTAATCGAAGTGATTTTGTATGAATCTACGCAAGATCGTAAGCTCCATTTAATTATTCGTGATAATGGAATTGGCATTCCCACAAGTTTTGCCAAAAGTTTTACCGAAGGTTTTGCCGAAAATCCTGCTTTCAATATGACCGATTCTCCCAGCGCTTCTTTTGGATTAAGACTAGTGCATATCCTCACTCAGCAATTAAGGGCGACATTAGATTTGTCTTGCTCAGTCGGTACAAGTTTCCATTTTACTTTGGAAACTGATTCATAATGGTTGAGCGCTAAATTCACTACTACTGATAATCTCTTGCGATCGCACATCGACTTCCGCAACTTTTTGTTTATTTCCTAGTTGATAGAATAGAAATACGCGATTATTTTTCACAACTGAAGAACCGTTAAATCGATCAACTTGATCAATTAAAATCTTGAATCCTAAACCTGAACTATTCGATATGGCAAGTTGTTTGCGATCTTCCCATCCGATTCTATCGTCGTTGTTTGTATCTTTATCGGCGGTCAAGTAAATAAAAGCGATGGGCGTAATCTTAGTTGGCTCAAATTTATAATCTTCATTTTCAGACAACGCGATCGCTGAAAGGATTACTCCTTCTCTTTTGGGCTTAAGCCAATAGGACGTTTTTTTGGTGGAATCAAAGAAAATATAGTTTTGAATAGGACCTTCACTGGAGGAGCCAGAACTCAAAATATATTCTTTTCTGAGAGAAAGAGCCGCTCGCAGAACTTCTGTCCCTTTAATTTGTTCAAAATCTCCTATCTGAGTTTTAGCATTAATATTTTTATGATCGTCTACGTTAATCGTGTCACCAGATGATGTCGGACGCGATGATCGAATCAGAATGTAAATTATTGCAACCAAGCCTACGCTAGCTAAAACATAAAAAAATTGGCGTAATTTCATGAATTAATATAGATTAAAGTTAGATAGTTTTGAGCTAATCATGTTTGTGGGCATAGCCCACATTAAAAAGTCAACATGAATTTATAAAGAATTTAGGGCGCAACGTAACCGTGAATATTCTCAGGACGTAAAGGGCGCATGATTTGATTTGCGCGAACGACGACATTATCTGCACCTTGGACAATAATCAAATATTTGCCTTCTTCAAGACGATTACGCATCGGCACTGAGTCACTACTCGTGGCAACACCAACACCGCCACCCACAAATATGCTGCCCATCGCCCCACCAAACGCACCTAATAAACCGCCGATCGCATGGTTGCCGATCGCCCCAGCCCAAGAGAATGTCTGTAAATCGGTAACTAGGCTAAAGCCAACCCCTGATAAAAATCCAAAGGGTACAAGCCAATAGGACATGGAAAAAGCTTGTTTTCGTCCAATTTCGATCGGATCAATAAAGCCAAATTCTTCAGCCGTTTTATAACCTTTACCTAAAATCGAGATCGACTCCATCGGAAAATTTGCTGATTCTAATTGAGTATAAACTTCCTCGGCTTTCATGCGATCGCTCCAAACACTAACCAGATAATTCATATTTTCAGTAAATATATTAAAAACTTCTAGCCAATATCCTATAGCGCAAAGTGTCCACTCTGGTTTAATTGATTGCAGGGACTTATCTCTCTCCTCATAAATTTGTCAAATGTCTCTCTGTATCGATGTTGTAGCTAAAATGAATAGCAATACCTTGATATCAAAACTGTTGTTGGTATAATATCCTTAACGAAATTCCAAAGAGATGAAAAAAATGAAATCTCTTGCAGAAATACGCAAGCAACTATACTCCGAAGAGTTTCAGTTGACCAGACATGCTCTAAAGCGTCAGACTCAGCGAAATATTAGTAACGATGAAATTAGGGAGATAGGCGAAAATTTAGTGATAATAGAGGATTACCCAGATGATAAATATGCTCCAAGCAGTCTGTTATTAGGGTTTACTAAGGCTGAGAGGGCTTTACATATTCAGGTTTCTAGAATGGAATCAGATATCACTAAAGTTATTACTTTGTATGAACCGAATCAGAATGATTGGATTGATTTTAAGGTAAGGAGAAATTAACTAATGTTTAAATGTCATGTTTGCGGTTCAAATCAGTCTCATCCCGAATATGTGAGTGAGATTTTTGAAATCAACACTAAATTCTATCTAGTCGAAAATATTCCTGCTATTGTTTGTTCTCAATGTGGTGAAGAAGTTTTTAGTGCTAAAACATCTGAAGGGATTAGAGTTATGCTTCATGGCAAGTCTAAGCCAATTAAGTCAGTTGTTTTGGATGTTTTTTCGTATCAACAGGAACTAAAAGCCTCTTAAACTGAAAAAGTAGTGGCAATTCATGAATTGCCACTACTCTAACATTTGGGCTTATGCGATATTGACGTTAATTACGAAATAGAACACAGAACCTTGTGTAACCAGATCAGATTGCCAATCTGAAGGAGGTAACCCCGATAGCTCCCAATCTCTCCACCCAAATCGTGCCGTCCATCTGATTTTTCCTTTTTCCTTTCTACTTTTTCCTTTTGCCTATTCTCCATCAGACTTCCAAGCGATCGCCTTACTTGGCTCAGGATCAGGTAACTTGCGTGTAATCACCGCCGCCGCTAAAACCATGATTGCGGATACCCATAGACAGCCAATTAATCCATAAAACTCATAAATCAAACCAGAGAGAACTGTCCCTGCTAAACGTCCGCCCGAATTTGCCATGTAATAAAAGCCGACATTTAAAGCAACTTTGTCATCATCGGTAAAGGCGAGAACTAGATAAGAATGCACCGATGAGTTAAAGGCAAAAACGACACCGAAAATTAGTAAGCCAACGATGATTACTAGATTTGCAGGGAGATTTAATTGTAAGGCGATCGCTATAATCGCAGGAACCGCAATGAGAGAAGTTGTCCAAAATCGCACGGTTTGCGATCGGGGCGGCTGTCCATCACCAAAGCGCTTAATCAATGTCGGTGCAAGGGATTGAATTAAACCATAGCCAATCACCCAACAGGCTAAGAAACCACCAACTTGATAAAATGACCAGCCTAAGGCACTGCGTAAAAATACAGGCAATCCCACCACAAACCAGACATCTCTGGAACCAAAGAGAAAGAATCTTGCTGCGGATAGAAGATTGATTTCAGGGCTTTTAGAAAAGAGTTGTTTGAACTTGACCTTGGCTTTGATTTTGCCCATTCTCTTTGGTAAAAACAGACCTGTGAATAGCAGCAAAAATAAGCATCCCGCCATAATCCAGAGGGAATTCACAAACCCACATAGTCCTAATAAAGCACTGCCAATAAAAAAGCCAACACCCTTCAAGGCATTCTTTGAACCCGTCAGAATTGCAACCCATTTAAACAAAGCCGATTGAGCATCCTGCGGTACGACTAAGCGAATCGCGCTTTTAGTACTCATCTTCGTCAAGTCTTTAGCAATTCCCGAAAAAGCTTGAGCGATCATCACATAGAGAACTGCTAACCACTGCGCCCATTCTAGATTGAGAAAAGACAACATTATCAGCGAGAAAATCTGTAAGCCAATTCCTGTATAGAGCGTAACTTTCAACCCTAATTGTGAGCCAATCCATCCGCCTAAAAAGTTGGTAACGACTCCGAACACTTCATAGAATAGGAATAGAGAAGCGATTTGAATAGGGGTATAGCCAATATTGTTGAAATAAAGTAATACCAATAGCCGCAATGCACCATCGGTAATCGTAAACCCCCAATAGGTGAGGGTGACAAGCACATAATTTTTGAAGTTCGCTTGCGATGCAGTGGAGGAGGTCATAAGTTTTCTCAAAAATTATTTTCACCAAAAGAAGCGTGCTTTGCACGCTTCTTTTGGTTATTAGAGCGCGATCGCCACTTTTCTCGCTAATTCCGCCATGCGACAGGAATAGCCCCACTCGTTGTCATACCAAGCAAGAATCTTTACCTGAGTGCGATCGACAACCATTGTCGAAAGGGCATCAATAATCGCCGATCGCGGATCATCTTTGTAATCAATAGAAACTAAGGGACGCTCTTCATAACCTAAAATCCCCTTGAGTTCACCTTCAGAAGCAGCCTTTAATAATCCATTCACTTCTTCAATTGTAGTTTCTCTTTCTACTTCAAACACACAATCCGTAAGCGAAGCATTCAGCAATGGCACGCGCACCGCTAATCCATTTAATTTGCCCTTGAGTTCGGGATAGATCAGAGCGATCGCTGTTGCCGATCCCGTGGTTGTGGGAATTAGCGATAAAGCTGAGGCTCTGGCACGACGTAGATCTTTGTGAGGTGCATCAACAAGAGTTTGCGTATTCGTATTGTCATGAATGGTGGTAATCACACCATGCTTAATTCCTAAACCTTCATGAATGACTTTCACCACAGGCGCGAGACAGTTAGTCGTGCAAGACGCTGCTGTTAATAGATGATGCTGGGCGGGATCGTAAAGATAATCGTTAATTCCCATCACGATATTTAGCGCTTCTTCCTTCACAGGAGCCGCAACGATGACTTTCTTTACGCCTTTGCTGAAATAGAGATTTAGGGTTTCGGGAGTGCGGAATTTGCCAGAACATTCCAGAACTATGTCTACGCCTAATTCTTGCCAGTTAACTAATTCGGGTTTGGCATATTCGCTAAAGCTGATGAATTTATGATCAATTTCGATGCGATCGCCTTTTAATCTCACATCCTGTTGCCAACGACCATGTACCGAGTCAAACGTAAGTAAATGCGCGGCAGCTTCTACGCCGCCCTTGATTTCGTTAATATGTACAAACTCCAATTCGGGAAAGCTCCAAGCAGCCCGCAGAGCCAATCTGCCGATTCTGCCAAAGCCATTAATGCCAACGCGCACAGCCATAGATTATCTAAAGGTTAAGTTTGTTTTAAATATTGATTAATGCAAATATTTATGATAATCAATATATTTATTCTGGCTATATTGATGGAAATCTGTCAACAGCAAAAGTTGATATGGCTTACAGCAATTTACTGGCAAACCCGCCGCAAATTAAAATATAAGTTTATGAAGCCAAATCCATCGATTATCTGTTGTCCACCCCTGCTCGAAGGTCGGCTGACACCTGATAACGCAAATTATTTAGCCACAACATTTCGCGTATTGGGGGAACCTGCGCGTTTACAAATCTTGAGCTTAATTGCGGCTCAACCCAGCCAAGAAGTATGCGCCTGTGAATTGGTGGAAACTTTAGGTTTAGCGCAGTACCCCTGTTAAGGTGACTAATGAGCTTGCGTGATCCCATCGATATAGATCTGTAAAACATCATGTCAAAAGTTCAATAAAATGGATTCTTGAAGGCTGAAACGACCAATCTAAGTTCGATATTTTTGCACCTTAACAGGG
>JANMFC010000215.1:0-9303 GCA_031377675.1 Pseudanabaena sp. OTE_70b_metabat_355 | reverse complement strand
AGATAAGGGCTACAGCGTACAGTTAATCAATACCGACACGCTCCAGTAAACCTCTAGTAAAAACACAATTGAATTATTTAAAGACATGAGTCTAGCAGCCTTCTGCTAGACTCATTCAGTTTTTGGGGATAAAACAAAAGGTGTCGCTTCGCGATACCTTTTGTTTTTATGAGCCATTTTTCGGTAAACTAAATAACAATTTATTATTTTTATCATCCTAAATCAGGGGTAAACGAGCCTTGCGTAAAATCGTTATCGCTGGCAACTGGAAAATGTATAAAACCCAGTCTGAAGCCAAAACATTTTTCTCAGAATTTCCATCGCATCTAAAAGACACCGCGTCTCAAGCGGCGATCGCCGATCAGCAAATCCTTATTTGCGTCCCCTATACAAACTTGGCGATCTTACAGACGATCGTGCCAGCGATCGGTCAACCAAACCTAAGTATTGGCGCTCAAAATGTCCATTGGGCAGAAAATGGCGCATTCACAGGCGAAATTTCCGCACCGATGTTAGTGGAAATGGGCATCAAGTATGTGATCATCGGACATAGCGAACGCCGTCAGTTCTTTGGTGAAACCGATGAAACTGTTAACAAACGACTGAAAGCAGCACAAGCTCATGGGCTTACACCGATTCTATGTGTGGGTGAAAGTAAGCAGCAACGCGATGCCAATGAAACCGAATCGTGGATTTTTTCGCAACTAGCTGCCGATCTGGTTGATGTCGATCAAAATAATTTGATCATCGCTTACGAACCAATTTGGGCGATCGGGACAGGCGACACCTGTGCATCTAGCGAAGCTAATCGCGTAATTGGTCTAATTCGTAGTAAACTAACAAATCGCAACATTACAATTCAATATGGCGGTTCCGTCAAAGCTGATAATATTGACGAAATCATGGCTCAACCTGAAATTGACGGTGTACTAGTTGGTGGAGCAAGTCTTGACCCAGCAGGCTTTGCCCGAATCGTAAATTATCGTTAGTTTTGCCTATATTGCTTTTTTGTTTATACGCTGTCTCCATAAAAACAGCGATCGCCACAGCCGACATAGCCATAACATAGCTAATCAAACCATGACAATTGTTTTTTGCAATTGACTTTGTGAGACGTACTTTGTTATAATTATGTGCTGTTGATTAGAATACACAGCCGCAGATATACCAAATCATCACTTATGCCCACGATCCAACAGCTCATCCGTAGTGAGCGCCAAACCATAATCACCAAAACAAAGTCTCCTGCCCTAAAAAGCTGCCCCCAACGCAGGGGAGTATGTACTCGTGTCTACACTACAACACCTAAGAAGCCCAACTCTGCACTTAGAAAGGTCGCCCGTGTACGCTTGACTTCTGGCTTTGAAGTCACAGCATACATTCCTGGGATTGGGCATAACCTCCAAGAACACTCCGTTGTGATGATTAGAGGCGGTCGTGTAAAGGATTTACCAGGTGTGCGTTATCACATCATTCGCGGCACTCTCGATACTTCGGGCGTAAAAGATCGTAAGCAAGGACGCTCCAAGTACGGTGCTAAGCGACCCAAGCCAGGTCAAGCCGCCGCCGCAACTACTGGAAAGAAGAAGAAGTAAGAATCATCCGTAGAAAGTCTTAGATTTGATCTTAAATTTCGGTTTTAGTAACCATTCAGCAAATTAGTAAAATTAGTAATTCATTTTATAAGGTGAATTTAGTACCAAAATGTCCCGTAGAACGAAAGCTTCAAAGCGCATAACTCCCCCAGACTCGGTTTATAACAGCCGTCTCATCACAATGCTTACCCGTCGTGTAATGTCACGCGGCAAGTATTCTGTAGCTTCGCATATTGTCTACAAAGCTCTTGATACCATTGGCGAACGCACTGGCAACCCACCTCTAGAAGTGTTTGATCGGGCGATCCGTAATGCTACCCCATTGGTAGAAGTCAAGGCTCGTCGTGTTGGTGGTGCTACCTATCAAGTGCCGATGGAAGTCCGTACCGATCGCGGTGTCGCCCTAGCCCTTCGCTGGCTCGTCCAATACTCTCGCGCTCGTGCTGGACGTAGCATGGTCACCAAGCTCGCTAACGAATTAATGGATGCCGCCAATGAAACTGGTCAAACCATTCGTAAGCGCGAAGAAACCCACAAAATGGCAGAAGCAAACAAAGCATTTGCTCATTACCGTTATTAAGATCGATAGTTTGTATTGGCAGTTGGCAAATTCTAATATTTTGCCAATGACTACTTTTCTATACTATTCTTAATATAACTTTTCAATTCCTGACAAACATGAGGAAACCATTGTGGAACGCTCTATTGCCTTAGACAAGGTACGCAATATCGGTATTGCAGCGCATATTGACGCTGGTAAAACCACAACTACAGAGCGGATTCTGTTTTACTCTGGCGTTGTTCACAAAATCGGTGAAGTCCATGATGGAACTGCAACGACAGATTGGATGGCGCAAGAACGTGAGCGTGGGATCACGATCACGGCGGCTGCCATCAGCACCAGTTGGAAAGACCACCGCATCAACATCATCGACACCCCTGGACACGTTGATTTCACCATTGAAGTCGAACGCTCCATGCGCGTCCTTGATGGTGTAGTTGCTGTTTTCTGTGCTGTAGGTGGCGTACAGCCTCAGTCTGAAACTGTATGGAGACAAGCCGATCGCTACAAAGTTCCCCGCCTCGTATTCGTTAACAAAATGGATCGCATGGGTGCGAACTTTTTGCGAGTAAGAGAGCAGATTCGCGCTCGTTTTGGCTCGAATGCAGTTCCTATTCAGTTGCCAATTGGTAGTGAAGCGGAACTAGTAGGTATTGTCGATCTCGTCAAAATGAAAGCTTATGTCTATAAAGACGAAATAGGCAAGGATATCGAAGAAATAGATATTCCTGCGGACTTAGTTGAACTAGCTAACGAGTGGCGCGGCAATCTACTTGAATCAGTATCTGACTCTGATGATGTCCTGATGGAAAAATACCTTGAAGGTGAAGAACTCACCGAAGAGGAAGTTAAAACAGGGCTGCGTAAAGGTACTTTAAGCGGCAAGATCGTACCGATGACTTGCGGTTCAGCGTTTAAAAATAAAGGTGTACAACTTTTATTAGATGCTGTCATCGATTATCTGCCTGCACCTAGCGATGTCAAACCAGTCACAGGTTTGCTTCCTAACGGTGAAGAGGCGATTCGTGAAGCCAAGGATGACGCGCCGATGTCAGCCCTTGCCTTCAAAATCATGGCCGACCCTTATGGTCGCCTGACCTTTGTGCGCGTTTACTCTGGCATCTTAAAGAAAGGTTCTTACGCCCTAAATTCCAGCAAGAATAAGAAGGAACGGATCTCTCGACTGATCATCTTGAAGGCTGACGATCGCCAAGAAGTTGATGAACTGAGAGCAGGCGATCTTGGCGCAGTATTGGGACTCAAAGACACCTTCACTGGTGACACACTTTGTGATGACAATGCCCAAATTGTGCTTGAGACCTTGTTTATTCCAGAGCCTGTTATTTCTGTTGCGGTGGAGCCGAAAACAAAGCAGGATATGGAAAAACTATCCAAAGCTTTGCAATCACTTTCTGAAGAAGATCCGACTTTCCGCGTCATGACTGATCCAGAAACCAATCAAACGATTATTTCTGGCATGGGAGAACTTCATCTTGAAATTCTCGTTGATCGGATGAAACGTGAGTTTGGCGTTGAAGCTAATGTGGGCGCACCTCAAGTCGCTTACCGCGAGACTATTCGCAAAACTGTCACCGATATTGAAGGCAAGTTTGCCCGTCAAAGCGGCGGTAAAGGACAATATGGTCACGTTGTGATCAACTTGGAGCCAACCGAGCCTGGCACAGGATTTGAATTTGTATCGAAGATCGTTGGTGGTGTGATTCCTAAGGAATTCATTAAACCTTCTGAACAAGGTATGAAAGAAGCCTGTGAGTCGGGAATTCTCGCGGGTTATCCTGTGATTGACCTTAGAGCAACTCTGGTACATGGTTCATTCCATGACGTTGACTCCTCGGAAATGGCCTTTAAGATTGCTGGTTCAATGGCAATTAAAGATGCCGTAATGAGAGCTCAGCCCGTATTGCTAGAACCGATGATGAAAGTTGAAGTCGAAACCCCTGAAGATTACATGGGTGATGTGATTGGTGACCTTAGTCGTCGTCGTGGCAATATCATCGGCATGGAAGATACCGCTTCTGGCAAAACCGTTGAATCAAGGGTTCCTTTGTCTGAGATGTTTGGTTATTCAACTGACCTGCGCTCGTCAACACAAGGTAGGGCAAGCTTCTCGATGGAATTTAGCCATTATGAAGAAGTCCCTAGAAATGTGGCTGAAGCCATCATTGCTAAAAACAAGGGCAAAAAAGAGTAGTCCTCTAAAATACTCGACCAATACTCTATAAACTAGAGTAATAATTACCGAAAATGCTCTAGTACATTAGGGCAACAATTACAAAATTAAGGATAATTACGAAAAAATGGCACGCGCTAAATTTGAGAGAGATAAACCCCACGTCAATATCGGTACTATCGGTCACGTTGACCATGGTAAAACCACACTAACTGCTGCTATCACCATGTCACTTGCTGCTGCTGGTCAAGCAACTGCAAAAGCATACGATCAAATCGATGCTGCGCCTGAAGAAAAAGCTCGTGGTATTACGATCAACACGGCTCACGTTGAGTATCAAACCGTTCAACGCCACTATGCCCACGTTGACTGTCCTGGACATGCTGACTATGTTAAGAACATGATCACTGGCGCAGCTCAAATGGATGGCGCAATCCTTCTTGTATCTGCTGCCGATGGTCCTGAGCCTCAAACTCGCGAACATATTTTGTTAGCACGTCAGGTTGGTGTGCCTCAACTTGTGGTTTTCTTGAACAAAGAAGATCAGATGGAAGGCGAAGAAGAGCTAGTTGAGCTAGTTGAACTTGAAGTTCGCGAACTGCTCTCTTCCTATGATTTCGATGGCGATAATATTCCTATTACCCGTGGTTCGGCATTGAAAGCAGTTGAGAAAATGACTGCTGCTCCCAAAACTCAGCGCGGCGAAGATGCTTGGGTTGATAAGATTTGGACTTTGATGGACACAGTCGATTCTTACATTCCTACTCCTGAGCGTGAAGTTGACAAGCCTTTCTTGATGGCTGTTGAAGACGTATTCTCGATCACTGGTCGTGGTACGGTTGCTACGGGTCGGATTGAGCGTGGAACTGTCAAGGTCGGCGATGTTGTCGAACTTGTTGGGCTTGCCGATACTCGTACTACTACGGTTACGGGTATTGAAATGTTCAAGAAAAGCTTGGATGAAGGCTTGGCGGGTGACAATGCTGGCTTGTTACTTCGTGGTATTCAGAAGGATCAGATCGAGCGTGGCATGGTTTTGGCTAAGCCTAACTCGATTAGCCCTCACACCAAGTTTGAAGGTGAAGTTTACATTTTGACTGAGAAAGAAGGTGGTCGTAAGACTCCTTTCTTCCCTGGCTATCGTCCTCAGTTCTATGTGCGTACTACTGACGTAACTGGAACAATTGAGACCTTTACTGCCGATGATGGTAGTGCTGCGGAAATGGTTATGCCTGGCGATCGCATCAAGATGACTGTTGAACTAATCAACCCCATCGCGATCGAGCAAGGTATGCGCTTTGCGATTCGTGAAGGCGGTCGTACCGTTGGATCGGGTGTTGTCAGTAAAATTCTGGTTACAGAAGCTGAGGCTTTGGCTGCAAGTAAGAAAAAGAAATAAATTTTCTTCCCGTGAATTTATTTTCAACTAAAAAAGCCCCGCAATGCGGGGCTTTTTTAGTAGTTATACTAAATTTTTTAGAAGGAACAAGGGATTTTCGGCCTTAAGGAGTCTGATTTGCCTTGAGATATTTGTATAGCCAGCCGCAGCCACCTAAACAGGTACGTTTATCTTCTTCAGAAACATTGATATTGGTTCTTAAATATTCTTGGAGCCATTGACAGCAACGCATCAATAAGTTTTCTAGGTCGAGATTCCAAATCACAATTTTGCGATCCTCGCCTGCTGACATCAAGGTTTTGCCATTGGCACTAAAGCAGATACTTTTGACTGCGCCTTGATGACCATTAAAAGTCCGCAAAAGCGTACCATCGCCACTCCAAAACTGCACCGTTGAATCTTCACTTGCCGAAACGAGCGATTTTCCATCGGGGCTAAACCTGACACTCGTAACTTCGGCGCTATGCCCATTTAGGGTTTTAATTAACTTGCCATCAATACTCCAGATCTTGACGCTTTGATCCATGCTACCGCTAGCGATCGCCGTGCCGTTGGGGTTGAATGAAACTGTAAATACCTCAGCGCTATGACCATCCAAAGTTTTTAGAAGTGTGCCATCCCAACTCCAAAGATTTATCAATTTATCCTTGCTAGCGGACGCAAGCATACTACCATCAGGACTAAAATCAATGCTGTAAACTTCAGCAGTATGCCCTGTTAGAGTTTGCAGCCATTTACCATCAGCACTCCATATTCGCACCGTGCCATCAGCGCTACAGGACGCAAAAACTTGTCCATCGCATCGATAAACAACACTATAAATTTCCGCACGGTGGGCGCTAATTGTTTCAATTAATGTGCCGTTAACATCCCAAATTTTAATACTAGAATCTGAACTCGCGGTCAAAATCGTGGAGCTGTCGGGGCTGAAAGTGACACAGTTAACTTTGTCGTTATGTCCTTCTAAAATTGCCGCAAGGGAACCATTGGCATTCCAGAGATTGACAGTTTTATCTTTACAACTAGATGCTATAAATTTGGCATCAGGACTAACTGCCACACAATGAATTTCATCAGTATGCCCCATTAAAGTCCGTAAGGGCGTGCCATGAATTGACCAAAGTTTAACTGTTGTATCTCGGCTTGCTGAAGCGAGATTTTTGCCGTCAGGACTAAAAGCGATACTATGTACGACATCGCCATGTCCTTGAAAGGTATACCGCAAACCTTGTTCGATATCCCAAACTCGAATCGAGCGGTCAAATCCACTGGAGGCGAGGGTATGATTGTCGGGGCTGAAGGCGACACTCCATACTTTGTCCGAGTGTCCATACAGGGTTTTGATTAAAACACCATCTGATCCCCATAATTTAACGGTGCGATCGCGACTGCCTGATGCGATCGCTAAACCGTTAGAAGCATAAGCGACACTTTCAACAAAACTGTCATGTCCGCGTAAATGTTTGATTGGTGTGCCAAGAACATTCCAAATAATCAGATTGCGATCGGCACTACCCGAAACTAAGGATTTGCCGTTGGGATGAAAAGCGACACAAGTGACCCAGCGATCGTGTCCGCCCCGCAAAGTCCTGATTACCGTGCCATCATTTTTCCAAAGTCGGATTGTGGTATCTTCACTGGCGCTAGCAATCATCTCCCCGTCATGACTAAAACAGACATCAAGAATCGGTCCCTCATGTCCCCTAACCGTATTTATCGGTTTGGGGGAGAAATTACCATCGGAAGCGGGATCGCGCCGCCAGATCTTCAACATATTGTCACGGCTGCCTGATACTAACAAATTGCCATCAGGACTAAAGGCAACACTTGTAACCCAATTGGTATGTCCGACTAAGGTTTGGAGTAATACTCCCGCTATAGTCCAAATTTTGATCGAGCGATCGCTACTAGCCGAAGCGAGAAACTGACCATCCCGTGAATAGCAAACTTTGTTAACCCAAAAACCATGCCCCTCAAGGCGGTTATACTCATGGATTCCATAGACAACCTGCTCTAGGGCGGTAATTGATCGGATTTGAGTATTGGCGCGTAAATTTTCGAGAGTATCGGCATCAACTTGGGTAGTTAGGCGTTTTAGTTGGACACCGCCGATTACGCCTGCGATCATCCCCTCAATATGATTGTTGGACAGATAGAGGGCTTCCGAAGAAATGGTCATTGCCACAATCTTCTCGTTGACTTCGCCCATTTCTGCCACAATTCTTTGGCGGCGCTCTGATTCTAGACTTGCCTCTAGATCTTGAGTCAGTTTCTCAAGGCGATCAGCATCGGCAGCTCTTGCAGCCATCAATTGTTCGCGATCGCTAACTCGTTGCGACGCTTCTAAAAAGCTCAGATCAAGTCTGGACAGATCAGATTGACTTTTCGCCCAAGTCAAAGCTTCGGCAAGTCGAGTTCCCCTTAAAAGTGCAGATTCATCTCTTTCGTCTGAGCGCTCCCAAGCTTGTAAAGCCTCAAGATAGGGGCAGTTACGCAATTCCGTAAAAGCAACTTTGTTTTGGAGCTTAACAACAACTATCGATACATCGTCTTCGGGATACTCACGTTCAGTAAAATCATCAAGGGCTTTTTTTAAGCCTTCTAAAATACCGAAAGATGAATTATTTGCTAATTGAATGACCGTTTTCCGTAATTCAGAAACATCGCCATCACTAGCTCGACCAAATTCTTCTCCCTCTGGATCAGTGGCTTCAAACAAACCATCGCTAAAGAAAATCGCGATATCGCCTTCGTTAAGAAATCGCGAAGTTGCTCGATAAGCAGCACTATCAAAACGTCCAAGGGCGATCGCGGGATTGACGATCTCTTCACAGGTATGATCAGCCGCCCGATAAATTAATGGGCCGGGAATCCCTGCATTGCCCAAATGTAATTCATAATTGACGAGATCGATCGCGCCATAACTTAAGGCGATCGCATCATCGGTACGGCTTTTGCACAGTAACTGATTTAAGGAATTGAGCATCGAGGCAGGATTTTGTAACCGACCATGCTGTCCATAGCCATCAAGCTGTCCTTTAAACAAGGCGGCATGGATTGCTCCAGCGACAGATTTGCCTGATGAGTCAGCGATCGCGATCGCCAAGGTCCCAGACTGTTCTAAAAATTGATAATAGTCGCCACCAAGATCAACTGCTGTCCAAACTTCCGCAGCAATATCTAGCCCAGGGTAAGTAGGCAAGCTTTGTGGCAATAAGCTTCTTTGCAGCAATCGACCACTTGAGAGGTCACTGGAAGTTTCATTTAACTGCATATAATGATAGGCAGAACGATCATCTGAACAAATATTAGCAACACGAACTTTAAGTATTTGTAAGCGTTAAACCGTTCATCAAAACTCATCCATGAAGTCATTGATGAAAAGGTCACGGACAAACCCTTAGCATCATAACCCTACCCCTGTTAAGGTGACTAATGAGCTTGCGTGATCCCATCGATATAGATCTGTAAAACATCATGTCAAAAGTTCAATAAAATGGATTCTTGAAGGCTGAAACGACCAATCTAAGTTCGATATTTTTGCACCTTAACAGGG
>JANMFC010000208.1:0-2430 GCA_031377675.1 Pseudanabaena sp. OTE_70b_metabat_355 | reverse complement strand
TTTTAAAGCTACTATGTTTTAGTTCGTACTTTTCAAAATCAAAAATATCTGTCTGCCTTTCTTGCATTGCCTTTTAACCTCTTCTATCTCTTTTTTATTATATTATACTTCTATCCCAATTCCTCAAATCCCTTGCTCTGTGTAGACCTATTTTTAGAGATGCCCTATTATCAAAAACTGCTTGCACGTTTAGAAGAACTAGAAGAAATTTATGCCTTTGACCTAGCCGAAGAATTACAGGGCGAAGCTATCCCATTTGCTCAAGCGATCAGTTAGAGCTTGAGGAGAAGAAACAGCAGAACGCAGGCGATCGACTGCGTTCTTTAATCTCTAATAAAAAACAAGAATTTGAAAATACTTTAAGGAGATAAACAACCATGCTCAAAAGTTATGAAGTTGCCATTGAAGGCGATCGCATTACATGGCTAGGTGCAAAGCCAAACTTCCAGACAACTCGCGCCATTATTATAATTGCCGAAGAGAATAAAGTCACCCCAATTAAAAAACGCTCTCCATCAAAAGCGATCGCAGGTAAAGGCAGAACATTAGGCGATATCGTCAGCCCCATCGTTGATGAAGAGGATTGGGAATGTCTGAAATAATTGTGCTAGATACTCATATTTGGTTTTGGCTGATGACACAAGATTTGCAGAAAACCCACTAAGTTATCTAAATCTAAGCGGAAAAAGCAAGAATTTGAAAAATACAGGAAATCACCATGACCGCCACAACAATCAGAAAACTTGATACTCCAACCTTAATCGCCGATCAAGCTCTACCGATCGCCGAAGATCGCGTGATCTTGCATAACGTTAGTTGGCATACCTTTGAAAATTTACTTGCCGATATAGGCGATCGCCGCAAAACTTTATTTCATTACCTCAATGGCACTTTAGAAATTATGTCTCCACTATCACTCCATGAAGGTAGGAGTCGTTTTTTTGATAGATTACTCACAGTTTTTGTCGATGAACTAGAAATTGATATGCGCTGTCTAGGTTCTTTACTGATGAAAATACCTGAATTAAAAATAGGTGGTGAACCAGATTCTTGTTATTATCTCAAAAATGAGTTAAGGATTCGCGCTCAAGAGAATGTGATTGTGGGACAAGATCCGCCGCCTGATTTAGTTTTAGAAGTGGATATTACCAATCCTAGCGATCGCCGTTTACCAATATATGCCTTGCTAGGCGTGCCTGAAGTCTGGCGCTATGATGGCTACAGTTTGGGATTTTTAGCTTTACAAGATGGTAAGTATATTGAGATCTCAAAAAGTTTAGCTTTTCCTGATTTGCCAGCCGAAATTATTGTGGAATATGTGAAGAAGCGTTTAAATTTAGGAGAAAATGGAACATTAAGGGGATTTCGGAAATGGCTGCAAGACAATGTTGTGCAGAATAAAGAAAATTGATCAAAAACAAAGAAGCACCCATTGGGTGCTTCTTTGTTTAATATGCGTCCTGTAACTCGTAAAAGTCTGGAGTGACGTAATCCTTTCGCATCGGATAGCCGATCCAGTCTTCAGGCATGAGAATTCGCTTGAGATTGGGATGTCCTTCGTAGATGATGCCATACATATCGAAGGTTTCACGCTCCTGCCAATCCGCAGTCTTCCAGATCCAATAGACCGATGGACAACGAGGATCAGTGCGCGGGAGAAATACCTTAATGCGAACTTCCTCAAGGCGATCGCTTTTACTAATCCCATCATCACTGAGCTTCGCAATGTGATAAACACTCACCAAACTATCGCCAGCACCAGCATCATAACCACATTGCATCATCATGTAGTTAAAGCCATAAGCATAGAGCGCCGTGGAGAATGGAAGTAAAAACTGACGTTCAACCTTGAGAATGGGAACGCCCTGTTTATCCAATCCCAAAAATTCATGCTCAAAACCGTTATTGGTTAGCCATTGCGAAACTGGGGCAGCTACCTCAGCCGTGACTAATGCTTCTTCTTGATTATCTGCCAACTGTCTCGACCTCCTTCTGAGCCATTTGCAAGGCGGGTAATGGAATTCCAGATTGGACTAACTCCTGTGGCGGAGTTGTACGGCTGGGCATTTCTAGATATTGTCCAGTTAGGATCGGGCTGACCACCTTCATTTCATGCTTAACCGCATAATAACGATGGGTACGATTGAGATTTGCTCTTTCGTTAAATCCTTCTGTGCCAATCTTTTTCCGCAATTTAATGATTGCATCCATGATCGCTTCAGGACGAGGCGGACAACCGGGGATATACACATCAACAGGAATCAACTTATCCACACCGCGCACGGTCGTATAGGAATCAGTGCTGAACATGCCGCCAGTGATAGTGCAAGCGCCCATTGCGATTACATATTTTGGTTCTTGCATTTGTTCGTAGAGACGGACAAGGGCAGGAGCCATTTTCATCGTCACTGTGCCTGCGGTGATAATCAG
>JANMFC010000003.1:0-9867 GCA_031377675.1 Pseudanabaena sp. OTE_70b_metabat_355 | reverse complement strand
TTTTTTTTTTTTTTTTTTTTTTTTTTTAATTTTTTTTTTTTTTTGTGTTTTTTATTAAAAAAAACATTTTTTGGGGGGGGGGCCCCCCCCCCCCCCCTCTCTCTCTTGCGTTATGGCTGGCTACAGCCATAACACAAGATTAATATTTAGGAATCGAAGAGTCGATTTGATCGCTCCATGCATTGATGCCGCCTGCGACATTGATCCCATCAATACCAGCTTGCTTGAGAATTCCCAAAGCCTTCATCGATCGCCCACCCATCTTGCAATGGGCAATCAGCTTATGTCCATTGAGTAAAGATCTCACCTTCTCCACACCATTGCCATTTTCGATTTCTGGTAAAGGTACTAAGACCGTGTTAGGGATTTTGCCAATTTCCCATTCATTGGGATTACGAACATCAATGATCACATAGCCTTCTGCACCAGCATCAATGATCGACTTGAGTTCCGTAACGCTAATTTCGGCGATCGCCTGTTGTGCTTCCATTTCAGTTTCCTTTTGTTGAGGGATACCACAGAACATCTGATAATCGATTAATTCTTCGATCACTGGACGAACTGGGTTGGGACGGAGTTTTAACTCACGGAAGGTCATCTTCAAGGCATCGTAAAGTAACAACCGCCCGCTCAGAGTATTTCCTTGCCCAAGAATAATCTTGACGGTTTCTGTGGCTTGGATCACACCAATGATCCCAGGCAAAATCCCTAAAACGCCGCCTTCAGCGCAGGAGGGAACTAACCCTGGTGGTGGTGGTTCGGGATAGAGATCGCGATAGTTGGGACCATCTTGATAATTAAAGACAGTGGCTTGTCCTTCAAATCGGAAAATTGACCCATAGACATTGGGCTTATTCAGCAACACACAAGCATCATTGACAAGATAGCGAGTGGGAAAGTTATCTGTACCATCGACCACAATGTCATAAGGAGCCATGATCTCTAGAGCATTGACCGAAGATAAATGTGTATTGTAAAGATCAATCTGACAATGGGGGTTGATTTCTAAGATTCGCGCCTTTGCTGATTCGATCTTCGGTTTACCGACCGAGCTAGTGCTGTGAATGACTTGACGCTGAAGATTGGAAGTATCTACGACATCAAAGTCCACGATACCAATGCGTCCGACACCTGCGGCGGCGAGATATAACAACAATGGCGAACCTAATCCACCAGTACCGATGCACAGTACACTGGCGGCTTTGAGTCGCTTTTGTCCTTCTACCCCCACTTCGGGCAAGATCAGGTGACGCGAGTAGCGCTCGTAGTCATCTGGGGTGAGTTGAATTGTATTTGGGTCTGGGTTGAGCATGATTAAATGAATCGGACTTTTGAACGCACTTTTGAACCGCACTTTGCTGAATATTTAATCGCTAAAGCGATCGCTTGTACATATTCTTGTGCGAATTCTTGTGCGAATTTTTATATTTCTATTGTAGTTTCTCAGTTTACCCTTTATTAAAATGTTGTATCTTTGTTGCAGTTGAGTAACATGACCTAACCGCTTTGCCTAAGCCCTAAAATCAATAGTTATAAACATTTACAGAAAATCACAGAAAACTATACAAAGATTATGGAAACCCCCTACATTTATTACATTCCCATCTATGCAGATGATGACAATTGCGAAACTTTAATGCACTTATTTATCGGTAAGCCTGGATTAGACTCGGAAATTATCGCTTTGCTAGAGACTCTTGACAACCGCGAGCATGAGGGTGAGGCGGTAGACTATGTTCACGAGCTTGAAGATAAGTTTGATCTAAAACGTGTCTCTGTGAGATTTCTGCCCCGAAAACGCGATCGCGCCGTGCCGATAATGACATAGATCCCAAAAAATCGCGCTTTGCGCGACTTTTTTTGGGTGATATCCCCACTTTGGTTAATTTCTGTAAAGTTAAACTTGCCTATAAAATTAGAATAGAGATAAGTAGCTGGACATAATTAAAAACCAAAAGCTGTAGCGCACGCTGCGCGTGCGCTACAGCTTTTAGGGTTTGCGCCTAGCTACTTATAAAAAAACAGTAAATGTAAGTGAGGCTGGGCATTAGTCATGGCATTTTTTGAGTCTGAGATTGTTCAAAATGAAGCTCGTAATCTATTTCAGGATTATCAAGCTCTAACTCAACTGGGTGGTAGTTATGGCAAATTCGATCGCGAGGGCAAAATTCTCTTTATCGAAAAAATGGAAGAGATGATGGATCGTTATAAGATTTTCATGAAACGATTTGAACTATCTGATGATTTTATGGCGCAGATGACCCTAAAACAGTTGGAAAGTCAATTGGGCAATTTTGGAGTGACACCGCAGCAAATGTTCACGCACATGAACATGGCACTTGAAAAAATGAAATCTGAGTTGGAAAATCACGTTTAAATATACCCTGCAATAAATTGCGGGCTGAAAGCTAAAACCCGTTGAAACGGGTTAATTTTTGGCAATTAGTCAGTTTTAACTGACTTTAGCTTTGAGCCAAGAACTTTAGTTCTTGGTTATTGAATTTTTAAATTGCGGACGGGCTAGGACGATCACGCCGCGCACTGCAATATTGCTATTGGTAAGGGTGGCGATCGCCTCGCGAATTGTTGCGCCAGTCGTATAAATATCATCAAATAAAATTACATCGCGGTGATTACCCCGTAAGTTTGATGGAACTGTAAAGGCTTGCGATAAGTTCTGTTCACGCTCCTTCACGGTCTTTGTTTGCATTTGTGCCTTAGTATCTTTAACCCGTTGCAATAATTGTGGCGTACATACTAGCTTTGCCGATTCACAAAAACGACGGGCGAGAATCTCAGCTTGATTAAATCCCCGCGATTTTAATTTTTTGGCATGGAGGGGGATGGGAATTACTGATACTTTTTTAAGATTTGGGTTGTTTTTGAATGATCGCTGCCAAGTATCACCAATTTTTTCACCGATCGCTTCCATAATTTCAGGATGATTGTCATATTTACAAGCAGCGATCGCCCGTTTTAATGCGCCATCATAAATGCCCCAACTGTAAAGCGGAATCTCTGGCGAAATAGGATCGTCTTTCTGCAAAAATTCTGGTGCTTGATAGGCGGATATTTGCCGATCGCAGTCTTTGCATAAAATGCGATCGGCGGGACGTTTACACAATGGACAATTTGCTTGCCAGAGCGAGTTGGTGATGTTATTGGTTAAATGATTAAACCAGTTCATATTGCTTTCAAGATAATCTTCTATTAATGTTTATGGTTTATGCTTTAACCAGTTGATATTAGCTATGCGTAGCTGCTTAAAACTAGCATAAATAACCCCAAATCAAGAATGCGATCGCTTACTCCACTCATTAAAGATTCATTACTCGAATTAAACATTAAAGTCAATGTCATGGTCAGGCAAAAGCGTAGGGAACTACATATTTTGCTGGAATCTACTTATTTTGGCGATCGCGAATTGCTATTAGAAAATTTGACGAAATGCTTGAGTGAAGTTGATCCCCGCAGAATTGAAGCAGCACGAATTTATGGATTTTCGTTTGGGCAACCATTACCCGAATGGATTGAAAAGATTGAGATTGGTCATCAGAATGACAAAATCGCCAACAATGACACCAATAATAATCAAATAGATAGTAGTGAAAAATCTCCTAAACCTGAAATTATTGACGAAAATTTTGACTTGAGTTCGGGTAGAAACAAGACAACAGGCATATCCGATCGCTTTATTGTCTGTGGATTAGGCAGCTTAGGACAGCATTCCGTATTTAACTTAAAGAAATTTGCCTACCGCGAATATGAAGTAAAAATCTGTGCGATCGACAAGTCTCAACCAGAAATCATGGAATTTGATCACTTCTCTGACCTGCTCGATCAAGAGATTATTTTGGGTGATTGTCGCCGTTCCGAAATTTTAATCAAAGCTGGTATCCATGACTGCCGAGCCGTATTGCTTGTCACCAGTAATGAAAATATCAACATTGAAGCCGCGATCGCCGCCCGTCGCCTCAATCCCAATGTACATATCGTTGTGCGATCCTCGCGCCAAAATCTCAATCAATTACTCAAAGATCAACTCGGTAACTTTGTCGCTCTCGATCCCGTCGATCTGCCTGCGGCAACTTTTGCGGTGGCTGGGTTAGGAGAAGGCACATTAGGGCTATTTCAAATTAGCGATCGCAAATTACGCATAGTCGAAGCGACTTTAACGCCTGATAACTATCGGTTTTTGAGAACACCCGCCTATGAACTACACAAAAAACATTCCCGATTGCTAAGTATTACAGGAACTAATATTGATCGCCTCTTCTTTCAATGGCAACCCGACACAATTTTGGAAGTTGGCGATCAAATTGCCTTTATTGAATATGTAGAGAATGACTTTGCGACCAATATTCGTAAGCATCAAATGGAACTTGACGCACCAAGTAAATTCTCTATCCAAGAACTGCTTCCTTCTTTACGGAAATTTGCCAGTTTTAACTTTTGGACTTTTCAAATAAAAGCTAAATGGAAACAATTTTTTCGTTGGATTCATGGCGATCGCACTCGCCGCTTAGTTGGCTGGGGGATTGTTATTGCGATCGGTTTATTGGCAATTAGTTCCACGATTTTATTTTTTAATGTGCCGAATATCTCATGGCAAAAGGCGATTTCTACTAGCGTAATTTTACTCTTAGGTGGCTATGGCGATGTATTTGGAGGACTAGGAGAAGATCAAGTACCTCTTTGGCTAATGATTTTTTGTATATCGATTACTTTGGTTAGCTTACTATTTGTATTGGGCGTAGTGGGATTGATTGCTGACAGTATTCTCAGTTCTAAATTTGAATTTTTTAAAAAAGCTTTGCCTCTACCCACTGGTGAACACATTATCCTGATT
Source organism: Pseudanabaena sp. OTE_70b_metabat_355 (assembly GCA_031377675.1). Taxonomy (GTDB): domain Bacteria; phylum Cyanobacteriota; class Cyanobacteriia; order Pseudanabaenales; family Pseudanabaenaceae; genus Pseudanabaena. Next base: position 5,018 of record JANMFC010000003.1, on the reverse strand, counting down.
GGATTTGGACGATTAGGGCAGAGAGTTGCTGACCTTCTATTTAAGCTGCAAATTCCCATCGTCATTGTCAGTGAAAATCCCCATGATTGCGATCTTGCCGACAAAGTGCCTTGGTTTACGGGCAACATCATTGAGGAATTAGCGAAAACTAATCTAGCCAAAGCCAAGAGCATTCTCTCCATGACCGATGATCAAATGCTTAATCTAGAAGCGGCGCTACTTGCCCGAGAGGCAGCCCAAAAAGTAAATCGCCAAATGAATCTGGCGATCCGTACCTACGATCGCTACTTTAGTGAGAATCTGGCGGAACTTTTACCAAATTCGCAATCTTTTTGCGCCTACGCACTTTCGGCTGAAGCCTTTGCAGGTGCGGCTTTCGGTGAAAATATGTTAAGCCTATTTCGACTTAATCACCGCACAGTCCTAGTTGCCGAATATCGGATTGTCGAGAACGATACTTTAGTGGGCAAAAATCTCTCCCAAATTGCCTATGGTTATACGGTTGTGCCAATTTTTCTAAAAACGGCTCAACCCAAAGCAAATGGATTGCATGAGTTCTTTATTCCTTCTGATGACGAGGTAATGAAGGTGGGAGATCGCCTAACGATTTTGGCTTCGATTTCAGGCTTACGGCGAATCGAATTAGGCAATCTCCACGCGCCAAAACGTTGGCAATTGCGAGCCAAGCCGCCCCTCAATTCCAGTGTATTACTCGATGCTGGCAATAAGCTCAAAAATATTTCAGGTTGCGATCTCGAATTAGCGCGGCGATTTATGGAAAGTCTCCCTGCGGCGATCGAGCTTCCGATGTACGACACCCAAGCCTATAGACTGGGACAATCTCTCATGCGACTTCTCCCCATCAAAATCTATCCTTTGTGATGAACTGTAACCCGCAATTTACGATATGATCGATCGCATGGTTCCGCTATAGAATGACAGTCATGGCAAAAACAACATGGGATGATTTGGTGTTTGAGTCGCCATATCTAGCAGTGGTGACAGCAAAGCAATTGTTGCAAGAGGGACAGATGACTGAAGCCTACAGCCTTTTGGAGAGTTTAGAGGAGTCAATGGGGCGATCGGAAAAAAGAGGTGTAAGCAGTCAGCTAACTCGTCTGATGTTGCATGTCATCAAGTGGAAATGTCAGCCCGAAAAACGTAGTGCTAGTTGGGTGATTTCAATTCGTTCGGCGCAACGCGAGATTGCAGAAAGTCAGCAAGAGATGCCAAGTTTGAATAGAGATTTCTTAAATTCGATTTGGGATAAGTGTTTTGCGGCAGCGAAACAGGATGCTAGGGATGAGATGGGCAAAAAAGCGGAAATTACGGCGCTAAGTTGGGATGAGGTCTTTGAGCAAAAATATACAATTTGGGAAGATGATGATTTAACATAATTAGTTGCTTTAAGATTGCTACAATAGTATTTGAGTGAATTAATCACGCATTTTCGCCTTTTGAGTAAAAAATTATGCTTTTAGACTTTACTGTAGAAAACTTTCGCTCGATTAAGGGTGCAGAAACGCTTAGTGCTGTGGCGGCAAGTAGGGGCAAGGCTAAACCCAGTAATAGTGAAAGCCGCCGTCGGATTAAGTCTGATGATGAAATTGCTCAGCCTTTTCATGTTGAGGGTTGGGATATTGATGTTTTGCCAGTAATCGCAATTTTTGGCGCTAACGCTTCAGGCAAAAGTAATGTATTAAAGGCACTTGATTATTTGCTGAAATTTATGGGGCTTGGAGAGGATGATCATGACTTAGAGCTGATTCCTTTTAGATTGACTCAAGAAAGTGGAGAAAATCCGAGTTCTTTTAAGATCCGTATCGTAGTTAATAGCACCATATATACTTATTCCTTGGCACTAAATAGAACTAAGATACTTTCAGAAAAATTAGAGTATGCATTAGAGGAAACAAAACGAGATCGTCTCTTGTTCAGTCGAAATTGGAATGAGATAAACAAAACATTCGACTGGAAAAATGGTTCTGCTTTTTCTAGAGCGCATAAGCAACTTCAGAAAAAATTGCGAGCGCGTGAATCTTTCATCACTCTTCTTTTTGAACTAGACATAGAGATCGTTAATCCTCTCATGGATTGGATAAAGTATAGTCGGCAGGGAATTACTTGGGGGCAAGCCGAAATTAACACCTCATTTCTTAATTTCCTTTTTAGTCAAGAATATTATCTCCCAGACAAACACTCTGATGGTTTTGATAAGACATTAGAGAACACTAAGAAATTTTTACTTAAATTCGATACAGGTATACATGACATTAAAATCAGCAAAGATGATAATGGTAAATATCAGATATATGCTTTACATAAAACAGAAGATGCAAATCTTCTTTCTTGGGAATTTGAAGAAGAGTCCATAGGCACTCAAAAGTTATTTAGCTTAGCTTACAAAATAAACCTTCTGTTTCATCTAAGTCTTTTGTTAATAGTTGATGAATTAGGTTCAAACATTCATCCTAGTATTACCCGTGAAATTATAAAACTATTCCAGAGTCCAAAAACTAATCCAAAACGCACCCAACTTATTTTTACTACTCACGATAATACTTTACAGAGAAATAATTTATTGCGGCGCGATCAGATTTGGTTTACTCAGAAGCGTCCTGACCAAAGCACAGAGCTATATCCTCTCAGCGATTTTAACGTGCGTAACGATCTGGCAATTGACAAAGCTTATCTAGATGGTAGATTTGGTGCTGTTCCCTTTATTTCTGAAGAAGATCTGTCTGATTCAAGAGGGAAAGACAATGGCTAAATCTTCCAAAAGGAATTCCCAAAAACGATCAGTTGGGAAAAAGCTATTAATTGCCTGTGAAGGAGAAAAGACAGAGCCTATATACTTTAAAGCTATTCGTCAAGAATTACACTTATCTAAAGATCAAGTTATAGTTCTCGCTCCTGAAGGAAATGATCCTCTCAGTATCGTGCGAGAAGTATGTGAGGAAAAGCAGTATCTAAAACGGGAAAGAAATTGGGTTGATCAAAAAGATTCTGCTTGGGCTGTTTTTGATGGTGATGAGCATATTGAGAATAATCGCGATAACTGGAATCAAGCTATTCAGAAAGCACTAAGTCAAAATATTAATCTTGCGATTACAAATCCTAGTATTGAATTTTGGTATCTCATTCATTTTCAATATTGCTCTTCGCACATTTCCCGATTTGAAGCTAAAGAACGATTAAAACGGCATATTCCCAATTACGACAAAGCCCAATGCTATTATCAGAAAGAGCTAAAGGTGCGGACTCAAGATGCGATCGCTAGAGCAAATAAGCTTGATGAACTAGCCAAGCAAAACAAACTACCTGAATATGCAAACCCTTGTTGTAGTGGCATATCGCAATTAGTGGAGATGATGTTGAAAATGGGCGATCGCTTAGCTGTTTAGCCGATCGCAATTTGCTATATGATCGCTTACATGGTTCCGCTATCAAAAGCGATCGCCGCCCATCGTTTATTACCAAGCATGAAGTATCAAGCCAGTATATTTGTCACCCTCCGTCCATCGGTTCTCGATCCCGCAGGTACTGCCGTACAGTCTGCTCTCAAACAATGGGATTATCACGTTGACTCAGTTCGTATCGGTAAATATGTAGAGATTGTTCTCGATGCTGAAAATGAAACTGAAGCATTGCAAAAGTTGAATGAGGTTGCCGACAAGCTACTTGCCAATCCTGTAATCGAAAATTATCGCGTTGAATTAAAAGCGATCGCTCAGTAATCAAAATTATGAAATTTGGTATTTTAGTTTTTCCTGGTTCCAACTGCGATCGCGATGTTGCCACAGTGACGAGCGGCGTGTTGCAGCAACCGACCAGATTGATATGGCATACAGACACAGATCTGAGTGATTGTGATGTGATCGTTGTGCCTGGGGGATTTAGCTACGGCGACTATTTGCGCTGTGGCGCGATCGCTCGTTTTGCACCTGTAATGCGATCGCTACAGGATCACGTTAATCAAGGCAAATATGTACTGGGCATCTGCAATGGTTTCCAGATTCTCACCGAGTCAGGATTGTTAGAGGGCGCATTGGTCAGAAATCGCGATTTACATTTTGTTTGCGATCGCGTGCCGTTGCGGGTTGAGCGCAATGATTTAGCATTCACACAGAATTATCAAAAAAATCAAATTATTTCTTTACCGATCGCCCACGGTGAAGGCTGTTATTTTGCCGATGCGGATACTCTGAAATCACTGGAAGATCATCAACAAATTGTGTTTCGTTACTGCGATGCGATCGGTGATGTGAACGAATTTGCCAATCCCAACGGGTCTTTGGCAAATATCGCAGGAATTTGCAACAAGCAAGGTAATGTATTGGGGATGATGCCCCATCCTGAAAGAGCGGCGGAAAGCATTTTGGGTGGCACAGATGGCAAATCGTTATTCAACGGATTGATCACAGGGTTGACGGCGGCGGCGCTTGAGGGAATGTTAGTCCATGCCTAGTCTTTACTTGATTCGCCACGGGATTGCTGAAGAACGGGAAAATTATGAAGATGATGCCCAGCGTCCGCTCACCGATGAGGGACGCAAAAAAACAAGGCAAGTTGCTAAACGTCTTTACGATCTAGGTTTGCGGTTTGATTTGCTGCAAACAAGTCCATTGGTACGCGCCCAACAAACAGCCGATATTTTTACGGATTTATTCAATACTCCTGTTCAGCAATCCGCAGAACTTGCGCCCGAAGGCGATTTTGAAGCATGGCTAAATTCGATTACAGGATGGTTAAGTCAGCATCCCCAACCCGCAAAGGCTTCTTTGGGAATTATTGGGCATGAGCCTGATCTGAGTAGCTGGGCGGAGATGTTGATTTGGGGTGAAGTCAAGGGCGGTTTAGTTTTAAAAAAAGCGGGAATCATCGGCTTATCATTACCAGAGACTCAGCCTTGGATTAATAATGGAGTTTTATTTCTGTTGATTCCACCGAAGTTATGGAATAGGAATAGGAGCTGGGGTCATAGACACTCTTAAACAATTGATTGGTGAAGAAGAAAT
>JANMFC010000131.1:0-10487 GCA_031377675.1 Pseudanabaena sp. OTE_70b_metabat_355 | reverse complement strand
TCGCCCGCCCCAACAAATTTGGGTTTTAATTGCACAATTTAATAAATTTTCATTCCTTAAGACACTTAAGTAGACACTTTAGGTGAGCAAATAGTCGCAGACTCGTAATTTTTAGTGAGGATCACTTTATGATTAGCAAGATAACGACTTTTTCTGTGCCGCCTTAGTATATGCCTGAGTATATGCCTGCTCATTTACCGCAAAAACATCAATCCGATCGCGATCGCCAGCTTTCCCTCAAGGTATTGCTGATCGTTCCATTTGTGCTACAGGTAATTGCGGTGATGGCGATCGGGGGGTGGCTGTCAATCCAAAACGGGCGGGAAGCCACTAAAGAGCTAGCGCCCCAAATAGGGCTTGAAGTAACGAATACGATTGAAACCCATGTACGCGGTTATTTCGACACACCTTTAGAGATCCTGCAAGCTCATGGAGCCTCGGCAAAATCGGGGTATTTAGATTTTGAGAATTTAAATAAATTTGACATCTTGTTTTGGCAACAGATGCAGCAGGTAAAAAGCTTATATTTTTTCTACGCCGCTAATCCCCAAGGAGAATTTATTGGGGTAGAGCGCCAAAAAGACAATACCCTCGCGTTGCGTAAGACGGCTTCTTCATCAGTAAATTCAGGATCGAAGCCATTACTGAGGGAGATTTATACGCTAGATAATTTTGGTAAAATTTTTAATAAAATCAGTGTAGACACCTATGATCCCCGCGATCGCCCTTGGTATAAAAGTGCAGTCAAGGCTAAGCAAGCAGTCTGGAGTCCAATTTATGCGTTCGCGGCGCGTCCCATTCTTGGAATTACTGCCTCCTTACCGATTTATGGCAAGTCAGAAAATTTACGGGGCGTATTAGCGATCGACCTCCCCCTTTCGCAAATAGGTGAATTTCTGAAGCAATTAAAAATAGCTAAAACTGGACAAGCATTTATTTTGGAGTCATCGGGAGATCTCGTCGCCACCTCAACAACCGAGATTCCATATATTCGCACAAACCAAGTACAGCAAAGACTTAATGCCACCAATAGCCAAAATCCTCTATTGCGATTAGCATTTCAAAATTTAAAACAGCGCTATCCAAGTCTTGAAAATATTCCTAACCAGCAGCAAATTCAAATTGAATGGGAGGGAGCCACTCAATATGTTCAGATTACACGACTTCAAAATCCCCAAGGTTTGCAATGGTTATTAATTGTTACGGTTTCAGAACTGGACTATCGTGATCGCATTGACATCAACACGCGCAATACAATTATTTTGTGCATGGTCGCGTTAATCTTGGCAAGCATTACAGGTTTTTATACATCTAAATGGATTGCTCGCCCGATTGAGAACTTAATCGAAGCTTCCCATATATTGGCAAATCTTTCTGATTCGGTGGAAATTGCTAATGGTCAATCCTATCCGATTGAAAGAGCCAATGTACGCGAATTATCAATTCTTTCCGAATCATTCAATCAAATGGCGCACCAATTGCAAACTTCGTTTATGATTCTTGCTCAAAGTAAAGAAGAGTTAGAGCAGCGCGTTGAAAGAAGAACTAATGCACTCAAAGCTAGTGAAAACAAGTACCGCACCCTGATCGAATCCGCTAATTGCATTATTTTACGAAGAGATGTCGATGGCACAATTAAATATATTAATGACTATGGGATAACTTTTTTTGGGTTTAGCTCAGAGGATGAATTAATTGGCAAAAACATTAGCGGCACGATTATCCAAGATCAAGATGATACTGTCTCTGACCTGACTGCATGGCAGAATAATAGAACTAGTCCAGATATTTATATGTTTCAAGAAAGTCAGAATATTCGCCATGATGGCGAAAAAGTCTGGATATCTTGGTCAAATCGTTCCATATTAGATGCCAATGAGAATTTGGTGGAAATCCTTTCGATTGGAGTTGATATTACGGAACGTAAGCGAGTTGAATCTACCCTCGAAGAGTTTTTGAGCTTGCAAAGAGCCACCTTTGAGTCGATCGCTGATGGCATTTTAGCGGTGGATCGGGTGGGACATGTCACCACTTACAACCAACAGTTTTTGGATATGTTTTCTCTTTCTCCCGAAATTCTCTCCATACAGGATTATACGCTGAGGTTAGAATTTCTGGCAGAACACATGTTCGATCCACAGGACTTTATGCAGCGATCGCAGGAGTTGTATCGTCATCCTGAACAGGAGAGTTATGATTTACTAGAACTTAATGATGGTCGAATATTAGAACGCTATTCTCGTCCCCAAAAGCTTAAAGAGCAAATTATCGGTCGGGTATGGAGTTTTCAGGATATTACAGCGCGGGTGAAAGCCGAGCAATCCCTCAAAGAACAAGAAACCTATTTACGCTTAATCATTGATAGCATTCCTCAGCAAATCTTTTGGAAAGATACCAATCTTGTTTTTCGCGGATGTAATAAAAATTGGGCGATGTATGCCCAGCTTGATAATCCTGCTAGTGTGATCGGCAAAACTGATTATGATTTAATTAAGAATACTCAATTAGCAGATACATTCCGTCAACATGATCAGCACATTATCGAATCGAATGTACCCGAATTGCATATCATTCAGCGCAAAGTAAATCCAGATAAACAAGGGCAATCAATTTGGTTAGATTCCAGCAAGTTACCAATTATTGATGCAGATGGTAAAACCATTGGCATTTTAGGCGTATTGGATGATATTACCCAGCGTAAACTTTCTGAAGAAGCTCTCTACGCTGAACAGGAGAAATCAGAAAGACTATTACTAAACATTCTGCCAAAAGCGATCGCGGATCGTCTCAAGCAATCTCATGGAGTCATCGCTGATAGCTTCGAGTCAGTCACAGTATTGTTTGCGGATATTGTCAGCTTTACCAGAATGTCTTCTGAACTCTCTCCCCAAGATTTAGTCGATCTTCTCAATTTGATTTTTTCCAGCTTTGATAAACTTTGCGAAACCTATGGATTAGAAAAAATTAAAACCATTGGTGATGCCTATATGGTGGCGGGGGGGATTCCCATTCCTAACGAGCATCATGCCGTGGCGATCGCCTCTATGGCATTAGAAATGGTTGACAAGGTAGCGGAACTTCGCGATCTAACAGGTCGCAATCTCCAAATTCGGGTGGGTATTCATACGGGAGCAGTAATTGCGGGAGTGATCGGCACACAAAAGTTTATTTATGATCTATGGGGCGATACGGTAAATATCGCCAGTCGGATGGAGTCCCACAGCGATGTCGGTAAAATCCAAGTTACTGCGGAAACATACGAACTAATCAAACATCAGTTTGAGTTAATAGAACGTGGTGCGATCGAGATCAAGGGCAAAGGACAAATGCAAACCTATTGGTTGACGAGTAAAAATAGACCTTAACTAAAGGAACACAAATATGATAAATTAACAAAAGATTAGATATAGCCTATAGAGGCTTCATGTACTACAGAGAAAAGTTTAAAAGTGCCGCAATGATGCACTTTTAAACTTTTCTCTGGGTTTTACGTCAGCGCAAAGCGCTGTAATATTATCAGGGATAGTTAATATCACATTATGCTAAATAGAATATATATAGATAACTTCCGCTCTCTTGTAAATTTTGAACTTTCATTTGATTCGATTAACCTATTCCTTGGCGCAAACGGTTCAGGAAAATCCACTGTTTTTGATGCCATCAATAGAGTGAAGGATCTAATCGCTGGTGGATTTAAAGTAGAAAGTCTGTTTTCTATCTTTGATTGTTGCCGTTGGCAGACACTTAAGGAACATAACTTTGAAATCGAAATAGATGGCAACGAGGGCAAATATAAATATGAACTTGCTATACATTATAACGAGCAACAGAAGCCATTTATTGCCCACGAAAGGCTATGGTTTAATAATCAGCCATTACTGAGATTTGAATTAGAAGGAGTGTATATATACGATGATGAGTATATAGAAAGATCAAAGATTGCCTATTTTGATTCTTCACAATCATTTCTATCTCTTTTGCCTCCGACAAGTACCAACAAAAAATTAACTTGGTTCAGAAATCGTATATTTCGACTTACAGTTATACAGATTACACCATCACTAATGACTGGAACTAGTGACAAAGAAAGTTCTTATCTATCTCCTCGAATGGAGAACTATGTATCTTGGTATCGCTATCTTTCACAAGATCAAGGAAAAATATTTGAACTTACAAATATTTTACGAGATGTTTTAGATAAATTTGTATCCTTTAAATTTGATCCTTTTAGTGAGACTAACTATGGATTGAAATTACTCTTCTCAAGTGAATCTGATGACAAAAAAACAATTGAATATTATTTCAATGAATTATCTGATGGTCAGAAGGTGATTATAGGTTTATATACATTGATTTATGGGACTCAAAATGAAGACTATACATTATGTATTGATGAACCAGAAAATTTTTTAGCATTGCCAGAAATTCATCCTTGGTTAAATAGACTTTATGATTTTTGTGGTGAGAATAAATTACAAGCTTTACTTATTTCACACCATCCACAACTAATAAACTTTCTTGCCTTAGAAAAAGGTTATTGGTTTGAACGTAAGTCTAATTCTCCTGTTCGAGTTAAACGGATTACAGATGAGGATGACACTGGATTTCCAATCTCTAAGTTAGTAGAACGTGGTTGGTTATATGACCCAGAATAGACAAACTATCGTAATTTTGTGTGAGGATCTTCAACAGTACAAATTTGCAGAGTATTTTCTTAAGAAGAAAGGATTCACAGGAGTTTTTCGTCCTCAAATCTGTACTAAAGGGAAACAAGCTGGAGAGCAGTATGTTCGTGAACGTTATGCATCAGAAGTTAAATTATATCGCAGTAAAAATTATCTGAATATTTGTTTGGTAGTGGTTATTGATGCTGATATGGTGACTGTATCGGAATGTATAAGACAATTGGATTTATCTCTTAAAGAAAAACGACTTCCAAAAGAAAAAATTGCTATATTTGTGCCTAAAAGAAATATCGAGACGTGGATACATTATTTGCAAAATGAGAATGTTGATGAAGTTACTGCTTATAGCAAACTCTCTAATCAAAGTGAATGTAAGCCATTTGTTGAGAAATTAGCGGAACAATGCGTACATGGTCTACCTCCAGACGCTCCATCATCAATGCATGATGCTTGCATAGAAATACAGCGCATCTTGGGATAGTCATTCCCAAGAAATAGCATTGCGCGGCAAAGCCACGCAATGCTATTTCTTGGTTTTAATTATGCTTACCTACTTATATGCCAGAATAAAAGCACCTGAAAATATTGATCGAGCCATGCAGCAGTTACTCTATATCGAGATCCCTACTATTCAAATTGCATCCGTGAAAACATGGCTCCAGTCTGAGTATCAGCCACCTTTCGGCAAAAAGTCTGTTGCTAAGCATGGCTTTATCCTCGATCGCCAAAATCGCTCAGGGGCGATCGCCCAATTATCAGTATTTATCTGGACATTACAACGCACAACTTATCTGAAAGTATTTCGCTGGTCAGATGAGCCTATGGATAACGAGGGTGAATTACTTGATCATTTGACTAAGGCGGCGCGGCAGGCTTTTCCATATCAGTTTAAACAACCACCCGCGATCGCCCCAAATCAATCAATTTTTGAAGCATTAGCTGCCGAATATCCACTCACAGTCAAATTTTTTCAACGCATTCCCAATGGCGAATATGACCTTAATCGTGTCTATTGGTGGGAAAAGCGCTGGCGGGAAAGTGTAAGAAATCCCAAAGAGCCTAAACAAGTAATCTTTCAAGAATCTCAAGCTAGCTCTGGAAAACCAGATGCAAAACCAGATCTAGTTTATGACATCGTTTATCTTGGTGGAGCATTAGGTGCAATCCACGCAGCGATGATGGCAAAGTTAGGTTGTCGGGTTTGTCTCGTGGAGCGCATTCCCTTTGGACGAATGAATCGAGAATGGAATATTTCTCGCGCTGAGTTCCAGAATTTAATTGATTTTGGACTTTTCACTAAAGAAGAATTTGAAAGCATGATCACCGCAGAATATGTGGATGGCTTTAATAAATTTTTTGATAGTAATAATCCAACTCATCTCAAAGCCAAGGTTTTACACACGCCCACAGTGCTGAATATTGCGATCGACACTAATCGCTTATTGGAAATTTGCAGCAAAAAATTACATGAATATGGCGCGGTAATTTGCGATCGCACTGAGTTCCAAAAAGTCGTTGTTGATCAAAATGGCGCGACTATCTTTGCTAAAAATTTAGAAACCGATGCAGAAGTAATTCTAAATTCGCGATTGGTAATTGATGCAATGGGTTCAGCTTCGGCGATCGCCCAACAAATTAATGCAGGACAAGCTTTTGATAGTGTCTGTCCGACTGTGGGCGCAGTTCTTGAAGGATTTGACAAGTCGGTATGGGATTCCCAATATGGTGATGTTCTGTTTAGTCATGGCGATATTTCACGCGGCAGACAATTGATTTGGGAACTCTTTCCTGCGGAAAAAGATGAACTAACGATTTATCTTTTTCATTATCATCAAGTGCATCCTGAAAATGCAGGATCATTGCTGGAAATGTATGAGGACTTTTTCACGATTCTGCCCGAATATCGACGTTGTGATATGGAAAAGCTCACTTGGAAGAAAGCGACTTTTGGATACATTACGGGACATTACAGCCTAAATGAAGATTCTAAAAAATGCGCTTTTGATCGAATCTTAGCGATCGGTGATGCGGCTTCATTACAGTCTCCGCTTGTATTTACAGGATTTGGTTCTCTGGTTCGTAATTTGCCGAGGTTGGCGACTTTATTAGACACAGCACTAAAACATGATCTGCTCAAAGCTGATGATCTGAATCAGATCAATGCTTATCAAAGTAATATTGCCGTTACTTGGTTGTTTTCTAAAGGAATGATGGTTCCTACGGGAATGCATCTACCACCAGAGCGGGTGAACTCGATGTTGAATACTTTCTTTGGACTGCTGGCTGATGAACCTCAACCCGTCAGCGATCGCTTTATTAAAGATCGCCTGAGTTGGTTCATGTTTAACCGCCTCGCCTTAGTTGCCGCGTTTAAAAATCCAAGGTTGATTCTCTGGATTTTAGAAATGGCGGGTACAAAGGATTTGCTAAAATGGCTGTCAAGTTATGGCTCATTTACCCGCAGTTCTCTAACCAATGCCCTATTAGGTGGTTGGTTGCCTGAAGTCGTGCGTGGTTGTCAATCTTGGCTAGAACCGACTAATCCTCGTCTCTGGTTGCGTTTACTCAGTTGGAGTTACGCTATTAATTGTTCTGTTGGTAAATCTGTTAGTAAGCATTAATAAAGCATCATCCCAAGATGGAGTACACAAAATGGAACCCCAACAAAATTTTCTTTATGAATACACCAAATTCTGTTTAGAGCAAGCTCAGCATGGGGTTGACACTCTTGGTACAAAATTAGCTGGAGTAATGGAAATTAGTGCTTTATTATTGCTGGGTTTGCGAGTCACTTCCACATTTCAGGTTTATGTACAAGATGAAATGTCAAATTTATACTTTACCTATTTGACTCTTAAGCTTTCGGCTTGTGTGGCTCTAGCGATCGCGATCGCCTTTGCTGTGTTAGGTTTATATCCTCGCAAGTTTGCGAATACAGGGCTTTCACCAGAGGTATTAATGCAAAAAGATGAAAGTTTGCAGACCGCAATCACAACTGCATGGATGCAGCAAATTGAAGACTTGCAAACATATAAGATGGAGCGTACAGTATTTTTACGTAAAGCGATGATTTCATTAGGGCTGGGCATTGCGATCGCTTCCCTTGCCACTACTGATGCCTTCTTTATGGCGATGTCAGCTCGCTAAAATTTAACTTGTTCTATAATCGGCAAAAGCTAATGATGACAACTTCTCTACTCTCGTTACTATTATTACATCCCATTTCACTAACTTTAGCGATGGTAACTGTCGCTAGTAATCCCCATCAAACTCCTAACGTAACTACTAATGTAAATAGCAATTCAATTAGCAATTCAATTAACAAGATCGCGCAAACTCCCACTCAACCCAAAATCATTTTCGAGCCGCAAGAAATGCGTCCACTCATGGGTAGCCTTGACGATGTGCCGATGTTTAATAGTAATAGTCCCGAAATTGTGCAGACCGAAGGGATTTTGCTGTCAGCTTTTCCCAGTCAGGGCATGGCTCACCCCAAGGCGCATTTAAACTTTCCCTTTCAAGGACGCTTCGATCTGTTTACCCATCATATTTCCAAAGCACCACCACCAGTTGATTTACGAACTCTCTACATCGGCGCGATCGCCCATAATCCTACTGATCAGCCCGTAACCATTGATACCCTCTTAGGAGCCAGCTATCTGAGTCAGCCCGATGCACCATTTTATGATGCTCCCAACTATTCGCTCAATAACAATGGTGCTGTGTACAGAGGACCTGGCGATCGCGCTATGCTCGATATTTTGCGGGGTCGTCGTCAGGATATTTTACCTGCACAAATTGTGATTCCTCCCAAGCAGAGTCGGATGTTGATGAATATTCCCATTCCCGTTAAGGAATTAGATCCACCCTTAAATGGGCGATCGGGCTTGTCGCGGTTACGCAGTGACGGTAAAGTTTATGTGGCGACTCTGGCGCTCTATGCCCGCCTCAATCCTGATGGAACGGAACGCGCTCCTAATCTCTCGGAGTGGGAAAATATTCTCAAAAATGGTGAATTATCGAAACCGCGTGATGTTGTGCCAACGCCGCCAGACTTAACGGAAGGAGCTTTTGAATACAGTCGTGTGGCAGGTGTGCAGCTTGGTTCGCAATGGTTTGGGAACTTAACCGATAAAGATAGTCTCAATCTTGCAATTCCCAAACGTGGTGAATCCTATACCTATGGTTTGAGTCTGTTGCAATATGGCACGATGGGAACAGGGCAAGTTCAAACAGCACCGCTTAAAGTGCGCTATCCCGATACGGCTCATTCTGCTCATGGAAATTATGGAGTGCAGTATAACTTGACTATGCCTCTACATAATCCCACTAACGAAACTCAAACCGTTACGCTCTCATTCCAAAATCCGATCAAATACGATAAACCGATTGGCGGTTTACAGTTCTTTGAACCTCTGCCTGATGATGTGTTTTTTCGTGGTTCGGTGAGGGTGAGACTTCGCGATGATCAAGGCTTAGCCCAAACTCGCTATGTGCATCTGATGATGCGCCGTGGCGAACGGGGTAAGCCTTTAGTAACATTGACGATGCCACCAAGCGATCGCCGTGTTGTCCAGTTTGATTTCCTTTATCCTGCGGATGCAACACCACCGCAAGTTTTGACGGTGACAACCAAGTAGAGGCATTACAAGCATAAAGGACATACTCAATAGGATCTTCCACAGTTGTAACATTGACATTCTCTGTAGCGATCGCATATTTAGTTTCTTAGAGCATGAAGAAAAAGCGCGATCGCTGTCAGCATCATTAAGCCTAACCCTGTCCGCCAAAGGATTTGCCAGATGAAGGGGAGATTTGTTCCCCAATCACATCGAAATAAGCTAAACTGTAATTCTGTTGTTGTTTTGCTTATTGAGTTTTTTATGAACAAAATTCAAGAACTTGTGATTGACAAAGTAAAAGCTTTATCGCTCAATCAACAAAAAACAGTTTTGTATTTTATTGATCAGCTTTTAACGCCTAATGTTATCGATTCCACGCAAAAGCTGGAAGTGTTGTTGATGGAAGGAGTTGATAGTTTGGAACGGGGTGAGGGAATTGTCGCAACTGATGATTGGTGGGAACAAGAGCGCGATCGCTTAATCAACAACTCATCAAATCTTCTAAAGAAATAAAGTTAATGCATAGTATTATTATTGCGCTTCCTGCTCGTGCGGATGTTACGCACAACTATGAGTATTTATCCGAATTTAATTCTGAAGTGGCGTTGAAGTTTTTTGATGCAACTCGATATAGTTTTGCAGAAATCGCTCGAAATCCTCAAATTGGGCGTAATTATCCCAGCAATAATCCTCGCCTTAATGGGTTGAGAAAGTGGTATGTCAAAGGTTTTAGAAAATATCTGATCTTCTATCGAGTTCAGGAATCAGCTATTGAAATTGTGAGGGTATTGCAGGGTGTTCAGGACATTGAGCGTATTTTGAATGATGAGTTGTAGAGATTTTTAGTTTTTTAGAGCATGAAGGAAAAGAGAGATCGCTGTCAACATCATTAATCCTAATCCTGTCCGCCAAACGATTTGCCAGATGAGGGGGAGATAGGTGAGGAGTATGGCGATCGCGCCGCACATGGCTGATATGGGGAAGGCAAGGAATATGCCAAAGATGAAAAATGCGAAAACTTTCACGACGGGGATGGTAATTCGCCGATTCAAACTTGAAATGCAACGGGTTCTGATGAAGCAAAGAATACTTCGTATGGGGTACGATAGTCAAGAGATTTTCTCGGTCTGTGATTTATAAAATCTACCGCCTTCTGAAAGTCTTCTTCTTTCACGATTTT
>JANMFC010000094.1:0-3212 GCA_031377675.1 Pseudanabaena sp. OTE_70b_metabat_355 | reverse complement strand
TCGCCCGCCTCAACAAATTTGGGCTTTAATTGATTTTCATTCCTTAGTAAATTGAAATAAAAGAATGATCTTAAAAATGAAATTTTTCGCCAAGGTAGTATTTGCGAACATCAGGATCATCGGCTAATTCGCGGCTAGAACCATCGGCAAAAACTTCGCCTTCCCGCATGATATAGGCGCGATCAGTAATCGATAAGGTTTCGCGAACATTATGATCGGTGATTAATATCCCCATATTGCGATCGCGTAAATTGCTGATAATGGTCTGGATCTCGCCTACAGCGATCGGATCAATCCCCGCAAAAGGTTCATCTAGCAAGATAAACTTCGGTCCCTCTTCACCAACTGCCAAAGCTCTAGCAATTTCAGTGCGCCGCCGCTCTCCCCCCGACACTTGAATTCCCATCGTATCCGCAATCTTAGTCAGGCGAAATTCTTCTAGCAAAGTTCGTAACCGATGAATCCGCTTATGCTTCGGTACATTGGTTTGCTGCATCACTAACAATAAATTATCGCGCACGGATAACTGCCGAAAAATCGTGGCTTCCTGCGCTAAATAAGCCATCCCCATTCGCGCTCGCTTATGGATCGGTAAACCAGTAATATCCTGCTTGTCGAGCCACACGCTACCATTGTCAGGCTGAATCAACCCTGTCGCCATATAAAAAGTCGTAGTTTTGCCAGCGCCGTTTGGACCAAGCAGTCCTACAATTTCCCCCTGTTTGACGGTGAGACTCACTTGCTGCACAATTTGTCTGGTGTTGTAGCTTTTGCTAACATTTTCGAGGGAGATTTGCATTACTCGATGATTTGTAATTTAACAGCTAAGTATCTTGGAAATAGCCCAATGTTACATGATTACTCGTCAAAATAATATGATTGAGAGACGATAAGTAGTGCAGATAAATTTGTGAAAGCGCCGCTTTCACAAATTTATCTGGGTTTTAAGTCGGTGCAAAGCGCTGGAGCGATCGCGATATAATAGCTTCAAAGCTAGATACTCAGCCCTGATAAAAGCCTTGACAAAGTTTGAATTTGACTCTATTCCCGATGCCCTTGCCGACCTCAAATCTGGTCGCCTGATTGTCGTTGTCGATGATGAAAATCGTGAAAATGAAGGCGATCTAATTGGGGCAGCCCAATTTGCCACTCCCGCCATGATTAACTTTATGGCAGTCAAGGCGCGGGGCTTGATCTGTCTGACAATGACAGGCGATCGCCTCGATGCGTTGGATTTGCCTCTGATGGTCGATCGCAATACCGACAGCCACCAAACTGCATTTACGGTCAGTATTGATGCGGTTGAGGGAACATCGACAGGGATTTCGGCGGAAGATCGATCGCGGACAATTCAGGCGGCGATTAATCCCAACACGCGCCCCGAAGATTTACGCCGCCCTGGGCATATTTTCCCACTCAGAGCCAAAGATGGTGGTGTGCTGAAGCGAGCGGGACATACGGAGGCGGCGGTAGACTTGTCCCAGATGGCGGGGTTGTATCCTGCGGGTGTGATTTGCGAAATTCAGAATGATGATGGCTCGATGGCTCGATTGCCTGAATTGATTGAGTATGCCAAGTTGCATAACCTCAAACTAATTAGTATTGCCGATCTGATTAGTTATCGCCTTGCCCACGATCGCTTTGTCAAACGTGAGGCGATCGCCAGTTTGCCATCGTTATTTGGTGATTTTCGGGTTTATGCCTATCGAAATACGATTGACAATACTGAGCATCTAGCGATCGTCAAAGGTGATTTACAAGACTTTTCCGACAATGAAGTTTTGGTGCGTGTACATTCCGAATGTCTGACAGGCGATGCCCTTGGCTCCCTCCGTTGTGACTGTCGTGGACAGTTGCAGAGCGCCTTAAAAATGATTGAATATGCGAATTGGGGCGCGGTAATCTATTTGCGTCAAGAAGGACGCGGCATTGGCTTGATTAACAAAATTAAAGCTTATGCACTCCAAGACGGCGGCTTAGATACGGTTGAAGCCAACGAAAAACTAGGATTTGGTGCTGATTTGCGGACTTATGGAGTCGGAGCGCAAATTCTGCATGATTTGGGAATTAAGAAAATGCGACTGATTACCAATAATCCCCGCAAAATTGCAGGCTTAAAAGGTTTTGGGATCGAAATTGTCGGACGAAGACCTCTATTGATTGAAACCAACGAACATAACTCGCGCTATCTGGAAACCAAAGCCGAAAAACTGGGACATCTGTTCCTAGAAAATAAGTTAGTGACGATTGGTATTCGTTGGTCAAATCAAAAATCTGCCGAATGGCTCGATCAACTGCGAGAAGTGGCGGCGGTGAATGACTTGTTATTGCAAGAGGAAAATTCCCCAGCATTATCAAGTCTATTTTCTAATGCTGACACGCAAAATCCTCTGCCATCCGATCAAGATATTTCCAGTCAGCTTTCGATTTTACATTTAGGATTCGATCGCTCTAAAGAAATTTCTTCAGACTGGTATGAACAGCCAAATCATCCCGATCGCCAAGCGATCGTCAGGTTATTGAAGCACCTGAAACAATGGGAACAAATCACGACTTTCCGATTTTGTGTGGCTCTCAATGGCGATGAGCTACCCGAAAGTTTTGTGGAAACAATTAACCTTGGGTTAGCGTGGAATAACGCTTGGAAAAGCGATCGGATGTATGAGTGGTTTAACGTGGTTTAGTTTTTGCCCTCGCGCCGCCGCCGATCTTGCCATTCTAAAAAAGTAAGATAGCTGATGCCTGTAGTGGCGATCGCCAACAATACTACTGCCGCCCAAAAAAATGTATTAAAAAGAATGACCTCTGACATAAAGTTTTGTTAGTTGTTTAATTTATTTTGTTAATTTGTTTTTTAATTTGTTCTTTAATTTACAACGCTTTGCGCCCATAGAGTACAGATGCTAACTTATCGTTTTAGGAGGATTCAGTCATGACTGTTGCAATTCCTTTGCTGTCACTTGCGGAATATCTTGCTTACGATGATGGAACCGATACGCGCTATGAGTTAGTCAATGGAGAGTTAGTGGCAATGGCACAGCCTACAGGAATTCATGGTGGCATGAGTGAGTTTGTCAATGATTCATTCCGTTTAGAAATTCAACGTTTACAGTTGCCATTGATCTCTAAGCAAGATTTGGTTGCAGTGCAAACAGGGATAGTTCGAGGCAAAATCACTTGCCGAGTTCCTGATGTGGTGGTGATTACATCGG
>JANMFC010000084.1:0-6658 GCA_031377675.1 Pseudanabaena sp. OTE_70b_metabat_355 | reverse complement strand
AAGGGTTATCGTTAGGATTGTCGGCTATTAAAGATTGTAGTGGCAATTCATGAATTGCCACTACATTGTTACTGAGGATAAGGCACTCGAATTCCTTCCATTTCTTCGAGGACTTGCAAATAATGTCCTGTAATCAACCGCGCACCACGGCGATGGGTAAAATAGTTCCAGCCCCATTGAATCATGACTAGCAATTTATTATCAAATTCAATCAAATAATAAATATGTACAAACGTCCATATAAACCAAGCCAACCAACCCTTTAGACGGATAAACTTAAAGTCGGCGACTGCTTCGTGGCGACCAATTACCGCTAAACTGCCAAAATCGTTATACTTGAACTTCGCAGGTTCCTTAGCTAAAACCTTTGCCTCAATGTGATGCGCCACATATTCACCCTGCTGCATCGCTACAGGCGCAACCCCTGGCAATGGACGATCGCCTTGATGGGGATAGTTCGCCAAATCACCGATTACATAGATATTCGGATGACTAGCGATCGACATATCTGGCTGAACGATCACTCGACCCACGCGATCTAATTCTGCATTGACGCGATCGCTAAGAACTTTGCCCATAGTCGAAGCCTTGACACCAGCCGCCCAAAGGATCGTGTGGGATTCGATGATTTCAATCTCATCACCACATTTGAAGGTGACGACATTATCTTGAATATTAGTGACCATTGCACTAGTTTTTACATCTACACCAAGTTCCACTAGGGACTTTTTTGCGGCGGCGGATAGATCGGCATGATAGGGAGGTAAAACGCGATCGGTTCCTTCAATGAGAATGATCTTCGCATTTTTGGTGTCAATATTGGTGAATTCATTGCTGAGAGTGCGATGGGCTAGTTCCGCTAATGTCCCTGCTAGCTCCACACCTGTTGGTCCCCCACCAATTACCACGAAATTCATAAGGGATTCGCGAAATTGAGGATCGCTCGTTTTTTCGGCTGCTTCAAAGGCACTCAAAATTCGTCGCCGAATATTGATCGCATCTTCTATAGTTTTTAGCCCTGGTGCTTGTTCTGACCATTGATCATTGCCAAAATAATGATGACTGACTCCTGTGGCAACAATCAGCGAATCATAATGTACTGCTAACTGATTTTTAAGTTTCACCAATTGCGCTTGGGGATCAATGTCAATAACTTCTCCCATGAGGACGCTAGTATTTTTATTGTCAGCCAATACTGTTCGTAACGGTGAAGCGATATCTGCGGGTGAGAGGCTACCTGTCGCCACCTGATACAACAATGGCTGAAATAAATGAAAGTTACGGCGATCGATTAATGTAACTTTGACGTTTGATTTGCCGAGCTTTTGGGCTGCATATAGCCCACCAAAGCCGCCACCGATGATCACAACATGATGTAACTGCTCACCAGCATTTTCAGTAGGATTTTGAGGAGCATTTTCAGTACTCAAAGGAGCAGTGCTTGGAGGTGTAGCAGTACTTGGAGACATGGTAGGTATTGTTGTAGTTGTGTACATAGTCGCGGCGATGTACTAATTATATAACTGTTTTAAATGTATGACCCAGCCGCTAGAATAAATGTACTCACAATTCAAGAGCAAGGATGGAAAGCTATGACCGTCGCCACTGCAAAAAAAATGACATTTGAGGAATATTTAACCTATGAAGATGGCAGCGATCGCCGTTATGAATTTAATGATGGAGAGTTGGTTGAAGTGAGTCCTGCAACTGTATTTCATAATGATTTGATGATGTTTTTTGCATTCTTTTTGCAGTCACAAATAAATCACTCTAATTATCCATACTGTGTTCGTGTGAATAGTACTGAAATATTCAATGGTAAAAGAACGCGCCGTCCTGATGTTTTAGTGATGACGCTTGCTCAGAAGAAAAGCTTAGGAAATCAGCCAGATATTTTGTATGAGCCATGTTTGCTGGTAATTGAGATTGTCAGCCCAACTTGTCGCTCGGTGGATACTGTCGAGAAGCGGAAGGAATATGCACAGTTTGGGATTCCTGAATATTGGATTGTTGATTTTTTGGTGGGAACGGTTTCGGTTTTAAGTTTGGTAAATGGAGGTTATATTGAGAGGGTGTATAGAGAAGAAAATTGCATTGCCTCTGATATTTTCTCTAGCATTTCGCTATCGATGAATCAGGTAATGGCAAGCATTTAACTTTGCTAATTTTGGGATTTGCGCTTAATATTTTAGATGTTTGTCGCTGTTTTGATTTCGGGCAAATGTTTTAAATATATGACCCAGCCGCTAGATTTTTCTAATCAGGATTTACGCGATCGCTCGTTTAAGGGGCAGAATCTTGCTGGTGCGAATTTTCGGAAGTCTGATATACGGGGATGTGACTTTAGTAAGGCAAATTTAGAGGGTGCAGATTTTTCTGGAGTGACATCAGGAAAAAGTCGCAAACACATATTTACCATGTTTGCAGGTTCGGTTGCGGCTGGGCTTATGGTTGCGATTGTGAGTGCAACGTATGCAGATATAACAGGCGTGTTCGCATTTTTATTTGCAATTATAGGTGCGTTTGTATTTGTATTTAAATATTCTATTGCTGTTGGTTTGATGCTCACGTTTGGGTTTGCGTTTCTGGTTGTACTTCTTACTGCGGTTTTAACTTTTCGGTCAGGAAATTTTCTTGGGGGAATTGTATATCTTCTAGTTTCCCTTTATCTATTTTTTATGGGGTATATGCTTTTTATTCGAGCAGTTGAAGAAATTCGCAATATGACAGGAACTTCTTTTAAAGAGACAGAACTTACCAACACTAAATTTACAGGCGCGATTTTAAACAATTGCGATTTTACAGATGCGCTCCTTCACCATGTTGACTGGACTCACGCCCGTTTTAGCCGATGTAAGTTCTCTACTAATTTGGCAATACGCCAAGTTCAAGAGCTTTGCATATCCAGAATTGGTACAAATGAGAACTTTAGCTCTGTCGATCTATCTGGCTTGCATTTAGTTGGTGTCAACCTGACTGGCGCTAATCTCACCGCCGCTAATTTAAATGATGCTAACTTGAGTCAGGCAATCCTAGAGAATTCCATGCTCGTCAATGCTCAAGCCATTAAAACCGATTTTACTAAAGCGACTCTTACGGGTGCTTGTATTGAGAAATGGGCGATTACATCAGAAACTATTTTTGCCAACACGATCTGTGATTATATTTTTCTCGATCTTGCTAAAAATGAATGCAAACCCGCCAGTGGTAAATTTGAGCAAGGAGATTTCGAGAAACTTGTCAATCAATTTACGACAACCCTAGATTTTCTCTTCCGTAATGACATTGACCCGCAAGCCTTCGATTTTGCCCTCAATAACCTGATCGAAGATTACGAAGAAATAGGAGTTTCCCTCAAAAGCGTTGAAGATATCGGCGATGGCGATAAACTGATTCGTTTTAACACAGTCCCAAATGCGCCCAAAGGTGAAATGCACGCTCAATTCACCCAAGACTATCAAGCAATGCAACAGCAATTAGAAGCTTCGCGGAACAAAGTATGGGAACTTCAACAAAAACTCGATCGCATAGATTTAGAAAACAAACTAGAGAGATTTGAACTAGAAAAACAATTAGCCGTAGCGATCGCAAAACTTGAAGAACGCCCCACATCTCAATATCTACAAAATTTGGTTTATCATCAAACTACTCAACTCGGACAACAAAAATCTATTTACGCACTCAACTCTCAATTTGGTGATCCCATGTCAGACAAATCAATTCAATCAGGCGGCGATACTTTCATTATTGGCGACAAAAATAAAGGCGTTTTTGGCAAAGATCAACAAGGGGTAGCAGGTCGCGACATTAGCGGCACTGTCACCAACACCATCCAACAACTCCGCGAAACCAACCAACCCGAAGCACCACAACTATCCGAACTCCTCGAACAACTCCAAAAAGCCGTCGAAAGCTCTTCAGAACTAGGCGAACCCGAAAAGCAAAAAGCCCTCGAATACCTCAACCAAATTGGTGAAATGTCCGCCAAAGACCCATCACAAAAGAAAGGAATGCTCCCAATTTTACTAGATGCCTTCACAGGCATAATTAGCAAGGCAACCATCCTCATCGATCCTGTCAAGAAAATTGCCGCCGCTATTCTCAGTATTTGGCAAGCCTGATGATAACCATCATCTTTATCCAATTGATGGTTACGTTGCGCTAACGCATCCTACACTTAAGCTTTCCCTTAGCGTGATTCTATGAGAATAAGTATATAGACTTAGTAGATATTGATGCAAGAAATACAAACAGTTGATTTAGATCGAACTATCAAAGCTATTTTTCGGAGTCAAAACCATATACAGTGGAAACTTGGAAAAGCAAACCCTCATTTAGCAAAAAGGATTCGTTTAGGGCATTTACCCGAAAATTCTACCATAGTCGAATATCAAGAACTCATTCATCAAGTTCTTACGGATTCAAAAGCTACGGTTTACATCTATTTATATGAATCAGTAATTTATCCAACTATTACATCAATAATCAAACAGAAATTATGGTTAGTTATGATTGGGATAGATGGAATACTAGAAACTGCCTTTCCTCCTGAAGATCCAAGTAACTATTTGAGCAATACAAGTTTTATATATATTGGCATATTAGAGGAGTTGTTAAAATGAACAAAATATTAAACATTTATCGACTTAGCTTGGATTATCCCGACGTAAGTGGCGCAGAACTATTAGAACTTTTAGCAATTAGAGATCAAATTGCTACCTTAGAGTCAGCACTCAGTTTAGAAGAGCAGAAAATCTTGTTTGAGGCTGACAGAAAACTAATAGCCAATGCAGGAGTTTTTTGCCAAGAAATTTCTCATTTTATTAACTTCTATGAGCATCGAAAAAAGAATAATATTTCATCACAAAAATGGTGGTGGTATTTGGATGTTTTGGGAAACATCCATAATTATCTAATTCCTGTAGCAGCCTAAACCAAAAACTCAAGTTCTGGGCTGCGAAGTTAAAGTCAGCTAAAGCAGACTGAAAAATTCTTCAGATCAATCCGTTTCAACGGGTTTAAGCTTTCAGCCCGTAATTTATTACAGGGCTTTCCTAAAGCTTAAATTATCAATTCCAATTCGCAAATCTTGGTGCAGGGCTGCGAAATAGATATTGAATGTCTTTTTGCCGATCGCTAACCGATTCAGGACCATAGCCCCAGAGACTTTTGTAATAAAAGAACGAAATTCCTAAACCACGCTCTTGAGCATTAATCACCTGTGCATAGACCCTAGACATGGGAATATTACTATTGCGAAGCCCTGACAAAATACCAATACCTGTGGAGATTTTATTCTGTACCTCGATAATTTCAGGACGACTGATTTGAGAGGTAAAGTCATCAATATCAGGGCGATAAACCTGCACAATTAATTCATCAACAATATTTTGACGCACCCAGCCTAACCAGTCTTGGAGTTGTTGCTTATAGGCAAAATCATAGTAATTAGGAGATACCGAGAAAATTACATTCGGCTTTTTTTGTTTTACCGCTTTGTTAAGTTTGAGCATAAAAGCCGAGATTTTATTGGCTCGCCATTTCACCCAATCAGGATCATCAACATTGGCAGGTGCTTCTTTTTTAGTTTCTTTACGATAAAGATCGAGGGTATAGCGATCGTATCCAAAAGTCTTGGGAAGGCTGGTGTGATCATCAAACTGGATGCCATCAAGATCGTAATTAGAAACCGCTTCTAATACTAATTCGCTTAGAAATTTCTGGACTTCAGGATGGAAAGGGTTGAGCCAGACCACTTCCCCTGCGGCGGTGGTTGAGATTTGTCCGCCATCGCGCTCTTGGGTAAGCCAATTGGGATGGGCGATCGCTAACTCTGAGGTGGGCGGAGCCATAAACCCAAATTCAAACCAAGGCATTACCAATAAATTATTTTGGTGCGCCTGAGTGATGATATCCGCGACAATATCCTGTCCTTTATCGCCGCGATAAACAAAGGGCTGAATCTCGGCATTTTTAGCGACTTCGCTCGGAAACATCACATAGCCCGAATTCCACACTGAGGGATAAATCGTATTGAAATTAAGTTGTTTTAGTTTTTGTAGAGATTCCCCAAGCTGCTTGCGATCGCTAAACATCGTAAAGTCATTACTGGTCAGCCATACGCCCCGAATTTCTTCACGTCTGACAACTGGCTTGGGAATTTCTAGAATTGGTTGGGGCGGTTGAATTATTTGTCCTTGCTGAATGTTGGGAATTACTCGTAGATTTGGTGAATTTGACTGATCTATTTGCTTTGGTTTGCTAGACTGCCTTTGTTGATTTTGATTTTGTTTTTTTTGATTTGCTGAAGTTTGCGCGATCGCCTGATTGTTTACTAAAAATGCAGGGCTGACGCTTGGTAAAATATTTGGCAGCAGTACAGTTACGGCAAAGGTTGCACAAAAAAGAATTACCAAGAAATATTTGCGCGATCGCCGCCAAACAATATTCATGAGTTGCATTAGTTGCATAAATGTAGATAATTGAGCTAAGTAAAAATACTGACTGTTAGTCTCGTTCTCCATTCTTATTGTAAAGCTGGTTTGGAGAAAAGCTGATTTGAGTATGTTATGGAACTTGGTTCAATAGCAAGCGTCTTTTTGCCGAACCACATTAAATATAAAACCCAAATAAGCGGATTCGCCCGCTTCGCGGGCGA
>JANMFC010000028.1:0-9482 GCA_031377675.1 Pseudanabaena sp. OTE_70b_metabat_355 | reverse complement strand
TTGCTGCATTCCATCTCAGATGCTGCTGCAACATTTCTCGCAATAGGTTAATCTCTTTCATAGGGGTTTTATTTCGATGTGGTTATCTTTTATAAAACCCCTTCCTGCTTACTTTTGCAACTTTTTGTCCTGTACTAAGGTTATTTCTATAAGCCGCCTTAGGACAATCACTTAAAAATGTCGTTAATAGCGATCGCCTAAACCTTTTATCGTCATATTTTGAGTGATCGCATCATGGGGAATGAGGACATATTGCCAAGGTTTACCGCCATGACTGAGCATATAGTCTGAGGCGTGTTGACACCATTGCATTGCGACATCTTTTTTGGCAAGCACTTGATAATCTTCCATTTTATTGCGTTCTTTCGGTTCAAGCATATAGATAGTTTCTGCGGTTTCAGCGACAAAATCGGGCTGATATTCTGAAGAGTTGCCATGCCATCTGTAGTAAAGCTGAAATTGTCCTTTGGCGGGTTTAAACCATTTGATTGCTTCACGTTCTAAGATGATTGCCAAAATTCTTTCGGCTTCGGATTGAAATTTTTGTTCTTGGTAGAGGCATTTTGAGAAGTTTGTAAATAGGTATTTGGACATATTGCTTTTGTCTGGTGGCGAAAAGCGATAATTGAGGCGATTTTTGGGACTGGTGTTGTAGACGCTCTCTTTGAGGGTGGTGAAACCTTTGCTGATTTTGACCTCATAATCTGAGGTTTCTTCCCAAAAGTTTTGCTGCATTTGCTGATGGAGAGAATTAGCGAGCGCCTGTTGATGAACTCTTAAAATATTGCGTGTGTCATCTTCTGAATATTGGTTGAGAAAATGACTGACGACTTGTCCTGCTAAGTCATAGAGCAAATCAGCGTGTTCGTCATAGCAAATATCATCAAACTTGGCTAAGCTTTCGACAATGTAGTTTTCTAGTCGTGATGGCTCAAAATATACTCTTTTTATTTCTAAGTATGTGACTTGATCGGTGGAGAGAGATTGAATATGTAATTCTTCTGGTGAGGGAATACCATAATTTAGGTCAGTAAGATCGATTACAAAGGAACGAAAACCTGATCGTATAGTGCCAATGGGAAGCACTAAAATCCTAGGTATATCGATGGTTTGCTGAATGACGAAGTTAGTGGTTTTGGCAACGATCACTTCGATGTTTGGTGGTGGGGTTACACCCTCGATTTCGATTTGGGCGGGTTGATATTCTCTTTTTACAGCTTCGCGGACGATCTCTTGGATTTTGGGAATCGAGAGATGTGCGGTGGTGGGGACTTTTTCGGGTTGGCTTTCAAGATTGCAAATGGCTTGATAGGCGATTTGGGCGATTTTTTGTTCTAGGGGCGTGGTGAATAGGGGTGGCTGAATAGTTTGTAGTTCGGTCGCGGATAAATCTGTGGGTAAAACTTCAAGTGGAGTAGGTAAAATGGATGATGCGGGGTGTAGTCCTAGGACTTGGGAGAGTTGCGATCGCGAAATTATGGTTTGTGTTTTTTGTTGGCGGTCTTCATCGGTGATGAGGATTTGTTTGAGGCGAATTTGAGATTCGGGTTTCTGGGCTTCCTTAACGATTTCTTGGAATTTGTCATGACAGATGATATTCAGGCGATCAACTATTTCCACACCTGTACGCATTCCGTAGGGTAAACGTAAGCCGCGCCCGATCGATTGTTCGATCAGGATTTTAGAATTTGCGGCTCTCAATGGCACGATCGTATAGAGATTGGTGACATCCCAGCCTTCTTTGAGCATATTGACATGGATCACGATTTCGGTGGGTTCATCGGCATCTTCAACCTTGAGCAATCGCTCGACCATTTCATCTTCTTGTGCGCCTGTCTTGCTGGAATCAACTTGAATGACTTTATGTTTGTATGCACCTTCAGAAAATTCATCAGATTGAATTAGTTGGATTAAATCTGATGCGTGGTTAGTATCACGAGCAATGATGAGCATAAAGGGCTTAACAATTTTCTTGCCTGTTTGAATGGCATAGGTTTCTAATTCGGCTTTAATTTTTTCATGGTAAAAAATACCATCTTCTAATTTGATGCGTTCTATCTCATCAAGTGACATCAGATTGGGGGCAAAGTCAGTACGGCTAACAACTGCGGGATCTTTGACAAATCCATCCTCAATAGCACTTGCTAATCGATAGTGATAGATAACATTTCTAAAGTCTATCGGCTTTTTGCCAGTCTCTATAGAAGGTGTAGCCGTAACTTCTAAGCCTAGCAATGGTTTCAATTCGTTAATGGCGCGAACCCCTGCGGAGGCTCGATAACGGTGTGATTCATCCATTAAGATTACGAGGTCTTTTAGTTGGGATAAATAATCGAAATAGCTTTCACCAATATGTTCCGATAGGCTCCTGATCTTAGGGTTTTTACCACCCCTTACTTCAGAGTTGATTTTTGAGATGTTAAAAATGTTGATTTTGCAATTGGTAAAATTAGTGATGACAGATGAATCGTTGTAATTATCTCCAGTAATGATTTCAGGAGATTGGATCGCAAATTCAGAAATGCCTGTAAATACATATTTGGGTGTGTTGGGTGTGAAGTCGGCAATTAGTTTTTTGTAAATGGTGAGGTTTGGGGCAAGGACAAAGAAGTTTTTGATGCCATGCTCTAGGTGTAAATAGCTGATGAATGCGCCCATGAGTCGCGTTTTGCCGACACCTGTGGCGAGGGCAAAGCAGAGAGATGGAAATTCCCGCTCGAAGTCGGTAACGTTGGGAAATTCGGCTCTAATTGCGGCTAAACTTGTCTTTAGATCTATCCGTCCATTAATGGGCAAGAGTTGACAAATGCGATCGAGGATTTCGAGCGATCGCTTTTGGGGATGGCGCAGGCTGAGGCGATTGGCGATATTGTTAACTTGGTGATTCATAAGAATTTCTTGCCTTTATAGATTTATTTAAGATAGGCTACGCACTGCGTAGCTTATTGGGAGTAGGTGCGATCTTGAATATTTTTTGTCTTCGTTTTAAGGTTTAGATCCCTCTCAATCCCCCTTAAAAAGGGGGAAGAATATAATATTTTTTTCTCCCCCCTTTTAAGGGGGGGCTGGGGGGATCTTTTCATAGTCCTAGCTCCATTTGTCCAAGTTTTGGCGGTGCTTTTGGAAGATTCTCAATTTTGAGGCTGTAGTCGTCATGTCCCCATTCACAGCGTGAGAGAATTTGTTTGGGGATTTTCTTGACGGTAAGGTTAGGGAAGTCTTCGGATTTACCACGAAAGGCGGTACAGAGGACTAATAGACTACGTTCTTCTCCAACTTCGTCAGATAGTTTAGCGAGTTGCTCATGGCTGAGGTTTTGGGTGGTGACGTAGATAAAGTCGCGTTCGGTGGAGTAGCCATGTTGCCAATAGAAGGTGTCTGAGGGTGCATATTTGAATCCTTCGATTTTACAAAGGGCTTCGGCAAGCATAGCGGGGTTATAGGTTTTGTTGATTACCCAGTTATCCCATTTGTCTTTTTCTAGCAATGATGGCGCAAGGCTATAGTACCGAAATCCGCCGCCGCCTTTCCAGTTAACGGTTTTGCTAATCCCGCCTTGGTCTTCGCCATTGATCACTTTTTGGATTCGGGGAATGATATGGGTATGGCAATGTTCGCCCAGTTCAATCATGATCCAACGTCTTCCCATTTTGTGCGCGACTGCGCCTGTTGTGCCTGATCCTGCGAATGAATCGAGAACGAGATCGTTGGGATTAGTGGCAAGTTCAAGAATTCGCTTAATTAATCTCTCTGGTTTAGGCGTATCAAAAACATCACTAAAACCATATAGAGCAATCATTTCTTTTTTTGCTTCGTCAGTATGTCCAACAGCTTCATGAGTCCACCAGTTATGAGGGGTCATACCATCACGAACTTCGGAAAGAAATAACTTTAATGCAGGAACAGTATTTAATCCATCTCGCCCCCACCAAATACGATTCTCTTCCAAGTGACGACGATGCGTATTCGGATCGTATTTCCAAGCTTTCTTAGTATTTTTTACTGTAACTCCTGTATTTGGATTAATGATGTCATAGCAGAGATTGGGACGTTTGTCTGGTGTTGCTTGATTCCAGTAATCAACTGCTTTCCATGAACCACGCGGATCATTGTCTGGATTGCTATAACGAGCTACAGACTCTTCATCTCTTTGTAGTAGGTTATTTTGAAATTGGTCACTTTTTGAATATACAAGAATGAAATCACAAATGCTGGCAATGCCTTGATAGTTATTACTGACACTATATTTCCTTTGCCAAGTTATTGTTGTTTTATAGTTAATTCTTCCAAATACTTCATCACATATTATTTTCAAGTAATGCATCTCTTTATCATCAATCGTGATCCATAAGGAACCATCATTAGATAATAAATTACGAATAATTTCTAATCTGTCTCTTATCAACGATAGCCAAACAGAATGTTCTAAACCATCGTCATAATGAGTAAAAGCGCTACCAGTATTGTAAGGCGGATCGATAAAAATACATTTGACCTTTCCTGCAAACTCAGACTCCAAAGCCTTGAGCGCCAACAAATTATCCCCAAAAATCAAGCGATTATCAAAAATATCATCATCACTCACCCGATGCTCTGCCGTGCAAGATTTCTCAGGATCTTCCAACAAAATACGCGGCTCCAACTGCGGACGCACATCCTTCCCAATCCAAGTAAGTTCCAATCTCTGCTTTTTAAGCATAATAAATTCCAATCTCAAAATTTAAACTATAAATGTGTAAAGTCTTTTATGCTAAGTATCTTCATTTTCTACTGTGCTTGTTATAGTTACCTGTAATGTGGATTCCTGTAAAAGAGTTACCCTTATATTTAAATTCGTCATCACTGAACTCATTAAAGGATTAACATCTGTTAAATTCTTAAAAATTGAAAGATAATTTTTGTTGTCACTAGCAAATTGAGATTCTGCATGAGCGTAAATAAACTCTGCAAGCTCTAACCCAATCCTTGAAAGCTCAGATTTATCAACATCCGACAAATCAATCTCTGACTTATTGAGCAAACCCTTATTTCGCCTTGAGAGAATATCCAAAATAAAGAATCTTCCATGTCGATAAAACATCTTTTGTCTACCCGTCGCTGCCCTCTCCGAAGCCGCAAAAATTCCATCTAAATATGTAAATATCCGCACATATCGACAAAGCGTAATCCCTGAAAGATTTTCGGTAAACAACGCTTTGTAATAAGGTTTGTTCTTTTCATAAAGTTGACCGCTGCTACTCTTTGCCGCCACCACTATATTTGTATCACCACTAAAACAAGCCAAAGCAATCGCCGCCTGTTCAATCGTAATATCATCTTGTCCCCGATCCGCCGATGGTCGATAGCGATACACCACACCCGACACCATACATTCCTGACGCAATCGCTCCTGATTTGGATCTAGCGCAGCAAAATACACATCCCGTACCGCATTTTGGGTGTTTCTTGCCCCAGTAATTTTTACCCCAATGCCATCAGTCGTCGTCCCCACTTCAATGATCGTCACCAATAACTTAGCGTCATCCGCGATCGCACTATTAGCGCTATAAACCGAAGCGATCGCCCCCACCGTCTGCGCCCCATTCACCACCGAAAAACCTTGCAAAGTAAATTTTGTTGACTTCTGATTATGACCCGATGGCAAATCAACCCTTGAGCAAGTGATCGTTAAACCATTATTCAAATAAAACAATTCCGAAGGCTGTTCTCTTACAGTTTCCGCGATCGCTGAATTAACATTCTCAGTTCCCAAATAGTACCGAATATTCTTCTCAAACAGTCGTTTGTCATGCTGTTGATAAAGTACCGCAAGATCCGAAGCCTTCACCAATCCATAAAAAGCCTTGCGTGGTTGTTCCAAAAAATGCCAATTTTCGAGCGTTAATTCCACATCAACAGGTGCGATCGCTTGTTTCGCGGTCAACCAACTATGTGTCTGCTCAATATTCAGATCTCGCCATTCAAAGCGTGGATAAAATCTATTTAATTCTTCCGCTAACTGGTTGAGATCATTAACGACATGAGAACCAAGATCGCCTTCTAGATAGACATTACAACCAACTATTTTCAATCCATTGATATCTAAAGCAACCTCCACATCTTGCTGCAATCGCGCAAAACCTTGATTAAACTTATCAAAACGTCTCTCGATTAAATCTCGAATTCCATCGCAAAACTTTTTGTTATCGCCCATATTAGGTGGGTACTTACCTGCCTTAGCCTGTACTACCCAAAGCAATTTCTGACTGCGATCAAAACAAATTGCATCAATCCCATTATCATTTTCCCCATTGATAATTGAGTTAGCACCCTGAGCAGGAGTGACATCCGCCAAATTAGCGATCGCAAATGCAGCAAGCGAGCGGCTCAACCGATTTGTCTCATGGTCAGCCGCTGACCAGTTTTTTCTCCGATTACTCAGAAGCATAGGAATCATCGGGAAATAGTCGCGCTTTAACACCTCAATAACTTGAGTCTTTTTAGCTCTAGCATTTGGCTTGGTCATTAGGCGATCAGGAATATCTTAATAATTTCCAAAATTATATCTTGTTTTTAATTGAGAGCAACCCAAGATAGTCTATATCTCACTGCTTAATCTATTGTCACCTTAGTGATCGCTTTGACTGATTAGAGCTTTCATGGCAAATGTTTAGTATTATTAAGATTCGAGATTAGCGATCGCCTAGATCGCTTGATTTCACATCCGTATATTTTCGTATATTGACAAGTAATGGACATCAGATATAATCCCCAGCAGATCGAACCCAAATGGCAACAAGTTTGGGCAGAGAAACAACTTGACAAAGTAAGCAACGATGCAATTAGTGCAGACAAAAAGAAATTCTATGCACTGTCAATGTTTCCATACCCATCGGGCGATCTGCACATGGGTCATGTCCGCAATTACACAATCACCGATGTCATTGCTCGTTACAAACGAATGCAGGGCTATCAAGTGCTGCACCCAATGGGTTGGGATGCTTTTGGCTTGCCTGCGGAAAATGCCGCGATTGATCGCAATACCCATCCTGCCAAATGGACTTATGCAAATATCGAAAATATGCGATCGCAGCTTCAGCAAGTGGGCTTGTCCTACGACTGGGATCGTGAATTAGCAACCTGTTCACCTGATTATTATAAATGGACGCAATGGATATTTTTGCAATTTTTGGAAGCGGGTTTGGCTTATCAAAAAGAAGCAAAGGTGAACTGGGACCCGATTGATCAAACCGTAATTGCCAATGAGCAGGTGGATAATGAGGGTAGATCTTGGCGATCAGGGGCGATCGTCGAGAAGCGCAAATTGCGTCAATGGTTTTTCAAAATTACCGACTATGCCGAACAGCTTTTGCAAGATTTGGATAAGCTCGATGAATGGCCATCTAATGTCAAGATCATGCAAGCCAACTGGATCGGCAAATCCACAGGCGCAGAGCTAAGTTTTGCGATCGTGAAAAACCCTGTAGGGGCAATTCATGAATTGCCCCTACAGGTGGACAGTGAAAAAATCACAGTCTTCACCACCCGCCCTGATACTGTTTACGGTGTGAGTTATGTTGTGCTTGCTCCAGAGCATCCCTTAGTCGAGACTTTAACCACGGCTACTCAAAAAGAAGCTGTTGAAGCATTTATCCAAGAAGTCAAAAACTTGAGCGAAATTGATCGCACTTCCGATGATCGCCCCAAACGTGGCGTAGCGATCGGCGCAAGTGTGGTTAATCCATTTACAGGCAAAGAAGTTCCAATCTGGATTGCCGATTATGTTTTGTTTGAATATGGCACAGGCGCAGTCATGGGCGTTCCTGCCCACGATGTCCGCGATTTCGCCTTTGCCAAACAGTACAACCTTCCTATTCAAACCGTAATCCTCTCTAACTCCCCTTCTGGCTCCCCTCTCCCAGAGGGAGAGGGGCAGGGGGTGAGGGAATCCGCTTACACCGAATCAGGAATCATGGTCAATTCTGGCGAATTTGATGGTTTAGATTCTATAACTGCGAAAACCAAAATCATTGAACTCGCAGAATCGAATCAATGGGGGACTGCCAAAATAACCTATCGCTTGCGTGATTGGTTAATTTCCCGCCAAAGATATTGGGGCTGTCCCATTCCCGTCATCCATTGTCCCAGTTGTGGCATCGTTCCAGTTCCCCATGAGCATTTGCCTGTGCAGCTTCCCGAAAATGTGGAACTCACAGGAAGAGGTGCTTCACCTTTGAAACAGTTGGATGCTTGGGTAAATGTGGATTGTCCTAAATGCAGCACGCCTGCTAAGCGCGAAACCGATACGATGGATACATTTATTGATTCCTCTTGGTATTTCTTGCGGTTTGCTGACGCTAAGAATGATCAAGAAATAGGCGATCGCCCTGCTATCAATAATTGGCTACCCGTTGATCAATATGTCGGTGGTGTCGAACACGCGATTTTACATCTGCTCTATTCGCGGTTTATGACTAAGGTTTTGCGCGATCGCGGCTTACTTGATTTCGATGAACCCTTTACGCGATTACTCACTCAGGGCATGGTGCAGGGATTGACCTACATGAATCCTAACAAAAGTGGCAAGGATAAATGGGTTCCTTCATCTTTAGTCGATTCCAAAAATCCTAAAGATCCGAACACAGGAGAACCTTTGCAAGTACTCTATGCCACGATGTCCAAATCTAAGGGTAATGGGATATCACCTGTGGAGGCGATCGCAAAATATGGAGCCGACACTTTGCGGATGTTCACTCTGTTTAAAGCCCCGCCTGAAAAAGATTTAGAATGGGAAGATGCTGATGTTGAAGGTCAGCAGCGCTTCTTAAATCGAGTGTGGCGCTTGGTGTCTAGTTTTGCGGAAACTAAGCAAAATGGAATCTCGAAAAAAATTGACAAGAATTTGCGCCGAGCTATTCACATCGCGATTAAGGAAGTCTCTGAAGATTTCGACGGTGGCTATCAACTAAATACTGCGATTTCAGAAATGATGAAGTTGAGTAACGCTTTGCAAGATGTGGAAGATAAATCTTCTACTACTTTCTTAGAAGGTATCGAGACCCTCTTAACTTTGCTGGCTCCGTTTGCGCCGCACATTGCCGAAGAACTTTGGGCTGTAATTGGTCACTCAGACTCGATCCATTTACAGCCTTGGCTCACCCATGATCCTGATGCGCTGATCGTTGATGAGATTACCCTCGTCATTCAAATCAATGGCAAAGTGCGCGGCAGTCTCCAAGTACCAGCGATCGCTAGTAATGACAAGCAAGCCTTAGAAGAATATGCTCGCAGTTCGGAAGCAGCGCAAAAGTATCTCGAAGGTAAGGAGATTAAGAAGGTAATTGCGGTTGTTGGTAAGTTGGTGAATTTTGTAGTTGTCTAGGCGGAGGTATCAAGAAATAGAGGTGGCCGGCGTATACGCCCACCAAAATTAAATTTAAAAACAAATAAAGAAAAAAAATTTAAAAAATATACATGTTTAGAGAATTATATGATATAGATGG
>JANMFC010000518.1:0-5076 GCA_031377675.1 Pseudanabaena sp. OTE_70b_metabat_355 | reverse complement strand
AATATGAATATGGAGAAATAGCAAAGAACATTATCAATCCATTATTGATTCGTGCTGAGCTAGTTCGTACTGGTGATAGTCGGTTAAAAGAAACAGCTCAACTTATTTTCGATAAATATATTGAGGAAATAGAGCAAAGATAATGATTGATTCTAGAGAGAAACAGGTTTTAGCCGATCTAAAAGATATCGTCAAAACACTTGATTTACCAATGATTTTAGTTGGTGCGGGAGCTAGGTTAATTATATTTGATCAAAAATTTGGAGCAGGGAGAGGCACAAAAGACTGGGATGTAGCTATATCTATAGATAGCTGGGAAACTTATCAAAAACTAGGTGAAGCCTTAATAAATGGCAATCCTCAAATCTTTCAATCTACAGAAATAGCTCATAGATTCAGACATATTGAAACCGCTATTGATGTTGATATCGTACCTTTTGGCGCAATTGGTGAACCCGACCAAGAAATTATTTGGGCTGATAGTGGCAATCCCATGAGTGTTTTGGGCTTTGATGAAGCGCTCTCTCATGCCGTAACTAATAATATTGATGATTTGAAAATCCAAGTAATTGATATTCCATCTTTTGTAGTCCTCAAGATTTTTGCTTGGGGCGATCGCAGAGAAAGTACCAACAAAGATTTAGAAGATATTGAATTTATTTTATCGAAGTATGAAGATGACGATCGCGTTTACAATGAATTAGTAGAAGAGCTTTCTAGTGGAGACGTGGATTTTTCTGATGCAAACATCTATCTGCTCGGACAAGATATTTGTAGAATGTTGCAAGACAAAACTCTGATTGAGCTAAATAAATTATTGGAGAAAATGGTTAAAAAGTTCGATTACGATGAAGAAAGATCTTTCGGCTATATGTTAAAAGTCTTACAGAAGGGAATTAACTCAATAAATCCAAATAAGTGAAAATTTTTTGGAAAGATCGCCATCGGGAGGATGCCAACCATCCCTGAGCCATAATGCTCTCGCTCGGATGATAAATCTGTCATTGAGATCTAATCTGTGGCAAGTAGCCCGACCAATTGCGGTTTTGCCAACAATCTGTAATCTATCAACCGACCAAACATAATGCTCTGACCAATTCTGTTGACGTGGGTTAAAAAGAGTTACTTCTATTTTTGTCTCAGGATCGATACCAGTCATGAAATTGTAGCGGCGACTATTGCATCGAGAACAAGCACGTGCAAGATTATCCACATCATCCGTGCCACCTAAAGACTGTGGTAGAAGATGTTCCATTGTAAAGCGATCGCTATTTAAATATTCTGGTGAATGGCAGTATTCACGGAGACTTCGGGCGCGTTCTCGGACAAATTTTCTGGCTTGAGGGGACACCATGCGGCTTTTTCAGCAATTTGGGCATTGATAAGAGTAAAAATGCGAGATAGTTCCGTAATACCTTCAAGTTCAGCGATTTGCTCATGAGTGAGGGCATCTGCTTTCTTGCGATCTAGAAGGTTTTCTAGGCGATCTTGCAAATCATCCGTGAGATGAAATAGAAAGACATTACCTAAAGGCACAATATTCATCCCTATAGGTATTAGTGACGATGGCTGCACTATTGATTGGGTAATCATTTCTCACCTCGTAGCTTTCTAAGAAACTTTATTTAGGATAGCGCAATTTTTTGGGCTAGTGCGATTTTTGTATTATCCCCAACCATCAGAAAGCATTGACTTGTCGGTAATACAACCTTTATCATTAGCCGCCAGTTAACAGCGATCGCTAGATGGCAAAATATGAGAGTAGCGATCGCCCCTGCAATATTCCATCCTCAAACTTATGTCTAATCAAATTGTCCCCGCAGACTACGAGCAACTATTGCGAGATCTAAAAAATCGCATCCGTTCAGCACAAATCAAAGCCGCCTTAGCCGTAAACCGAGAATTGGTATTACTCTATTGGCAAATCGGGCGCGAAATTTTGCATCAACAGGGGCAAGAAGGCTGGGGAACCAAGGTAATCGATCGCCTAGCCAAAGACCTCAAACAAGAATTTCCCGAAATGAACGGCTTTTCGTCTCGCAACCTAAAATATATGCGAGCATTTGCCGAGGCTTGGACAGACGAACAAATAGTGCAACAGGTTGTTGCACAAATTCCTTGGGGACACAATGTACGGCTGTTGGACAAAGCAACTGCTTACAAAGAAAGGCTTTGGTATGCTCAACAGGCGATCGCTAATGGTTGGAGTCGCGCTGTATTAGAACACCAGATCGAGACAAAACTCTATCAGCGTCAGGGCAAAGCAATTACCAATTTTGATTTAACCTTGCCCCAGCCACAATCCGATTTAGCCCAACAACTGATTAAAGATCCCTACACATTTGATTTTTTAACTTTGGCGCAAAATGCACAAGAGCGAGATCTAGAGAAAGCCTTACTTGGGCGTATTCGTAATTTTTTATTGGAACTTGGGACAGGATTTGCTTTTGTTGGTAGTCAGTATCATTTGGAAGTAGGCGGCGATGATTTTTATATTGACCTCTTGTTTTACCATCTGAAATTGCGTTGCTACATTGTCATTGACCTAAAGACGACAGATTTTAAACCTGAATATTCAGGCAAAATGAGCTTTTATGTGTCCGTAGTCGATGATTTGCTGCGACATTCTGACGATAAACCGACGATTGGCATCATCTTGTGCAAGTCACGAAATCAAACAGTTGCGGAATACGCGCTGCGAGATGTGAACAAACCCATTGCAGTTTCTCAATATAAGCACGAGTTACCAGAATCTTTGCAGAACCTCTTACCAAGCATCGAACAATTGGAGGCAGAGTTAGCAACAGTCAAAATGATAGAAGCAGAAAGTCCTGACTCATCAAAAATTTGACCTTTATCTTTAGTCGCCAGTTAGCAGCGATCGCCTGTGTCAAAATATGAGAGTAGCGATCGCGCATTTATTTTGTCACTAAACTCATAAATATTACAAAAGTTTTCTTGTGTTTGAATTATTTGTCCTTACCTAACTTTTAATAATTTATGGGTTTGTACACTCACGCGCCAGTCTCTGTGGGCTAACACATATTCGATCACCAAGTCTTTACTACTAGCAGTTGTCCACTCTGGCTGTAAGTATTTGACTATGCTAGGCAAAATTCGCGCTGCATTCTGTTCCGCAAAAATTAAATCCGATGGATTGCTTACCACCACTTTTAGTTCGCTTACTTTTTCGTAAATACTTTCATGGGGATGTTTAAATTGTTTTGGCGAAAAAGTCACCCAATCGAAATTACCGCTAAACGGATAGGAACCTGATGTCTCTAAATGCGATCGCAATCCTTGCATTTTTAGTTGACTAGTTAATTCAGTCAGATCATGCATTAATGGCTCACCGCCTGTAATTACCACGATCGCAGGATTTGCATTTACAGCTTCACTAATTAGATCGGCGATCGCAATTTTGGGATGTTTTTTGACATTCCAAGAAATTTTGGTGTCACACCAAGGACAACCGACATCACAACCTGCTAAACGAATAAAGAAGGCATTTGTTCCCATCCAAGTCCCTTCGCCCTGTACAGAATGGAACGTTTCCACTACTGGTAGATGAGTTTGACAATTAATTTGCTCCATTTTGTTTAGCGCAGTTTACAGAACATTGTTACAAAGCATTTTGATTATGTGCTTGACTTGTCAACATTGAGGCATAGGGAGTTTCATGCAAATGTGCTTTTCCGATCGAGCCAAACAGATTCAGCTTCTCCACAATCACCTCTTGCATCGCGGCGATCGCTTCGCCAGCAATCTCCAATAAATCCTTGGGACTATCACCACAGATTTCTAATTTCAGTGCTTGCATATAGGCTTGACGGACTTCTGTATTTACATTAAATTTACAGACTCCCAATTGAATCGATCGCTGGATCATTTCCGCAGGCAAGCCCGATGCACCATGCAAAACTAAGGGGATATTAATGAGACTGCGAATTTTTTCGAGGCGAGCAAAATCGAGACGGGGTGGGCTTTTATATTCACCATGTACATTCCCGATCGTTACCGCGATCGAATCAACTTTAGTTTGCTGCACAAATTCAAGGGCTTGAATTGGATCGGTCATTTTTGCTTCTTTCTCAGCGATCGTTAACCCATCTTCAGTTCCGCTAATTCGACCAATTTCGGCTTCGACCACAGCATGGAACTTGTGCGAGAGAGTAGTCATATCCTTGGTAAATTCTAAGTTCTGTTCATAGGACATTGGTGAACCATCTGCCATAATTGAGCGAATTCCTGCATCCAAAGCTAAGCGAATATCGGCCGCAGAAGTACTATGATCGAGGTGAATAGAGATGGGGACATTCGCCGACTTGGCGGCTTCGATGCACATTTTCACTAAAGGTAGTTTGCCATATTTGAGAGCGCTAGGATGTAACTGCAACATCGCAGGACTACGACTAATCTCGGCAGCATTTACTACCGCTTTTACACCTTCTAAGTTGTAGACATTAAACGCGCCGATCGCATAGGCATTGCGGCTTGCCGTTTCTAGAAGTTCTCTGGTTGAACTTAACATAATGAGTTTTGAATAGGGGATTTGATGCGATAATTAAATGAACAGCGACTATCTCTAGCTGTCTATAGATTCGGGAAGATATTTTTCTATAGTACTGCTGTAGTCTGCGTAGGTTTTCACGCCAACCATCATCTCGGCAACTTCACCGCCGTTAAAAAAGATCACAGCAGGAATACTTTTTAGTCCCAATTCTTTACCCAAAGCTTTATGAGCATCAATGTCTAGTTTCATGATCTTAGCGCGATTGCCATATTCTTCAGCCAACTGGTCAATAAAGGGAGCAATCACTTTGCAAGGTCCACACCAAGTCGCGGTGCAATCTACAACTAGCAGTGATGTATTTTTGCGAAGAGTCTCAAATTCGGCTTGATCTTGAATAAAGGCGGCTGTACCCATGTTATTGATTTTGTTAAAGGTAAATAATTAAGCAAAGTGTATTAAGTATGAACGCTAATTATGACAGAAACCGATCTCTAAGTACCTTGGCTTCATAAAAATCAAAACGAAATAAAACCAAAGAGAGAGTGGCGGCGCTTTGCGCCGCC
>JANMFC010000501.1:0-5375 GCA_031377675.1 Pseudanabaena sp. OTE_70b_metabat_355 | reverse complement strand
AACTGAGGATTACACCTATACCTCAGCAGGAGCAGCAGATACTGTGCCTAATTCAGCGGCTAGTAGAAAAACATCCACAAAAGCCTATTCTGGGCGCGTTGATGCTCTTGACGATGACCAATTGCAAAAGGTCAGCCCCAGTATTGTTTGTGAAACTGACGCGGCTGGTATCGGTGGCGTGATTGCCGCTACAGCTGGTGTTTCCTCCGTGGCTAAAGCTGATGGTAAGTTCAAGTTGCCATCATGTACTGCTAAAACGACTCCAGTTGGTAAATAGTTAGCCGATTCCATCTACACCAAACTGACGGAATAAAAAATGATAGACTAGCTGATGGCAGTCTATCATTTTTTGTTTTCTATCATTTTTTTGTTTGTTTTAACTCGATACAACTATGCGTCAATGGCAACCACAAGCTTATAACTACCTACTCCAAAAAGATTATACTCAAGCTCTGAGTATCTATGAGCAGCTCATCAGCGATGAGCCACAAATTATTACGCATTACTTCTATCTAGGATTAATTCAGCTTTTGCAAGGACAAGAGACCGAAGCTCAGTTTACTTGGATGGCTTGCATCACCGACCAAGTATCCCATGAGCAAATAGATATTTGGACATCAGAATTAGTTGAAATTTTATATATAGAAGCTCAAAGACAAAGGGCTAATGCTGACTATGAGACTGCATGGCTAATCTGCCAACATATCCATGAGATTGCTCCCCACAACCTTAATAACTCCTTAACTCTAGTTACACTATCCATCCAACTCCAAACCCTTGATGCTGAAAATGCTGTTTTCATTGAGTTAATAGAAAACCTGACTGAAGAGCATATCTCAGAAAACCAAAGTGAATTCAATCAGGATCTACTATGGCAGCTATTCACAAGTCTAACTAAATATTCACCATATCCTCTATTAATTGAATTTACAGAAGCTTGTCTTCCCTTTGTCAAAGAACCTAACTTGTTTGTTTATCAGCTAATTGAGACAGCCATGCAAATGGCTTACCTTAAACAAAGGCAGGATCTAGCGATAAGTTTATTAAAGTTGTGTTTGCAGCTATCACCACAACATCGAGAAGTATTAGAACATCTCGCGGGAATTTATCTCAAGATTGGTGATTACAATCAAGCGCTAGAAATCGCCAGATTATGCGATCAGTTATCGCAAGGCTTAGCGATCAATAAATTTTATGCCAACTCTCTAACGTTACGAGCCTTATTAGATAAAGGCAGCAATTGGCAAGAAGTTCTATCTGTATTTGCAACTCAAGAAACCATCCTCTCATCACTAATCGCTGAAAATCCCCCTCAACTAGCGCAGATAACAGTCAATCGCCTTTACACCGCTAACTACTTTGCTTCCTACATCAGCGATCAGCCAAGACACACTCGCTCATTACAAAATCAAATTGCTCAACTCTGCCAACTCAATACAAAAGTTGACCTATCTACACAGATCCAAAAATTTAGTCAACGCGATCTCACAAGTTCTAAAAAACTCAAGATCGGTTACATTTCCTGCGGCATGAACACGCATTCTGTCGGATCTCTAGCCCGTTGGCTAATTCGTTATCACGATCGCGAACAATTTGAGATCTATGGGTACTTCCAACTCTATCGTCAATACCCCGATGATTTACAGTCATGGTATGAGAGTCAAATGGATTATGTTTATCGAGCAGGTGTCGATGGCTCTGATAAATTCGCGGATATGGCTGCTAAAATTTATCAAGATCAAATTGATATCCTGATCGATCTAGACAGTATTACCTTAGATATCACTTGTGCAGTTATGGCTCTCAAACCTGCACCGATTCAAGTCACTTGGTTAGGTTCTGATGCTTCTGGTATTCCCGCAATTGATTACTTCATCGCCGATCCTTATGTTTTGCCAGACTCAGCCCAAGCCTATTATGCCGAAAAAATCTGGCGGCTACCGCATACCTACATTGCTGTCGATGGTTTTGAGGTGGATGTGCCAACCCTACGACGCGATCAATTAGATATACCCGCCGACGCAGTAGTTTATCTCAGCGCCCAGCGTGGCTACAAACGACATCCTGATACTATGCGTTTGCAAATGCAAATTATCAAGGCTGTTCCCAATAGTTATTTTCTAATCAAAGGGATAGGCGATCAAGAATCAATCAAAGACTTATTTGTGCAAGCGGCGATCGCCGAGGGCGTAGATCCCGATCTCCTACGTTTCTTGGACATAACTGCAACACAGGCTATCCATCGGGCTAACTTAGCGATCTCTGATATCGTACTTGATACCTATCCCTATAATGGTGCAACAACAACTCTTGAAACTTTATGGATGTGTATCCCGATCGTAACGAAAGTTGGTGAACAGTTTGCAGCGCGAAATAGTTACACGATGATGGTTAATGCTGGTATCTCTGAGGGTATTGCTTGGAATGATGCTGAATATGTAGAATGGGGTATTCGTCTTGGCAAGAATGCAGCTTTGCGTCAAGATGTTTCTACTCGGATGAAATCATCTCGCCAAACCTCGCCACTATGGAACGGCGAAAGATTTGCCCGTGAGATGGAAAGTGCTTACAAGCAAATGTGGCAATCTTATATTCAGAAAAATCTTTAAAAAATAAATATGAAATTACATATCGGCGGTAAGGAAACACGTCCTGAT
The DNA here is from genome assembly GCA_031377675.1 of Pseudanabaena sp. OTE_70b_metabat_355. Taxonomy (GTDB): domain Bacteria; phylum Cyanobacteriota; class Cyanobacteriia; order Pseudanabaenales; family Pseudanabaenaceae; genus Pseudanabaena. The sequence continues at coordinate 2,718 of JANMFC010000501.1, read as the reverse complement.
TGGAAAATATTTGATATTGAGCAACGACCCGAAGTTGACTACATTGGTGATGCTTCTGATTTAAGTCAATTTGAAGATGAATCAGTTGAAACCATCTATACAAGTCATGTGCTTGAGCATTTTTACTACGCACTCAACTATGAATTAGCTTTTACTTTGACAGAATGGCATCGTGTTCTAAAGCAAGGTGGACAATTATTAATTAGTGTTCCCGATCTCAGAACTTTATGCTGGCTCTATTCTCGTCCTGATATAGACACTCAAACCCGCTTTCAGATTATGCGAATGATATTTGGTGGACAAACTAATCAGTATGATGTTCACAAGGTCGGATTAGATTTTGACATTCTAGGTCTATATCTATCGGATGCTGGCTTTAAGGAATGGCAGAAAGTTACCGAATTTAATCTGTTTAACGATTGTAGCACTCTGCAAGTATTTGGTAATCCTATTAGTCTTAATGTAATAGCCACTAAATAATCTTTCTCAATTTTGAATTTCTATCATGAGATAATCCAGATTTTCTAGAGACTTTAATGCATTCTTTACCAGTTCCAAAGCTTTTTGTGGATCTATCGACTGCAAAGTTACTGGATCTACAGGTCGATATAGTTTCCAACGTTCTACCAAAGAACTCACAGTCTGTGGTGCATCTAATAAAGGCAATAGACAAGTAGCCATTGTGCTATCAACAGTCACAATTTGGTCATGTGTTGATAGATAGTCATTAAGACGAAGAACTGCACAATCTCCGATATTTTTGACTAAATCCGCTTTAAATTTAGCATTATTCAATTGAGGATGTAGATAAACTTTGGCATTCCACCAATCCGTATCACTCCATTGACTGAAAGGGACAAAATGTGAAGATTGAGCAGAATGACAACACCAAAAGTCTAATAACCGATGAACTGGATTGAGTAATTCATACATTTGCAGACGATCTTCCATCGATAAATCTGGGAGACTCATCTGCAAAAATACAGGTAGTTTATCTGCTTCTTTGAATAAATTCTTAAAGTTCCATTCGCGCCAATTTACCATACTAATAAGTCTTAAATCAGCTAACTCCAAAAAAGCAAACATATCGGCGATCGTGTAGCCTTTATCCCCTTGGAATAGGTAATTCATCAAGATCCGTTCCATAAGTTCTTTATTGTCTTTGATCTCATAATCGGAACTCCAAGTTTGAGCCTTGAGCAAAACATTGTCTTTTAAAGCCTGCATTGTCTCAACAACGATCCCCACCTCTAAATCTTCGGGGTTTTCATCCATCAATCCCATCATCCCAAACATTTTTTGAGCGCGAAAATAATTCGTCCGCTGAATGGAACTATGCAAATTTGCGCGAATTATACCATCTGGTTTTAACACCGCTTGCATAGACTTTAGCGCATTAGCAGGTTCAGGAAAAAGATATAACAATTCATCACAATTTATATAATCAAATTGGTATCCCAAGGACGCTAAATCTTCAATTGATGCCACAAAGAATTCTGCATCATCAAACCCGTGGTACTTTAATCTCTTTTCGGCTAAATCAACCGACTCTGCCGATATATCAATGCCAATTAGTTTTGCCCCAAGGTTGGCTTCCGCAAGAACTAACGAATTGTAGCCAGAGCCACATCCTGCATCTAAAATCACTTTGTCTTTAGTGTCTATAACCCTCTGATCTCTTGAATAAAAAGAGGTTACTAAATTATGAATGTATAGTTGTTTTGAACTATCTTTAGGAGATTGTTCTATAGGAGTTCTCGGATAGGGGCTACTATCAAACTGTTGGCGAATTTTATCTAATAATTCGGATTGTGGGTCAATCATACAAATTCCTTCTAATGATAATTGCTGAGTAAGGATTCAGGTGCGAACCGCGATGAGAGAGATGAAAGAAGGAGCAGTTAAAGCTTGACGGAAAAATTAATAACAGAGTTGACTTGAGCTTTACTCAATGGCTATCTTAACTAATTTGAGTATAATTACTCAGTATCAATGTGAGATGCTCCCTTCGACTGTATATAAAGATACCCTATTTGTCGTTGCGATCGTCATCAATCTTGACCACACACTCAACAGGCGATCGCCCTTAATTTAAATTTGGTCAAGATTAAAAAGGCGATCGGCTTCTTAACAAACTAAACAACATTTTCTCGCAACCAAATCTCCAAATCCTCCATTCCCTTAAAATCTAGCAAAGCCTCAGCGAGATTCTCGATATCGACAATTGGTAGCGATTTTATTTGTACTTGTTGTGCGATCGGCAGTTGCCCACAACGTCGGTTCAGGAGGCGTAGCATCAGATCGATTGTTTCTTGGCGACCTTCTTGGCGACCTTCTTGACGACCTTTTTGGCGACCTTCTTGGCGACCAATTATTCGTCCAGCTTTGCGTCCTTTACGCTGTCCAATTTGAAGAACTTCTTGATAAAAACGTGTTTGGGTGCTGTCGGCTTCTCTAAGATTTAACATTTGTCTTACCTGCTCGATACTCAATTGTGGAAATTTATTTATTAGTATAGCCTCTACTAAGTCCAGCCTTAGCCGAAACTCTGCTGGAGTATCACAATCGTCCAAGATAGCTTTAGCTGAGTCACTTACTTCTTGCTCTGGAATAACCAAAAGCCTAAGTAGAGAAAGGTTTGGCTTCAAATCTTTCACGCCAATTAAATCTTCTAGATACAGTTTATGCACCCATGAGTCTAGCAAAATCTGGTAAGGA
>JANMFC010000493.1:0-4949 GCA_031377675.1 Pseudanabaena sp. OTE_70b_metabat_355 | reverse complement strand
CAACTGTATCAACATTACTATCCAGACGAATATCAACAATCAAAAGCTAGTACTCAAGCTACTAGACTTGAAACCTACAGTGAGAAAGAACTAGAATTCCTAACCTTAATAGACCAGCAATTTTTCCCATTGCCATTATTGCTAGATAACTCAGAACGATTGTCATATATACCCGTAGAGCCACTAGGCACTGCATGGTATTACGACAACTTTGAAGAACTAGGAGCAACCGAGAAATTCCTGATGAGCCTGATTCATGGAATAGAAAACGATACGTGGAATGACCTAGAGGGCGAACTGGGAGACTTGCCACCAGCCGCCAGCTACATTAACTACCAAAAACTAAGCCAAGAAACCAAAAAAGCCAGAGGAACGATCGCCCTTTTACCGACAGCGCTGGACATGCTAACCCAGTCCACAGGCAATCTCTGGCTGGACATCTCCTATGAAAATGACATTGCCGATGCTGATTGGACAGTAGAAGTAATCGACACCTTACGAGAATCATATATAGAAGCCCAAACGATCCTGCAAAACTATCGAAAATTCATCGACTGGCTCGATCGAGACACTGCAAACTGCATCAAAGTGGTCAGGCTTTGGAACAAGTGCAAAGAACCAAACCACGAAACACAAACCCACTATCTAGCAGCATAAAGAAAAACAAATGCTAACCATAGATCCCCTCCAAGATGCCCTGAAGCCTGACGGCTATCCATTAATCGAAGCCGAGGCAAAACTCCTATTTCTAAAAGGAGGACATTACTGCTTTCAATATCGACAAGGAGAAAAAGAAACCTATAAATTCCTATCCCCCGACACCGTAAAAGCCGCCTTTCAGCACGAACGCATCGACACAGGATGGATACCCAAAGGAGTGCAACGCATGGGAATTTGTCGTCAAGGACAATGGTACGTGCAGTTTATGCCACCCGCAAAACGGACATTTACCTTCATTAACTCAAACGAAGACAGAGAGCCAATCTCCCTAACCGTACCCATGATGGGAATCATATTTATGTTATGCGGCGATATTTGCTACATCTGGGCAACCAAACAAAAAACCTTTGCCGCCGAAGCACCGATTTACCACCTGCCATTACCAAATATCTATGGAGATGGCAGGATCTGCATGGGAGTTGAGAATAACCTCAGCAACTACGCCGAAGGAATAGAGCGCCTAGCCAAAGCATGGCAAATGTTCGAGACAGCACCATTCAACAATCATCTCGTCGATGGCAAATCACATACCCATCCCAAAGACATCCGCGAAAAACTCAAGCAACTACAAAAATCCAACCGTTACCCCATCAACGATCTTGTCCCCTGTGGCAGTTCGGTAAGGGTAGCGATCGACATGGTAATCAACCGATGAAATTACTAGAACACGTTCAAAAACACGTAGCAACAACAACCCCACTATTGCCCGCGATCGCCCGCAATAGCCCACTAATTCAGCACATCATCGCCACAAATCAAAAACTACCTGAAATCGCGCCAACCTCAATGTACGAATATGTCTATGGCAGCAACGGCACATTTGTCAGAGCCAAGAGACAAGGATTAGAAGCGATCGCCCCAGTGTCCTATTACAAAGCCAAAGGACTAAAAGCAATCTCCGCATCCGTGCAAATGACCTACCCCGCAGTCCCCCTAATGCTAGTAGAGCAAATGCTCCAAGCCTCATGCATCGCTTGCGATGGTAACAATAAACCCGTAGAGATTGTATTTCACCTCTATTTTGAAAATGGAAATTGGCATCTCGCGATTCCAGAGCAAGAGCAAACAGCCAAATCCTGCAAGCCATTAGACAACAGTGCAAATAGCACCTACAGCAAAGCGATCATCGAAATCCATTCTCATCATGGAATGAAAGCACACTTCTCAGAAACCGATAACCGCGATGAGACAGGCTTTCGGCTCTATGGAGTAATCGGTGAAATCTTCTCCAAGCCACAGATCAGAATGCGAGTAGGAATTTACGGACATTTCTACGAAACCGCAACAACAGGAATCTTGGAATTACCCACGCAATTAACCGATTGCCTAGAGGAGGATTGGTAATGTCAAACCTACCATTACCATTTGCCGAAGCCGTCCCAATCCTGCTACCAGCCTATGACGAACTCGATCTAATTCTCATCGGCTGTGGCGGAACAGGAGGATGGCTAGCCGTGAACTTGCCACGCATCGCCTATTTACAAAAACAAACAGGGAAAAAAGTATCCGTTACTTTCATCGATCCAGATCGAGTAGAAGCAACGAATATTCCCCGTCAAAACTTTATTCCCAGCGACCTTGGCTTACCAAAAGCATCCGTCCTCGCGGCAAGATATGGATGGCAATGGGGAATCGAAATCAACGCAATCTCCGCCGAATTTAGAGCAGACATGGCAATATCGCGATGGAAACACCTGACAATTTGTATTGGAGCCGTAGACAATCCCGAAGCCAGAGCAGAAATATCCAAAGTTTTACAAAACGATAGAACCGTATTCTGGCTAGACTGCGGCAATCATTACGAATCAGGGCAAGTTCTATTGGGTTCAGTAGATAGCGCCGAAAGAATGGAAGGAGCATTTCGGGTTCCCACCTTTTGTACAGCGCTACCATCACCAGCAATCCAACATCCAGATCTGCTAATCGAGCAGAAAGCAAACCACCAAATCCTATCCTGCGAAGCCGCCGCGATCGCCAACATGCAATCCATGTCAATCAATCACCGCATTGCCGATGAAGCCTTTGATATGCTGTTGCGTCTACTGAGCGGAACCCTGACCCGCTTTGCTACCTATGTAAACTGCAAACACGGTAATGCATGGTCAAAATTCAACACAATTGAAGAACTAGCCAAAACTATTGGCAAGCCAAACCAATACTTGATTCAATGCAAACCATAGAGAAAAACTGAGTATACGCTAGCTAAATACTGCAATGAGAAGTTCTACCCTCCAAAATTCTCGAAAAATAGTTGAAATTACAAAACAATCTTGAATTCAAACAGAAAAGTATTTATTTTTTTGCAAAGTTATAGTAAGTTAAAAAACTGTTGAAATTTTTAACCTTTTTTTGTCTATCTTTAACCTATTTACAATTATAAAAATGACCTCAGCTAGCTTTTCTCGAACTGTATTATTTGCCAACTCATTAAAAACTGCTGATTTATTCACAGAAATTCTTTTCCCATATTCCATAGAGACTGGCAAGAAATTGTTCGGAAAATTCTTGAGCCAGCTTGGCAATCTTTTTCAAATTTTCAAAGGTAAGAATTTCGTCTTTTCCCCATATCTCTAAGTAAGGCAGACAAAAAACCAACAAATTAAGATCGAGCTAATCGGCATTGACCTATCAAGCTGTATCCCTTGACATAAGGGCTTCACGCCCATTTTTATGCAACTTGAATGTCGATTAGCTTGCCTAGGAATATGACCTTTAGCCATTTTATCCATAAATATCTTAATTAATCAAGAAAATAAACTGACCTTTAAAAACAGATAGCTTTGTACTTCCTCAAAAAAACAAGCACACAAGGATCAAATCTAATGCGATCGCTGTATGCTTGTATGGATATTTTGTAAATGCAGGAGGCTGAACTAGTTTTTCCCCCTTCAAAATCAAAAAAGCCAGTATTGGAAGTACTCGCTTTCTGATTACCCGAAGGCAGTTATTAAAAATAAAGGAAACGGACAGAGGTTGGTTGAGAGCCAAATTTGTTCAAAGCTTTCTCATATCTTACAACAAGATATGCGATAAGCAATAGATTTTGCTGCAAATTTTTAAAAATTTGTAAACAAAGTACTGGACAAATAAAAAGACTCTATCTGTTTCCTGAGTGAAGACGCTACAACCCTTACATTCAGGACAATCCAGATGAAATTAAAAATGCGAGACTTGTCTTGGCAGATCGGGGAAGCGATCGCCAACGGCAAGCAAAAAGGAGGTCAAGTAGCTTGACCCTCCAAAAAGATCTTATTTGTGACAGAGCCGATCTTGAATTTACTACCAAAGGCTTAGATGCAAAATCGCTAACCACAACAGAGCTAACCGCGCAAACCTTTGCGAGCTTTTTCCCCTATACGTGGAAATTTATCTACGCCAAAAATGTAGATCGGACGAACAAACCCGAATGGAAAACTGAAACACGCTATCCGATCACAGGAAGGCGTTTGTACGACCAATGGGCAGATCCAGAAACCCTAATCGGCGTAAGATTTGGCAACCAAACCGAATACGCCTTACTTGATATCGACAAAGGCAGCCCCTACCACCCCAGCAACAACCACGAGAAATTTAAAACCGTCCTGCAATCCTTAGAAGACATAGGACTAGTCAGACCCCTGATTGTCCAAAGTTCCTACAGCCAAGGACTACACATCTACTATCCCCTATGGCAAGAAGTCCCCAGCTTCGGCATCGCCTGCGCGATCAAAGCCTGCCTGCAAAAAAATAACTGCGAAATCGCATCAGGAGTTATTGAAACCTTCCCCAACACGAAAAAATACGAATCAGAATATAACGGACATCGGTTGCCCCTGCAAACAGGCAGCTACCTCCTCGACAACGACCTCCAGATCGTCGGACGAGATCTCAGCCAATTTGTCGAAACATGGCTGACCGCACAAGAGCATCAAGATCTAGAGCTACTAAAACAAGCGATCGGCGAAGCCAAAGCCAACTACCAACCACCCAAAGACAACCGCCGCCCGATCCAATGGCGAGAAGACCTAGAAAAACAAATCGAAGAAGGATGGACAGACAAAGGACAAAGCAACCAACTGCTATACATCATGGGCAAATACGCTCGCGTGTTCATGGGATGTGAAGAAATCGAAGCGATCGCCGAATACATCACCAAAACCGCCAAAACCGCCGCAGGATACCTTAAATTTTGCGGAGAGATCGAGCGAATCGAACAAAAAGCCAAAGACATCGCCAAATGGTGTTTGAAG
>JANMFC010000490.1:0-11465 GCA_031377675.1 Pseudanabaena sp. OTE_70b_metabat_355 | reverse complement strand
CGCTTAGTTATGCTACGCAGACGCTTGGACTTGGTTTCATGTTTTTTACATCCGCAGCTACAGGGCTGGCGGTGGGAATCGCCTTTATTCGCGGTTTAACAGGGCGATCGCTAGGTAATTTCTACGTCGATCTAACCAAATCAATTACTCGTATTCTGTTACCAATAAGTATTATTGGCGCGATCGCCTTTATCATCGCAGGTGTTCCTGAAACCATAGCGGGACCAGTGATTGTACCAACTTTAGAAGATCCAAATATTAGTCAGGCGATCGCGCTTGGCCCAGTCGCCCATTTCGAGATTATCAAGCAACTTGGCGAAAATGGCGGCGGTTTTTTTGGTGCTAATTCTGCACATCCCTTTGAGAATCCCAATGGTTTCACGAATTTGCTTCAAACTTTGACGATGATTTCCATCCCCACAGCACTAATTCATAGCTATGGAATCTTTGCCAATAGCCGCAAACAAGCTTGGTTAATGTTTGGGATGGTATTCATTCTCTATGTTATTTTTATTATCGTTGCGGGAATTGGGGAATATCAAGGTAATCCCCTAGTGAATTCTTTGCTCGGTTCGCAAAGTCCCAACTTAGAAGGTAAAGAAATAAGATTTGGTTGGGCGCAATCGGCTCTGTTTGCGGTGACGACCACAGGCACGATGACGGGCGCTGTTAACTCGATGCATGATTCCCTGATGCCGAGCGGCGGTTTTATTACTCTATCTAATCTCTTTTTGCAAATCATTTGGGGCGGACAAGGAACGGGAACTGCTTATTTATTTGCCTATTCGATTTTGGCAGTATTTGTGACTGGCCTAATGGTTGGGCGAACCCCTGAATTTTTTGGACGCAAGATTGAAAAGAATGAAGTGGTTTTAACTAGTTTTTTGATTTTGTTAATCCATCCCATTTTTATTCTCATTCCCAGTGCGATCGCCTTAGCATTTCCCAATCAATTAGCTGGCATTAGCAATTCAGGATTTCATGGTTTGTCGCAAGTAGTCTATGAGTATGCCTCGGCGGCAGCAAATAATGGTTCTGGCTTTGAAGGTTTAGCCGATAGCCAACCCGCCACAACTGGACTCTGGTGGAACCTCAGTACCTGCGTTAGTTTATTAGGCGGTCGTTTTATTCCGATTACTGCTTTGTTGTTATTGGCAGATGGAATGTCGCGCAAGCAGCCAGTCGCGATGACTACAGGCACACTTCGCACCGATACGGTTCTATTTACCAGTGTTACGGCTGGAGTGATTTTGATTATGGGTTCATTAACTTTCTTTCCTGTGCTTGCACTAGGTTCAATTGCTGAAGGTTTTCTTATTGCTAGAGGTGGTTAAATCCTATGAACAATTCTTCAACTAAACCGATGCCTAGCGGAATTCGCGAGTCACGCAGACATACGCCCAAAGCCTCAATGGCGGGAATTTATCAACGGGCAGTTCGCGATGCATTCGTCAAACTAAATCCGCGCATCGCCGTGCGAAATCCTGTCATGTTTATGGTTTGGGTCGGCACGATTGTTACTCTATTGGTTACTATCGATCCCAATTTATTTGGGACTGTAAAAGCCGATCCCAATCAAGAACGTCTTCTCAATGGTTCGATTACAGTAATTCTCTTTTTTACGGTGGTATTCGCTAACTTTGCCGAAGCGATCGCGGAGGGACGTGGTAAAGCCCAAGCCGATTCTTTGCGAACTACACAGACAGATATGATTGCCCGAAAAGTTTTGCCTGATGGCACAATTCAGCCAACTAGCTCGACGGAACTGCGGCGTGGTGACTTGGTGAAAGTGGCGATCGGTGAGATGATTCCTGCGGATGGCGAAGTGATTGCGGGATTGGCTTCTGTCGATGAATCTGCAATTACAGGTGAATCGGCTCCCGTCCTCAAGCAAGCAGGAACAGATATCGCTAGTTCAGTTACAGGTGGTACTCGCGTAGTTTCCGATGAATTGACGATCAGGATTTCGGCTGACCCTGGACAAGGGTTTATTGATCGGATGATCGCCCTAGTTGAGGGAGCAGAACGCACCAAAACGCCGAATGAAATTGCTTTAACAGTTTTACTAACGGTGTTAACACAGGTATTTCTAATTGTGGTCGCCACGATTACACCGATCGCTAATTACGTAAATACACCGACAACGATCGCAATTTTAATTTCGCTCCTAGTTGCCCTGATTCCCACCACGATCGGCGGTTTACTGAGTGCGATCGGCATTGCAGGCATGGATCGAGTCGCGCAATTTAATGTGATTGCCACATCAGGACGCGCAGTCGAAGCTTGTGGCGATATCAACACATTGGTTCTCGACAAAACTGGCACAATTACGCTAGGTAATCGATTAGCCGATGAGTTTATCCCTGTGAATGGGCATACCCTTGCAGAAGTCGCCACGGTTGCCCTTGCCGCCAGTATTTTCGATGAAACTCCAGAAGGGCGATCAATTGTTACATTAGCGGAACAATTAGGCGCGATCGCTACTTTTGATCGTGACCAAGCTAAAGGGCTTGATTTTTCGGCTCGCACTCGCATGAGTGGTACGGATTTACCCGAAAATGTGGAAATTCGTAAAGGCGCTGTGGATGCGATTCGTGGCTTTGTGCGATCGCGATCGGGAAATGTTCCCGAAGAATTTGAAGCCGCCTATGAGAAAGTCTCAAGACTTGGTGGTACTCCTTTGGGAATCTGTCAGGGCGGCGATCTCTACGGTGTCATCTATCTCAAAGATATCGTCAAATCAGGATTGCGCGAACGTTTTGACCAATTGCGACGCATGGGTGTCCGCACGATCATGCTCACGGGCGATAACCAGATTACGGCTTCGGTGATTGCCGAAGAAGCAGGTGTCGATGACTTCATTGCGGAGGCGACTCCCGAAGACAAAATCGAAGTCATTCGCCGCGAACAGGCTCAGGGTAAATTAGTCGCCATGACAGGCGATGGCACTAATGACGCTCCAGCATTGGCTCAAGCAAATGTCGGTGTAGCTATGAACTCAGGTACACAAGCCGCCAAGGAAGCTGCAAATATGGTGGATCTGGATAGCGATCCGACTAAGTTAATTGATTTAGTGGCGATCGGGAAGCAATTGCTAATCACTCGCGGCGCATTAACCACTTTTTCGATCGCTAATGACATTGCCAAATACTTCGCGATTATCCCCACAATTTTTGCAGCATCAGGTATTGGCGCATTAAATGTGATGGGTCTAAAAAGCCCTCAGTCAGCCATTCTCTCAGCACTAATCTACAACGCCCTCATCATTCCTGCGCTCATTCCCTTAGCTCTCAAAGGTGTAAAGTTTAGACCCCTTACCGCCGATCAACTATTGCAGCGTAATATCCTGCTTTACGGTTTAGGTGGAGTGATTGCGCCGTTTATTGCGATTAAATTAATTGATGTTTTATTACCCATCACTTGAACCATGAAAAAGAAATATCCCTTATATCTATTCTTTACCCTCTGCCTGAACCTAATCGTGGCTCCCGCACTCTATGCTGCTAACGCTGAGAGTTTCACCAAATTTCAAGCCTACGCGCTAGGACTTTTAGGAATCGTCACCTTTGCGTTCTCTATCTATCTATTTGCCGTCATGTTCCAACCTGAGAAGTTTTAAATCTATGAACGAAATTATTAAAGCTATTCGTATCACCCTTGTCCTTTGGGTACTCGTTGCGGTGATTTATCCTTTGGGAATGTTAGCGATCGCCCAGTTACCATTCCTCTCTTATCAAGCCAATGGTAGCCTCATCCGTAATACTCAAGGTCAAATCGTTGGTTCCGCATTAATTGGACAGCCTTTTACAAGCGATCGCTATTTCAACAGCCGCCCTAGCACTACCAACTACAGCACTGCCGATCCGAAAGCAGACACGGCGAATATTCTCAAAACAGGCGTTTCAGGTGCAAGCAATCTCGCGCCAAGCAATCCTGACTTGCTCAAGAGAGTTAAAACGGATATATCTAAACTCCAACAATCAGGGATCTCGACAACTGCTGATCTGGTCTATACTTCTGGCTCTAGTCTTGATCCCCATATCACCCCTGAATCCGCGAAAGCACAAGTAGCGCGAATTGCTCAAGTCCGTAAAGTTGAACCTAGCCAACTGGAAAAGCTAATTGATCAAAATAGCGATCGCCGTTTTCTCGGTATCTTTGGCGAAGATGGCGTAAACGTCTTGAAATTAAATTTAGCGATCGATTCGATATCAAAGGCTTAGAATAAGAAACGTAAGGGCAATTCATGAATTGCCCTTACCATAACTGCCATTATCATTACATTTCTTTGCGTAATTCTTACAATATTGAAGCCCCAAATATGCCATACAACAATTATAAAAAAATTGATGAAGTACTAAGCGAATTTGAAGTTACCTATGCTGAGCAGAACTTTATCCAAATATCTGAAATAGAAGTTCCTACATACTTTACATCTGAGATTGAATTAACCCTGCGAGAAGGCGTATATAAAAATTCAGAATATGCCCTTTGCGAGACCTTAATTTATCCCACGCTTAGAGAAGTATGGAAACTCTATAAAAACGATTTGTTACTCTGGAGTCATCAGCCCCTCAATTATGATGAAAATCTATGCGGTATTCCTGACTACATGGTTGCTAAGCGATCGCCAATGGGCAGAATCTTCCTCGAAAATCCTTTTTTGATTATCGTTGAGGCTAAAAAGGATAACTTTGAAGAAGGTTGGGCGCAATGTATTGCGGAAATGATTGCCGCTCAGAGAATCAATCAAAGGCACAATCCCATATCCCCACCGATCTTTGGCATTGTATCGACTGGTGTAATTTGGGAATTTGCCATACTTGATGAAAATAAGGGTCGGAAACACTTTACGAAAGAAATTCCTATTTATACAATCCAAAACCTAAAGTTATTATTTGCTGCATTGAGATATCTATTTGAACAGTCGAAACTACAGCTAGTGAATGTCCCCTCATCATGATTAGAACCCATCGACGTGGTAAGCATAAAATATTCATCGGTATGAGTCCTGGGGTCGGTAAAACCTATCGGATGCTGGAGGAAGGACATCGACTGCGTTCCGAAGGAATTGATGTGGTCATAGGCTTGTTGGAAACCCATAATCGGGCGGAAACTATGCAGAAAGCGATCGGATTAGAGCTAATTCCCCGTCAACAGATTATCTGTGAGTCTGTTACCTTAACAGAAATGGATACTGAGGCGATTCTCAAACGTCAGCCGCAACTCGCTCTAGTGGACGAACTAGCGCATACTAACGTTCCTAATGCATTGCGCGAGAAACGCTATCAGGATGTAGAAATTCTGCTTGAAGCTGGAATTGATGTTTATTCCACCGTGAATATTCAGCATATTGAAAGCCTCAATGACACAGTAGCAAAGATTACAGGAGTAATCGTGCGCGAACGGATCCCCGATCGCATTTTAGAAAATGCAGATGAGGTGGTGGTAGTTGATGTGACTCCTGAAACGCTTCAGGAAAGGCTACGCGATGGCAAAATTTATGCTCCTGAAAAGATTGATCAATCTCTGAACAACTTTTTTCAACGCCGCCATTTGATTGCCTTGCGAGAGCTAGCGCTGCGGGAAATTGCTGACAATATCGAAGATGATCTAGAAGCCCACGATCGCTCAGGTTCTTCGACAAATCTAATTTGTAATATCCATGAACGAGTGTTAGTCTGCGTTTCTACCTATCCCAATTCACTTCAATTATTGCGAAGAGGGGCGCGAATTGCAGGATATATGCACGCGCAACTTTACGTTCTATTTGTGGATAATCCTGATCGCTTCTTGACCAAATCCGAAAGTCTCCATATAGAAACTTGCGAAAGACTCTGCAAAGAATTTGACGGCACTTTTATTCGGGTGCGTGATAGTCATGCTTTGGAGGCAATTGTCGAAACATCACGCAGCTATCGGATTACGCAGATTGTGATGGGTGAAAGCCAGAAGTCACGCTGGCAGATTTTATTTAAGGGATCGCTCACTCAAAGGATTTTAAGACTCCTCAAAAATGTTGACATTCACATTATATCTACGAGTAAGATTCAAGAGGGAGAATCTTACAGCGCTTTGCGCTAAAACTAAACCCAGAGAAAAGTTCTTGCTGTAAATAATTCGTTGATAACTTATTAAACGATACGAGAGGGTAAGGCTTTCACCATTGCCTCAGACATAAATCAACTATAAATCAACGAATTATTTACAGCAAGAACTTAAGCGATCGCCTTTATAAGTATGACTAAAACCTTAAATTCACGTTAATTTAGCAACAGGGTGATCGCTTAACAACTTTTGTTGAGTCAGCAAATCGATCACTGTGACTAATAACTCACGGTTAGCGCTAATACTAAATAAAACCTTGAGCCGATCGCAGTCAGGCTGTCCTAGAGGCGTGAGTATGGCGAGCGCCTGTGGTAGCGCTTCACCATTAGGATCAGATTGTAAGGGATGAAAAGTCTCCTTGGGAATTTCACCAAACTGCATCACCATGCGATCGCCATCAAAAATTGCTTCGGCAGCACCTCTGGGACGGCTTTCGATTTCACCAATAGTTAGCGCGATTTCTGATTGATTAGGTTGAGTTGCCCTCAGCAATAATTCCAAAGGTCGGCGAGTGGGATAGACTTGACCGCGCCGAAATAATGGCTGATATTTCCATTGATCGGTAACGCGATCCCAATAGCGAATCGCATAGGAATGGAATAGATGATCCTGCACGCTCAAACCTTGACTGAGCATCAACGCGCCGTGGGCGATCGCTTCAAAGGGTTTATGACTATATACTTTGCCCATCTTAAAAAAATCTTCCACAAAAGAACGTACCGATGGAATCAGCGTACAACCACCAACTAAGAGAATTTGTTTAATATCACCCTTGAGAATGCCCTTGTTAAAAGATTGATTAATTAATTCCTCGATCGCCGATTGGAGAACTCGATAAAATCCTTTGCGTTCTAGTAAATTTTCTAGTTGTTGACGGGTATAGCTAATCTCTGTAGTCGATTGCGTACTTATATCAAAAAATATTTCCGAGGCAGTTTCTAGTTCTGATAGATTGATTTTAATCCGTTCCATTAAGAATTTAAGAACATTCAGGTTTTGGGATTGATTGGATTGATACTCAGGATCATTTATTTCACGGCTTTCTAAATAGTCTTCCATTAACCATTGATTAATATCTTCACCGCCAATCGTATAACCCGTTTTAGCGATCGCCTCAGCTTTTGAATCTGTTGTATCGGAGTTGACACCGATCATTTCTCCCCATTCAGCCATATTTTCATTTTGGGGTAAACGCACCAATGCCAAATCTAAAGTACCACCACCAAAATCAATGACTAATACCAGTGAATTAGATAGATTGTTGAGTGCGATCGCGCCATTGCCTAGCGCACTATATCCCAGCGCCGCCGCCGTTGGTTCGTCGATAACCCTGATGCGTGGTGTGGGAATGCTGGGTAAATTTGAGGTAAATATGTCGCTACTGCATGATTCTAGCCAGCGTAAATATTGTTCATAAGCTTGGACAGGAGCGGTCAAAATCACTTCTGTCGGAAAGATCTGTTGCGATCGCATTTCTTCTAATAATCTTCGCAAAAACTGATTGCCAATCCATTCAGGTGTAACTTTCACATCGTCAAGTTGGGGAACATACCGCACATTTGCCAATAGTCGCCGTTTAATTTGACTGAATAATCGCGGTTGCGGACGATCTCTACCAAGATCAATGACACGCTGACCGATTTCGATGATTTCTGTTTGAGCATTCTGCACATATACCAATGATGGTACAAGGGCATTTAAAGGGACTGGACGATTGAGTTTAGTAAAGTTTAAGGTTTCAGGCTGATTCGTGGCAATGTTCCACCGCGCAATCACGGTGTTACTACTTCCAAAATCAATAGCGATCGCGCTCATAGTTTATCCAGTTACAGCGCTTTGCGCTTAATTCAAACCCAGAGAGATTTTGAGAAGCAACGCAGAGCGTTGCTTCTCAAAATCTCTCTGTACTACTCAAAAATAGGCTGTACCTTATCCAGTTTAACTTGACGGAGCAGAAATAGTCCTGCGACCGAATTGCCGATCGCGTCAAGGGCAGGACTGTAGCAAGCGATCGCGCAATCATTAGGGACAATCGATAATATAGCTCCACTCACACTAGATTTGGAAGGTAATCCAATATCTTGAGCAAATTCTGCTGAAGCCTCATACATCCCGCATTCGGTCATGATCTTCAATACGATGGGGATATTTGTTGATTCTAATTGCGATCGCTCTTTATTATTATTAGGTAACTCGACAAGCAATGTCCCAATTTTGGCTAGATCTTGAACATTGGCGCGTAAACAACAAATTTCTTCATATATGGCAAGAGATTGCTGGGGATGTTTAATTATTCCTAGAAGTTTTAGCTGTTCAGCGATCGCTAAGTTACGGCGATTAGACACGGAGCGCACGGAGTCGAGCATGGCTAGATCCAGCACCAAGTTTGTCCCCGCTCGTTGATTTAGCCAGTTTTGTAAATCTTCACAGGATGTTAACAGTGACGCAAGGGCAATCGCGCCGCCATTCAGCATGGGATTTTCAGGTTTATTTTCAGGAATCACATTAAATGGATTGGCGCTCGGTTTAGTGTCAACTATCCGAAAAACTTCTGCTTCCCCAAAAGTTTCTAGTACATACAGCAGTAAAAATGGCTTGATTACACTCATCAGTGGAAAAGTTGCATCTATATCACCCGCCATGACCTGATCTCCCTTAACAGCTTGAATGGCGATCGCGATCGTTTCTAAATTAACTTGAGCTAACAAAGGAATATAACTAGGCAGTTTTCCTGTTTTTGCCTCTTGTATTGCTAAGTTTAGCCAAAGTTGCAGATCGATTTTTAACATAAAGTTTTTTACCGCCTAATTTTGTAACGCCATCTGATTTTATGGGATTAAGGAAAAGGCTAATGCTGACCGCCTTAAACCGCTATAATTGGTCAAACATCTATAAATTTCCAGACTTTTATATAACTCGATCGCATGGTCTTTTCGCCGCCCGCCCCCTCCACCACAAACATCTCCTATACCCCGATCACCTTTCCCCTTGCGGCTGTGGTCGGTCAAGAAGCAATTAAAACCGCTTTACTGCTCGCAGCGATCGATCCTGCGATCGGTGGTATTGCCCTCGCAGGTAGACGCGGCACGGCCAAATCCGTGCTGGCGCGGGGTATCCATGCCCTCCTACCTCCCATTGAAGTGGCGATCGCCTCTCTCAGTAACAGCGATCCCACTAATCCTGACGAATGGGATGATGCTTTAGTGGCAACGATGCAAGGCAAAGAGATGAGCGAAATCGAAACTAAAGTCATTCCCGCGCCATTCATCCAGATTCCGTTGGGAATTACCGAAGATCGGCTGATTGGTTCAGTGGATGTGAGTCGGTCGGTGCGCGAGGGAAAAACCATATTTCAGCCAGGAATTTTAGCAGAAGCGCATCGTGGCGTTCTCTATATTGACGAAATTAATTTACTCGATCCGCAGATTTCTAATCTATTGCTTTCGGTTCTCTCCACAGGCTATAACCAAGTTGAACGCGAAGGGATTAGCTATCAACATCCTTGTCAACCTTTGCTAATTGCCACCTATAATCCTGAAGAGGGGACATTAGGCGAGCATTTGATGGATCGGATTGCGATTAATCTTTCAGCGGATGGAGTTCTCTCTCTCGATCAACGAGTGGAAGCAGTGGATATGGTGTTGGGCTATGCCAATTCTCCTGAAGCATTTTTAAGTGGTTATGACTCGGATATTGACGATCTGCGGACACAGATTATTTTGGCGCGGGAATGGTTGAAAGACATCACAATTTCGAGAGCGCAGATTCAGTATCTTGTTGCCGAAGCTGTACGTGGTGGAGTCCAAGGACATCGCGCTGAGTTATTTGCATTGCGAGTGGCAAAGGCGGCGGCGGCGCTAGAAAGTCGGACACAGGTTAATGCTGATGATTTGCGTCAGGCGGTGGAATTGGTAATTGTGCCGCGATCGCTTTTATCGCCTGAACAGCAACAACAACCTGAACAGCAGCAACAGCAACAAGCTCCACCGCCCCCTCCCAATGATGACGGTGAACAGGAGCAAGATGATAATCAGGAAGATCAAGAACAGGAGCAAGAGCAGGATGAATCCCCTGAAGTTCCTGAAGAATTTGTCTTCGATCCTGAAGGTGTGATTCTCGATCCTGATGTTCTATTTTTTGCCCAGTCTATGCAAAAACAAGGGCGATCGGGAACGCGAAATGTCATCTATTCTCAAGAGCGGGGACGTTATATCAAGCCAGTTTTGCCTCAAGGAAAGAGCGATCGCATTGCCGTTGATGCCACACTTCGCGCTTCGGCTCCCTACCAAAAGGCGCGAAGATTACGTCAACCCCATCGCAAAGTCATCGTTGAAGATGTGGATATCAGAGCCAAGAAGTTAGCTCGAAAGGCGGGAGCATTGACAATTTTCTTAGTGGATGCTTCAGGCTCGATGGCATTGAATCGGATGCAGTCGGCTAAGGGTGCGGCTTTGCGGATGTTAACAGATAGCTATCAAAACCGTGATCAAATTTCTCTAATTCCCTTTCGTGGCGAAAAAGCGGATGTATTATTACCACCCACCCGTTCCATTGAAGCAGCGCGTCGTCGTTTGGATACGATGCCCTGCGGTGGAGGTTCACCATTAGCGCATGGCTTAACTCAAGCAGTGCGGGTGGCGATGAATGCGAGACAGTCGGGTGATGTTGGCTCAGTGACGATTGTGGCAATTACCGATGGTCGTGGCAATGTGCCACTAGCGCGATCAATGGGTGAGCCGATTGATCCTGAAAATAAGCCCGATATTAAAGCGGAATTAATTGATATTTGTCGCAAGGTTCGCGCTTTGAATTTGGGGTTATTGGTTATCGATACGGAAAACAAATTTGTTTCGACAGGTTTTGCAAAGGAACTCGCCGCCGCAGGTGGTGGGAAGTATTACCATTTACCAAAGGCAACCGATCAGGCGATCGCTAATGTCGCTCTCAGTGCGATCGCGGATCTGCGTAATTAATAACTCACCTTAATATCATTGTGAATTGGCTTGGCGATCGCCAAGCCTCCCTATCCGACATCGTAGAAGGTACAGGGCTTGCCCACAATGCCGCGATCCGCGATCGCGGCAAAATACTATCCATAATTTTCTCTACAGCGATAATTCAGGATTACTCGTAGACAGATACGAAATTTCCGATGTGCAGGAAATTTAAAAAGCGATTTAAAAAGCGAATGGCGGGAATCGAACCCGCAACATCTGCTTGGAAGGCGGAAGTTTTACCACTAAACTACATTCGCACATTTAATTTTGCATTTGTTGTATGCAGTTACTAATCATAGCAGCGATCGCGTCATTGTCAAATTTTTTTTGTGCAAAACATCAAGCAAAGAAAAAACGGGT
>JANMFC010000041.1:0-8423 GCA_031377675.1 Pseudanabaena sp. OTE_70b_metabat_355 | reverse complement strand
TTTTTTTTTTTATTCTTAAACTCCAAAAGCAAAAAAGCAAAACACAATCTGCTAAAAATACTGGGGTTGTATGTTGTTACACCCTCCCCCCACAAAATTTCGGGGGGGGCCCCAACGCGCCGCACCGCTAACTTTTTGGTTTTAATGTCTATTTTTAGACTGGGAAGAGAGTAGGTTAGTCCCTACGGTAGAAGCTTTAAATTTAGGAAAGAGGTATCTTAAGTTACACAAAAGTGTAACCCTCAAGCCCTTCGCACCGAACTTACCATGACATCTTCTACAAAAACATTGCGCGTTTTGGTGGTAGATGACCACGAGCTGACCCGATGTACCTTACAACTCGCTCTCTCCTTACAGTCTTGCATAGGGACTGTAGAAGTCGCGACCAATGGCAAAGAAGCGATCGCTAAAGTACACAAACATAAACCAGATGTTGTGGTCATGGATCTACACATGCCCGTGATGGATGGCTGGACAGCCTCCAGTGAAATTAAAACTCAATATCCCCATGTCAAAATTGTTGCTTATTCCGCAGCCGATGGCGGCAAGGCACGAGCTATGTCTAATGGCGCGAACATTGATGCTTTTTGTGATAAAGGCGCTTGTACGCGCAGTCTCTTAGAAGCAATTAGAAACGTTGCTTAAACAATTACAAAAAAGAAGCGGGTAACAAGCACACGCTTCTTTTTTGTGTCTTCTGGGTTTAAGGGGAATAATGTTCAATTGGAAGTGGGAAGGGCAATTATGATTGTGCATCAACTGCAATTACCAAATATCAACGATCGCCAAAAGATCGTCAATGAGATGATGATTAGGCTTTAGAAATACCTTGTGCAATAATAGGTGAAATTCCAATGCTGTCTTGCCTACAGCGATCAATTTCCTAATGTCCTCTATGAGCAAAAAATCCCTGACTGTATTTTTCTCGTATAGCCATAAGGACGAACTTTTGCGGGATGAGTTAGCAAAGCATCTATCACTGTTGCAGCGAGATGGCACGATTAGCGCATGGCACGATCGCCAAATTAGTGCGGGGTCGGAATGGGCTAACGATATTGATTCAAATTTGAATGCTGCCGATCTGATTTTGTTATTGATTAGTTCAGATTTTTTGGCTTCCGATTACTGTCATCAAATTGAGCTAAAACGAGCGATTGATCGCCATGAGAAGGGGGAAGCGCGGGTAATTCCGATTATTCTTAGACCTTGCCGATGGCAAAGTGCTTGGTTTAGTAAGTTACAGTTATTGCCGAAAAATGGCGAACCTGTAACGAAGTGGGCGGATCGTGATGATGCGTTTACAAATATTGTGGAAGGGATTGAAAGAGCGATCGGTGAAATGCTTAAAGCTGCTGCGCCGCCGCTAGTGCAAGAGGTTAAGAAAAATCCTGTGGAACTGGTTAGTGCGAAGGGGATTGATTATCGCGAGTTGGAGAAATTGCTGAAGGCGAAAGAATGGCGATCGGCTGATGAACTAACGGCTAGGCTGATGTATCAAGTTACGGACATGGAACAAGAACAAGAGCCGTGGCTTAGGGAAGAAGATATCAAAAAGTTTCCTTGTGAGGATTTACGGACGATAGACCAGTTATGGCTGCATTACAGTAATGGCAAGTTTGGCTTTAGCGTTCAGAAAAAGCTCTGGCTAGAATGTGGCGGTGAAATTGGGCAACAAAATTATGAGATTTACAAAGAATTCGCAAGAAAAATAGGTTGGTATTATCCACCAAAATTTGCTCATGGTGACGGAGATTGGGGGACTTACTCTGAATTTATGGAAAAAACTGAAAATGCTCAAAGATCCTCAAAAGCTAGTCTTCCGTCAAAAGTTTGGGAGATTTATGGATTAATTGGGTTTGGATTTGGAGTTAGGGTAGATGAAGTAGGGTTAATATGTTGGATTTGGATCTCTCTTCTCTCAGAAAAACTAGAAAACTGTGGCAGATAAGAATTGCAGTCTAATGATAAACTTCCGTTACAATGTAACCAACAATTTATCTCTGCGGTTTAGAGATGGTCAGTGAATGTTAGAGATTGTGGGCAATTTAAGATTTTCAGTGAATATCGAAGGTTAAGGTCAGAACGGATCTAAAAATTCATAAATTGCGACGGGAATGCACTGCCCCTAAGTTTATACGTCTGCTAGAATTACCATCAAAATAAACTTTTCCCCTTCATCATGATCAATCGCCTTGACTTCCCACTTGCCAAAGCACAATATTTGCTTAGCTATAGCGGCGAACAAGGCAAAGGTGGCGATAAAAGTCGATTTTGGCAGAATGTGATGGGATATGACAGCACCGAAGCAATCCGTGACACAATTTTACAGAAAATTACACCACAAGACTTAATATTTCAACGTCAAGATGTTTATGGAGATAGATATACAGCGATTGTTTCGTTAACTGATCATCGTGGTCAATCAAGGGAAATCCTCACCGCTTGGATTGTACTAAAAGGCGAAAACATTGCTAGATTTATAACAGCAGTACCACAACGTAGCAGGAGGCAGTAAAAATGAGTAAATTTCAAATGTTTGATTCCGTTACCTTAAATCGAGACATTCAACTTTACGCAGGAGGAATTGCCCCACAAGGGACTGATGGTGCGATCGTGGAAATCTTTAAAGATGGTGAAGCCTACCTAGTCGAGCTATTTGGTGGATGGTTAAAGTTAACGACTGAAGGCGATATGATCGAAACATCTCAAGACGATCCCGAAGCATTTCGTGACACCCTAGATGTAGAGACTATATATCCTCATCAAATAAATCTAGTAAACGCTCATCAACAAATTGACAAACAGAAAGTAACGCAACAACTTTTAGCATTACTAGAACTACTTCCAGAAGAATCGATTCTGCAAGTTAAAGACTTCACTGAATTTCTTTGTTACAAGCAACAATCTCCATCACCCTTAGCAGTTTCCCAGAAATGACAAACTTTTGAGTTTATGAAAATTCATTACTTTAACGATACAGATACACTCTTCATTGAACTTAGAGATCGCCCCAATGTCCGAACTGAAACACAAAGTAAAGCAACAATCAATTGACGGAATAATCTAAGATTAATCCAAACTTTAATAAAAACTTAATTCCTATGTCTAAGGTTTTCCAAATCGCGCAAGCCACTAGCCTCTGGCAGATGTGGCAAAATGCCGCCCAAGTTCATCCAGAGGCGATCGCCCTTTACGATCCCCATGCCAAACCGCAAGTACGCCTGACTTATGGTGAAACCTTCGAGCAGCTTAATGCTTTTGGAGCAGGATTGCGATCGCTGGGCATAAAATTTGGTGAAAAAGTTGCCCTGATTGCCGATAACTCGCCGCGCTGGTTAATTGCTGACCAAGGCATTTTAGCGATCGGAGCCGCCAATGCCACTCGCAGTTCCCAAGCCGATCGCAGTGAATTGCTATATATCATCGAGCATAGTGATAGCGTAGCGATCGTCATCGAAAATCTTGCCACACTGCAAAAACTGGAACCCGAACTGCATACAGGTCAAGTTCAGCACATTATTCTGCTCTCTGACGAAACCCCGCCCGAAGGTGTATACAACTTTCAGCAAATCTTGGCTAAGGGTAGCAGTAAAGATTTAGGCAATCCCCCGATTCAGCGCGACACTCTTGCCACGTTGATCTATACATCAGGCACAACGGCCAGACCTAAAGGCGTAATGCTCACCCACGGCAATTTCTTGTTTGAAATCGAAGGGGCGCAAAAGGTTTTACAACTGCAAGTTAATGAAAGAGTCTTAAATATTCTCCCCACATGGCATTCCTACGAACGCACCTTTGAATATTTCGTGTTTTCCCAAGGTTGTACCGAGATTTACACCAATCTCCGCATGATCAAAAAAGACCTCAAGGAACATAAACCCCACTACATGGTTGCTGTACCGCGTTTGTGGGAATCGATCTATGAAGGGGCGCAGAAAAACTTTCGTGATCAACCTGCTAACAAACAGAATTTAGTCAAGTTTTTCTTCGGTATTAGCCAGAAATACATTGTCGCCAAGCGGATTTTCCAAGGTTTAAATGTCGAAAATTTCTATCCTTCTCTAGTGGATAAATTGGTAGCTTTGCCTTCAGTGATTGCGCTGTGGGGTCTGCACAAACTTGGCGATCGCTTGGTTTATCAAAAAGTGCGCGAAGCCACAGGTGGTCAACTCAAATATGTGGTCAGTGGCGGTGGCTCGATCGCAGAACATCTCGAAGATTTTTATGAAATTATTGGCATCGAGATTTTGGGTGGCTATGGTTTGACCGAAACGTCTCCGATTACTCATGTGCGCCGCCCTGATCGTAATATTCGCGGTGGAGATGGACAGCCATTTATCAAAACCGAAACCCGCATTGTCGATTTGTCAACAAGAAAAGATGTCCCCATTGGCAATCAAGGCTTAGTGCTGATTCGCGGTCCCCAAGTGATGCAGGGCTATTACAAAAATCCTGAAGCCACAGCCAAAGCGATCGATCCTCAGGGCTGGTTTGATACGGGTGATTTGGGCTATGTGAGTAAGTGGGATGATTTAGTGATTACAGGTCGCTCCAAAGATACGATCGTGTTAACCAACGGCGAAAATATTGAACCGCAACCGATTGAAGATGCCTGTATTCGCAGCGCTTACATTGATCAGGTGGTACTGGTGGGGCAAGATCAAAAGCAATTAGGGGTCTTGATTGTCCCCAACCTGTCTGCCCTCGAAGCCGCAGGTTTGATTCCCGCCGATTCTACCTTGGCAAATATAGTACAAGATTTGAATAATCCTAAAATTCGCAATCTCTACCGTGACGAACTTAACCGTGAAGTTCAAAACCGCCCAGGGTATAGCATTAACGATCGCATTGGTGTTTTTGAGTTTTTACCCGAACCCTTTACAATTGATAATGGGTACTTGACCCAAACATTCAAGATTCGACGCAACATCGTATTTGAGCGTTATCAAGATATTATTGTCAAAATGTTTACTACATAATACGAAAACTGCTTAGCTTTTTTTCGTATCGCAACACTACTAAATTTGGAGATAAGTGTGAATTCGATCGATTTTTCTAATCAGCTTTTATTGCGCCGCACTGCCAATATCCAAGTCGTTGTGACGCAGCGCTGGAAAGAAGAAATGCAGCAACAACTGCAACAACAAATTGCCCAAATCGATGCTCAAGTTCAGCAAGTCGATGCTCAAGGCTCCCGTCAGATCAACGAAATTGAGCGTCAAAGCATCAAACCCTTCTCGGCGGAAGTCTCCAATGCGATCGAAGGTATTCGCGCTGAGATGAATCGCGTCAAAGCTGAATTATTAGAACAAAAAAATGAGTTGTTGACTCAATTGACTCAAGTTCAAAATCTAGAACTAGAGCAAGAAGTTTCTCAAGGGCAACTCGACAGCTATTTCCCCATTTCTAAGGGCGATAACTTGATTTCCCAAATGCGTTTAGAAATTGTCTTGCGTGACGGTATCGTTGCTGATATCCGTTCAGGTTTCCCGACTGTCTAATCAAAAATCTGACGACGCAAAGCGTCGTCAGATTTTTGAGATATCCGCCCACTTATCCCCAAAAAGGTATGAACGTTCTACTGGTTTACCCACTGTTTCCAAAAACATTTTGGTCTTACGAAAAAATCCTAGAGCTAGTAAATCGCAAAGTCTTACTACCGCCGCTAGGTTTAATTACAGTTGCCGCGATCTTGCCTCAAGAATGGAACTTTAAACTAGTCGATCGCAATGTTCGTGACATTACCGAGGCGGAATGGCAATGGGCGGATATGGTTATTTTGTCGGCGATGATTGTCCAGAAGGATGATTTGTTGTCCCTGATTAAAGAAGCAAAACGACGCGGCATTAAAGTTGCTTGCGGTGGTCCCTATCCCACATCTAGCCCCGAAGTGCCACAAAGCGCGGGTGTCGATTACCTGATTTTGGATGAAGGCGAAATTACGTTGCCGATGTTTGTCGAGGCGATCGCCAAGGGTGAACCCAGTGGCATTTTCCGCACTACCGAAAAGCCCGATGTCACCATTACCCCCGTACCGCGCTTTGATCTATTGGAATTTGATGCCTATGACTCGATGTCCGTGCAGTTCTCTCGCGGTTGCCCATTCCAATGCGAATTCTGCGACATTATCGTACTGTACGGACGCAAACCCCGCACTAAATCCCCTGCTCAGTTACTAGCCGAACTTGATTATTTATACGAACTGGGTTGGCGGCGTGGCGTATTTATGGTCGATGACAACTTCATTGGCAATAAGCGCAATGTGCGATTGCTATTGCTAGAACTAAAGACTTGGCAGCAAGACCACCAATATCCATTCCGTTTTAATACCGAAGCTTCCATCGATTTAGCTGCCGATCAAGAATTAATGGATTTGATGGTGGATTGTTATTTTGATGCAGTATTTCTCGGCATTGAAACCCCTGATGAAGATAGTTTACAGATGACGAAGAAATTTCAAAATACAAGAACTTCTTTAGTAGACTCTGTTGAAGCAATTACCAAAACTGGTATTCGCGTCATGGCTGGCTTCATCATTGGTTTTGATGGTGAAAAATCGGGAGCAGGCGATCGCATTGTCAGATTTGCCGAACTTACAGGTATTCCCACTACTACCTTTGCGATGCTCCAAGCTTTACCCCACACTGCACTCTGGCATCGTCTCGAAAAAGAAGGTCGTTTACAGAGTCTCGATGGCAACCTCAATCAGACAACGCTGATGAATTTTGTGCCAACCCGCCCCGTCCAAGAGATTGCTAGCGAATATGTGGAAGCATTCTGTGCTTTGTATGAGCCTCACGCCTATCTTGATCGCGTTTACAGTTACTTCCTGAAACTCGGCGCACCACGCATCAAACTCCCACCCAAATTACCCAGCTTGCTCGATCTCAAAGCCCTAGCAATTATCGTGTGGCGACAAGGAATTAAGCGCGACACCCGCTTTAAATTCTGGCATCATCTGTTTAGCATGATCCAGAAAAATCCTGCGGTTTGGGAACATTACCTAATTGTTTGCGCCCACAATGAGCATTTCATGGAGTACCGCGATATTGTCCGCAAGGAAATCGAAGGACAGTTGGCAACCTATTGGGAAGAGGAAAAGCGGGTTAAACAGTTGGAAGAAAATGCGATCGCTGTCTAATGAAAATCAAACGGCTCATCTTAAATAACATTGGCTTATTTAAAAATCTAGAAATATCTCTAGCACCTAATGAGCAGAACTTCAGTAACATTACTGTCTTTGTCGGTGGTAATGGAGCAGGGAAAACTTCTGTGCTGCAAGCCTTAGCTACTTGCCTAAGTTGGTTTATTGCCCGTTTACGCACTGAAAAAGGTAACGGCAACCCTGTTCCTGAAGATGTTATCCTCAATGACGCTGCTGCTGCTGCCATTGAGCTTGAATTGATTGTCCACTCTAATGAAAGTGAAGTGGATAATCAATTCAGGTGGGTTTTAGCTAAAACCAGAAAAGGAAGAAAATCTCAATTTAACAGCAATCTCAACGACTGCACGCGCTTAGCTAGCTATTATCGTAATATCCTGACACGCAATGAGCAAGGCAGTCTCCCGCTCATTGCGTTTTATTCTGTTGAACGTGTAGTACTTGATATACCGCTAAAAATTAGAAATAAACACACCTTTTTACAACTGGATGGTTATGACAATTCCCTCAGTCAAGGCGTTGATTTTCGGCGTTTTTTTGAGTGGTTTAGAGAGAGGGAAGACACTGAAAATGAATCAGGAATTTCTGAAGAAGTATTGAGTCAACTAAGCCCCTTGGCTGAGACAAATCAAGACGTATGGCAAATGCTAAACGCCCTCAATGCCACAGCTAAAGATCGTCAGTTAACCGCAGTGCGAACTGCTATTAGCAAATTTATGCCTCAGATGGACAAGCTAAGAGTCTGTCGTAAACCACGACTCCACATGGCGATCGACAAAAATGGAGAGACTCTAAATGTAGCCCAACTTTCACAAGGTGAAAAATCCCTCATGACTCTTGTAGGTGATATCGCCCGTCGTCTAGCCATGCTCAATCCGTCATTAATGAATCCTTTGACAGGTAACGGTATCATCCTGATTGACGAAGTAGATCTACACTTGCACCCCTCTTGGCAACGTAGTTTATGCGATAGCCTGATCGAAACCTTCCCAAATTGCCAATTTATTCTTACCACCCATTCGCCCCTAGTGATTAGTGACTGTAAAAATGTTTTGGTTTATACCTTAGCCAATGCTGAATTGCAAAAACTACCCTCTTAGTATGGACAAGATGCGAATACAGTCGCCAATTCAAGGATGAAATGCAACGCCTAGAGATCTTTGCATAAAGGGACTCATAAGGATATTCTGATATTAATCACAACCATCAGGAAATCCTCATGAGCTTTAAACATCTTACCAGCACAGAACGAAGCGAACTG
>JANMFC010000460.1:0-7498 GCA_031377675.1 Pseudanabaena sp. OTE_70b_metabat_355 | reverse complement strand
TCACTCAATTCGATTGTCACTTCGATTTTTACTTTTGTACCTTCTACACTTATTAACTTTGCTGGCATTTTCTTTACTACCTACTTCTTTATTCTTTCATTATTGCATAATCTTCGTATTAAGTCAAGGTCGTACCCACCTGATACTTGTCGCCACATCCGCCGCCGTAGTCGTATTCAGCATCGGAAACCGCAACCACCGCTCAAAGTACCACTCCAACGAATCCTCCTCTGACTTCAAAAAAGGATCGCTAATCTTGATGTTTGGATAATCACGCCCATCAATCCGCAAATTGGCAAGAAAGCCATCATCCACCTGTTGCTCTTCACGAATCGTAATTACAGGCATAATCCCTCAAAGCTAAGCAGTAACATTTTAAAATCATATCTCAAGAACTAATTAAAAACGTTATATTAGTGAACCTAGTTTAAAACTAATAATTAAACCTATGACTACTTCCATTTTATCTGATTTAAAAACTCGTTTCTCCAAGGCGATCGCCGATGCTTTTGGTACAGAGTATGCCAATCATGATCCCGCCGTAGCTGCTTCTAAGGATGCAAAATTTGGCGATTATCAATGTAATGCCGCCTTGAGCTTAACTAAAAAACTTAAACAAAAACCTCAAGACGTAGCTGCAAAAATAATTGCCAATCTCCAGTTTGACGATATTTTTGAAACTCCCACGATCGCAGGGGCGGGATTTATTAACTTAAAGCTGAAACTTAGTTACTTAGAAACCCAATTAGCGAAAATGCAAAAAAGCGATCGCCTCGCGATCGCCAAAGTTGATAAACCCGATCGCGTCATTGTTGATTTCTCCAGTCCGAATATTGCTAAGGAAATGCACGTGGGACATTTGCGATCGACGATTATCGGTGATAGCATTGCCCGAATTTTGGAATTTCAAGGGCATGAAGTCCTACGCCTAAATCATGTCGGCGATTGGGGAACTCAGTTTGGGATGTTGATTACCTATTTGCGCGAAGTCTATCCTGATGCATTGACTAAAGCTGATGCGATCGCGATCGGTGACTTAGTGGAACTCTATCGCGCCGCTAAAAAACGCTTTGATGAAGATGCTGATTTTAAAGAGATTTCCCGTGCTGCGGTGGTGGAATTGCAAGCGGGAGGAGCAGAAGCAAAACTAGCATGGCAATTGCTTTGTGAACAATCGCGCCGTGAGTTCCAAAAGATTTATGACACGCTGAATATCCAATTAACAGAGCGTGGCGAATCTTTTTATAATCAGTTCTTAGCTGATGTCGTCACTGATTTGCGCGAAACAGGCTTGTTGCAAGAAGATCAAGGCGCTTTATGTGTGTTTCTAGAAGGATTCAGTAATAAAGATGGTCAACCCTTACCGCTCATTGTCCAGAAAACTGATGGCGGATATAACTACGCAACTACAGATTTAGCCGCATTACGTTATCGAATTTGTGAAGACAAGGCTACGAGAATTATTTATGTAACCGATATCGGTCAATCGGGACATTTTTCTCAAGTCTTTCAAGTGGCGCAAAGAGCAAATTGGATTCCTGAAACCGTGCAGACCACTCACGTTCCCTTTGGGTTAGTGATGGGTGATGATGGCAAAAAATTCAAAACGCGATCGGGTGACACGATCGCCCTCAAAAGCCTGTTAGAAGAAGCGATCGTCCGCGCCCGTGCTGATATCGAAACCCGTAATCCTGAAGCATCCGATGCGTTTAAACAGGATGTTGCCGAAGCCGTGGGACTAGGTGCTGTGAAATATGCTGACCTGTCTCAAAATCGCACCAGCAACTACATCTTCAGCTTTGACAAGATGCTAGCTTTGCAAGGCAATACTGCACCCTATATGCTCTATGCCTATGTGCGCGTGCAGGGAATTGGGCGTAAGGGCGAGATTGATTTTGCGAGTTTAAATGTTGATGCTGTCAAGCTGACTCAAGAACCAGAAATTATTTTGGCTAAGCATTTATTACAATTTGCCGAAGCGATCGATGCGGTTGCTGAAGAGCTTTTTCCAAATCGCTTGTGTCAATATCTGTTTGAGCTTAGCCAAAAATTCAATCAATTTTTTGAGCAATGTCCAGTTCTGCAAGCTGAAGAGGCAGAAAGGATTTCGCGCTTGAGTTTGTGTAACATCACCGCTAAAACGCTCAAACTTGGTTTAAATTTACTCGGTATTCGCGTTTTAGAGCGGATGTAAAACATCTATTCTGTGTATAGCAATCCTAAATGAGTTGTGAGAGGCTTCGACTTCGCTCAGCCAGCGTATACCGTTGGCTGAGCGAAGTCGAAGCCCTATTTTTCTCATAAATGATTTAGGACTGCTATAGCCTATCCACCAACGTGAATTACAGGTCTTTGAGCGGGATCTTTTTCGGCTTTGCGTAAAACTTCCCTTGAAACAACGGCAATATCGCCTTCACCAAACAAAATAAAGCGCATCAAGTACTTAATTGGATTGCCCTCCGCCCAACCAAAATAGGCATGGGGTAACTTGTTGGTTTGATCGCGAATATCTAAAAGAATCGCGGCGATCGTATTCGGAACGGCGGCTCCTCGCGATCGCAAAATGCGATGATCGCCAATCTCAACGCCTTGGACAAATATTTTGCCAGAAAATTCGGAGGGATCGGATATTTGAATTTCTAGAAAAAGTATAGAATCAGATTCTGGAATATGATTGTCTTCACGGGTTTTAATTTCTTTTTCAGCATATTCTGAATCACCGCCACGATTAGGACGATGGGAAATAATCCGAATAATTCTTTTACTCTCCTGAGCAATAAACTGCTGAGCGAGTTCATCCATTTCAATCGTGTCCACTCTCAACTCAGTGGATCGCCAGACTCGCGAGATCAGCGAAGTTACAATAATCGCGCCAATAAAGGTAGCGGCAATTTTGATCCCCTCTGGTCTTTCGATGATGTTGGTAACGGTCGTGTAGATAAAGATTAGGGTGATCGTACTAAAAATAAACATTCCCCGCTTTGAGCCACGTTTACGCGCCACCAGCGTCACCGCAAAAGCCGCCGAACTCATTAGCACTAATACCCCTGTAGCATAGGCTCCACCCTGAGCTTCGACATTTGCCTTAAAGAGAATTGTCACCAGAAAGGCGATCGCTGTATAGACCAAAACCAGAGGACGGGTTGCCAATGTCCAGTCAGGAGCCATGCCATAACGCGGTAAATAGCGCGGCACAATATTTAGCAATCCTGCCATCGCCGATGCACCCGCAAACCACAAAATCGCGATCGTGCTTAAATCATAAACCGTACCAAATCCATTTCCCAAATAGAGATGACTTAAATAAGCAAGGGCGCGTCCGTTAGCTTTGCCGCCCGTGGCAAATTCGGCGGCGGGGATCAACATCGTCGTAATCAAACTACTGGTGAGCAGGAAGAAACTCATGATCAATGCTGCGGTTGTCAGCATTTTGTAAGTGTTACGAATCCGACCGCGTGGATTTTCTTCGGTGTCCTGCTCGTCGCCCTTGACCAGAGGCATGACGGCGACACCTGTTTCAAAACCAGATAAACCTAAAGCTAGTTTGGGAAATATTAAGGCGGAGATTCCCAATATCTGTAAAGGATTTTGATTGTTCGCAAATATTGCTGCTTTCCAGTTAGCGATCGCTTCGGGATGAATAGAAATTTGATAAATACCCACGGAAATTGTCACCGCATTCAATACCAAATAAATCACCACCAAGATCACCGCAATCCCGATCGCTTCCCGAAAGCCTTTGAGAAATACACCGCCAAGTAATCCAATCAAAATCAAAGTAATCGGAACCACTTGACCATGAAAAAACTCTGGTACAAGGGGATTCTCAATCACATGAGCCGTAGCATCCGCCGCCGAAAGCGTAATCGTGATAATAAAATCCGTAGCAACGAATCCCAATAGACACAGAACAAAGATTTTGCCTTGCCACCAAGGGAGAAGATGCTCCAACATGGAGATCGAGCCTTCTCCATGAGGGCTAGCTGATGCGACTTTACGATAGATCGGCAAAGCCCCAAACAGAGTTAGTAAAATTAAGATAAAGGTAGCGATCGGCGAGAGCGCCCCTGCTGCTAGCGCCGCGATCCCAGGTTGATAACCAAGAGTAGAAAAATAATCTACACCTGTTAAACACATTACTTCCCACCAAGAATGCTTAGGAGCGTGTCCAGTACTTTTTTCTTGACGATTTTCCGATAACAACCAACGGGTAAAACTATCGCGATAATTAGATGAAACAATAGGCGAACTCATGCAAATATCCTTTATATTTTTACGCCCGTTTTACGCGCCAGCCAAATCTCCCAGTTACGCAAAAAACTCGATCGCGCCTTAAATATAGTCGATACCGATAGTTTAAATGCGAGTTCTTCGCAAGGAGGCTGTACCAAGATCGTAAATAATCCCAGACGATTGCCGACAATTGTGTCCGTAAATAGGCGATCGCCCACCATCGCTACTTCTGCACTAGGCAATTGCATTGCTTCGAGAACTTGACGCACCACACGGCGAGATGGTTTACCTGCGCGACTGCGATAGGGGAGATTAAGACTTTCGCCGACCTTTTGAATGCGGAGATCGCTGAAATTATTACTGGCGAGCCAAATGGGATATTTCTGACGCATCACATTCACCCATAGACGGATCTCTTCCGACACATCGGCTTCATCGTCACCGATGATGGTATTGTCAACGTCCAAAATCAGACCACGCAATCCATGTTTTTCCATCAGTTGCGGCGTGATCGCATGAATCGGTGCTGATAGAACGAGATCGGGGGCAATCAGTCGCCAAGGTTTCACAAATATTTTGGGGATGTAAACTACATAATTTAAGGATATCTTAACGCAGCAATACAAAAAAATGGTGTACACATTTTTTCGTATTGCTGCTTGAGAGATTTTTGCTGAATTTTTTGGGCAGCCTCTGATTATATCTTTTTATAGATTTTCCGCAAACTTACGAATGCGATCGCAACCTTCGCGGATTGTTTCTAAATTGGTAGCGTAGGAGAGACGGATGCAGTTATCTAATCCAAACGCAATCCCTGGAATCAGCGCTACCTTCTGTTCTTCTAGTAATCTGTCACAGAACTCTAGAGAAGGCATATTGAAGGCTTTGATACTAGGAAATAGATAGAATGCCCCGTCGGGTTTGGGACAGGTAAACTTGGGAATAGAAGTTAGCAGGTCGTACATAACATCGCGGCGTTCGGCAAAAGCTTTCCGCATTGTTTCCACACATTCTTGAGAATCATTTAGGGCTGTGACCGCACCATATTGAGCAAACGTGCAAATATTCGAGGTGCTATGTCCTTGAATCAGCGTGGCAGCCTTAATGATGTTGGCTGCGCCTGCCAAATAGCCAACCCGCCAACCTGTCATCGAATAAGCCTTAGCAAAACCGCTACTGATTAAAGTGCGATCGTACATCGACTGACTCACGGCTGCGATACTGAGATGGGTCGCGCCATCATAGAGAATTTTTTCGTAAATCTCATCGGAGACAATATAAACATGGGGATGTCGGTCTAGGACTTCCGCTAGAGCTTTGATTTCCGAAGGCGAATAGACCATACCCGTAGGATTAGAAGGCGAGTTAAGCACAAACAGCTTGGTTTGAGGAGTAATCGTCGCTTCTAATTGTTCAGGGGTAATCTTGTAATCAGTCTCTTCGGTGGTAATTACAAATACGGGTGTCGCTTCAGCAAGTTTTGCCATTTCGGGATAGCTCACCCAAAACGGCACAGGGATAATCACTTCATCCCCAGCATCAAGGATCGCCATCATCAGGTTGTACAGCGAGTGCTTACCGCCATTGGTGACGATGATTTGTTCGGGCTTGTAGGTGAGGTTATTGTCGCGCAGGAGTTTGGCAGCGATCGCCTGTTTGAGTTCGGGTATACCTGCGGCGGCGGTATAGCGAGTTTTGCCTTGGTCGAGTGCAGTCTTTGCCGCAGCCTTGATATGATCGGGCGTATCAAAGTCGGGTTCGCCAGCACTAAAGCTACAAACATCAATTCCACTTGCCTTCATAGCCTTAGCTTTTGCGTCGATCGCCAGAGTTAAGGAAGGCTGAATATTACGAAGTCTTTGGGCCAGTTGCATTTTTTCTGGAGGAGCGGAGGCATCTTTATGGGAATAACTGGCATTGTATCAAAGCATACTTGCTTGAGTTTGCTAGATTTTTAACAATTTGGGATTTATCGCAAAATTCACGCTCACGTTTGTACTGCTGTAAAACCAAAATTTATTGGGGCGGGCGAAGCCCGCCCCAATAAATTTTGGTTTTACATAATTACTCAAACAAACCCGCCATAAATTATCGATGCAAACGCTAAGAGTATGCGCGAATCATGGCTTGTGTGCCTTGTTCAGCGCCCATCCCCTCATCAAGTTGGCTTACTTTTTGAAAATTTTGCATTGCTAAGGCGATCGCGGGTAACGATAAATCTTGGCGATCGCTAATTTCATGAACTAGTCTCAAATCTTTGAGCATATGTTTAATCGCAAATCCCGCTTGATAATCACCTAGCGCCACTTTCATGCCGAGATTAGACAAAGCCCATGAGCCAGCCGCGCCAGTACCACAGACATCCACAACTAATTGCGGATCAACACCCATTTTTTCGGCAATTTGCATAGTTTCACAGATCGCCAGCATATACACAGAAACAAGGGTTTGATTGCACAGCTTCACGGCTTGACCACTACCGATCGCGCCGCAATGCTTGATATTGCAACCCATCGCTTCAAATAATCCTAAACATTCCTGTAAATCCGTCGCCACCCCGCCAATCATAAAAGTTAATGTGCCATTGCGTGCGCCCACATCACCACCCGATACGGGGGCATCCATAAAGCGTAATCCTTGATTAATTAAAGTTGCACCAACTTCTTGGGCAGCTTCACGACCAATTGTGCTGGTATCAATGAATAGGGTATTTGCTTTAGCAAAATTGATTGCACCTTGTGCGCCGATTAATACTTCTTTGACATCAGGAACATCACCCAAGCAGGAAAACACCACATCAGCGTTGCTAACTGCGTCTTGCAAAGTTTCTGCCAATATACCGCCCGCACTAGTAAATGTAGCGATCGTAGGGCGTTCTTTGGTGCGATTCCAACCTAGCACCCCATAACCGCGCTTAACTAAGTTGGCGGCCATAGACGCGCCCATCACACCTAATCCTAAAAATGCAATCTGTTGATTCATGTTGAATAATTTCTGGGAAATAATGTAGTAGACAGACAACGAATCAAGAATTCCCATCACCTCAGCGCAGGGAGTGCCAATTCTCAAGCTTTTCTAAGTTTACTTGCTAACCACCGAGAAAATCTGCCAAGATAGATTAGATTTGTCGTTCGCCTTATAAGGAATAATTTGCGTGACTGTTGCTACTTCTGTGGAACAAGGCAGATTTTTGGGAGCAATTTGGACGTGAACCCGAAGGCATGTGGCTAGCGCAAGCCTAACGATGTTAATCAACATTCACCAG
>JANMFC010000458.1:0-34933 GCA_031377675.1 Pseudanabaena sp. OTE_70b_metabat_355 | reverse complement strand
GCTCATAATTCCAATAGTAATGTTGTTCCCTTTGCTCTACAAATTGATCGGTATTGGGGTGAGCAGGAAGTCACAATTCGTGGTGTCCAAAGCTTGATCCCTCTTCCAACTGGGTTTATGGGATGTGCGATTTTGGGCGGCGGCAAGTTAGTACCACTTGTGGATATCGATAGCCTCCTCGATTGGGCGATCGCCGATCTTGATGCACCTACTAGCAAGACGCTCACATTGCCATCAGATAGAAGCGATCGCCGCGCTACAGTGCTAGTGGTTGACGATTCAATTAATGTGCGGCGGTTCTTAGCGATGACCTTAGAAAAATCTGGCTATCGTGTAGAACAAGCAAAAGATGGACAGGAAGCAATGGAAAAATTACGGAAAACCCAAACTGTACTCCAAACCTCCAAAATTAGTGCGGTAATTTGTGATATTGAGATGCCTAGATTAGATGGATTTGGCTTCTTAGTTCAGTCGCGCAGTGATGAAAATTACCAAGATATTCCCGTAATCATGCTCACTTCTCGGAGTGGCTCTAAACACCGTGATTTAGCAATGCGTCTAGGAGCCTCAGCCTATTTTGCCAAACCGTTTAAAGATAATGAGCTACTAGAAACTCTCTCTCAACTAATCCATCATTAAGATCATGCCATCTATCTCTTCCCTCAGATCAAATCGACTCTCTCAACTTCGCCCTGTTACTGGTAAACAATATGTCGCTTTTCGGCTACGCATTGCTTGGTTTATTCTCCCGATCACCTCCATTTATCGGTTAATACCTGTAGAAAAAAATATTCCTGAACTTACTGCATTAGGTCAGAAAGTTCCTCTGATCGATCTGGGACGCGCCCTATTTGGTCAGACCAAGGTTAACAAAGATGACATCCCACAGCTATCCGTCAGTGGAGCGATCGTTTCTTCTAAACCCTCAATCATCATTATTCGCAATCAAGCTGAAGATTTAGTCGGCTTACTTTGTAATTCTCAACCAGCCATGCAAATGGTCACAGGAGATGAAATAGTCGCCCTGCCTCAAACCTATAGTCAACGTTGGAAGGTCGATTTTATTCCTTCGATGACCTTACCTTTATCAGATCGTCCATCTCTATTCTTAATCGACAGCGATCGCCTAATCAATGCCATTCAGCAAAAACAATCCTCATCCATAATTACTTGATTTGCGATCGCGACAGCATTGGTAAAGTCATTTAGGCTAAATTTCTTGTATAATTAGAGGCGATCGCGATCGGCAAAATAATATGAAACTTAAAAGAGTCTCTATCAAAGGGCTAAATAATAAGCTCGATTGTGATTTTGAATTTCATAATGACATAAACATTGTCACAGGCATGAATGGCTGTGGAAAAACAACATTCTTAAAAATTCTCTGGTATGCCATTTCAGGAAATATCGAGCGTCTTATATCTGAAATAAGTTTTAAATCATTTAACTTAGAAACTAGTAATTTTTCTCTATCTTTAATCAATAAAGGTATTGGTATTGAATGGCAATATATTGCAAATGAGATTAAACAAAATGGTGGTATTAATTTAGAAGAATATAATCCAACAGGGGGAGTAGAACTATTGAAATCCCTAATCTTAGAGAGTAAGGAATCGTCTCTATTTTTTCCAACATTTAGAAGGATTGAGGGAAGCTATTCAATGATAAACCCTCAAGCGCCCAGACGTATTGCTAACTCATCACTAGCACCTACACCACCATCATTTGGATTACCTACACCATCATTTGGATTACCCATACCATCATTTGAATTACCTATACCACCATCGTTAGGATTAAGAAATGCTAACTTTCGATCTACTACAAGCAGAATATTGCAGGATGAAAGCAACAAAAATGAAACAAGCATAAAAAATGAATTTGACAAATTGTCAAATAGTTTAAGTATGTCAGAGCATAAGTTTATTTGTTCTATTTCTACTCACGATCTTGGATTGTTATTAAAATCACATGATGAACAGATTTCTCAAAAAATAAATGAAGACTTTCTTAGATTGAGTGCTTTATTAAGTAGTCAAATTTCGAGTGATAAACAGGATGCCTCGGCTATTCTCAGTAGAATACAGCAAGAAAATAATGCTGTTAATAATAAACGGAATGAACTGCTAAGACCTTTTGAAATTTTATCTGAATTAGTTACTAAGGTTATGCACTATAAAGGGATTAAACTTGATAATTTCATTCTTGGAGAGTCCGACGATGCTATTGATGCTAGATTGCTTTCGTATGGTGAACAGCAAATGTTGAGTTTTCTTTGCTATAACGCATTTTATGAAGACTCAGTAATATTTATTGATGAACCTGAATTAAGTTTACATCCAGACTGGCAACGTATATTATTTCCACATCTGATGAAACAACAGTCAAGTAATCAGTTTATTGTAGCCACACATTCTCCTTTTATTTACTCTAATTATGAGGATAAAGAGATTATTTTGGACGAGGAGAAAGGTGGATGAGTAAGGGGACAAATCTCTCTGAAAATGCGATGGTATCTTACTTAAAAAGAACATCACTCCCAACAATTTTAGTTGAAGGTAGAGATGAAATATCAGTTTACAACAGATATTTAGAAAGTAGGATTAATATTGAAAATGTTAAAATCTTGCCTTGCGAAGGGAGGACTATGCTTCTCAATGTCTTCAAAAGAAGAGCAGAATTTAAAAAGGCTAAAGTCGTCTTTGTTGCTGACAAAGATATGTGGCTTTTTAAAG
The DNA here is from genome assembly GCA_031377675.1 of Pseudanabaena sp. OTE_70b_metabat_355. Lineage (GTDB taxonomy): Bacteria > Cyanobacteriota > Cyanobacteriia > Pseudanabaenales > Pseudanabaenaceae > Pseudanabaena. The sequence continues at coordinate 32,198 of JANMFC010000458.1, read as the reverse complement.
GCGTTCCTGAAGAATATGATAACCAAGTTGTCTTTACAGATGGATATTCATTAGAAAATGATTTGTATATTGAATCATTTTTTAATAGATTATTAGATGCTAATGAAGCAAAAAATTTTGATGATTTAATAAAAGAACTATCGGTCTGGTTCGCATTTGAAGTTAATCGCTATAAAGAACTTGATCAAACTTGGTGTGATTTTCATGTCAATCAAATTTGTCCAGAAAAGTTCTTATCTGAAAGCTTTAAAGAAAGCATCAGTTTTGTTGAACCGCCTGCATATATTGTGGAATCAGTTTATTCTGAATATACTAGAGCGTTGCGTGGGAAAAACTTGTTTCAGGCTCTAATACGCTTTTTAAGTCATAAAAATCGAGAATCTAAATATAGTCGAGCAAATCTTATTGAAATGGGAGCAAAGTTTCCTAATCCACGACTGGAAGAATTAGTAAAAAAAATTGTTGGAAAGTTTCAAGAATATGGATGAAGGAATGGCTATATATTAAATAAATATACTAATTTCACGATTGTAAACTTTTAAAAAATAACACTTACTATATTTTCCCAACATGACCATTTTTGAAGTTTCTGTTCCTGCGACTACTGCCAATATTGGCGCTGGGTTTGATTGCCTTGGTGCAGCCCTATCGCTTTATAACCAATTTGAATTTTCCCTAGCCGATCGCCTCACCATTACCGCATCAGGTGAAGGAGCCGACAAAGTAGAACGCGACGAAACTAACTTGGTGTATCAAGCGATCGCTAAGTTTTATCAGCATATCGATCGCCCCATTCCCGCGATCGCATTTCATACTGACACCAAAATCCCACTATCGCGAGGGCTAGGCAGTTCCGCAACCGCAATTGTGGGTGGGCTGGTCGGCGCAAATCTATTGGCAGGTTCACCACTGGAGCGCGGAGAATTATTGGACTTAGCGATCGCTATGGAAGGGCATCCCGATAACGTGGCTCCTGCGATGTTGGGCGGCTGTCAACTAATGGCTTCTAACCAAGCAGGCGGATGGGAATATTGTGATTTGCAGTGGCATGAAAGTATTGCGATCGCGGTGGCTATTCCTGATTTCGAGCTATCGACATCCAAGGCAAGGGCGGTATTACCCAAGCAGTTTTCAATGTCGGACGCAGTTTTTAATGCTTCCCACTTAGCGCTGTTGACGCATGGGATTCAGACAGGGAATGAGAGTTGGTTGAAAGCAGGATTGCAAGATCGGCTGCATCAACCCTATCGTCAAAGTTTAATTACAGGCATGGCGGATGTGCAAGCAGCAGCGATCGCGGCGGGAGCCTATGGCTTAGTGATCAGTGGTGCAGGGCCCACATTACTTTCTTTAGCGCCAATGGGTACAATAGATTTAGTCGCCGCAGCCATGCGACAAGCTTGGCAAGCTATTGGTGTCAAGGCTGTGACAAAATGTTTAGCGATCGCCAAAGATGGCACAACATATAAAACCCGTTAATTGACAGAGCGTTTGCGTAGCAGACTATCCATGAATTAACAGATCGGCAAGGAGCAGAATAATATGTCTAAATTTCAGTTTTTACTAATCTCAGCGCTAATTTCTTCGGTTGTGCTGCTATTTGTGGGTAGTCGTGATGGCAATCCCTTGGAATCCATAATGCCGATCGCTGTAGTGTTTGGTTTAGCCTATGTAGTGCAGCGCTTTCTTTCTGAAAAAATATGGAATAATTTTGCGCGGTGGGTTAATGAGACGACGGGACGTAAAATCTTTTATGTGCGATCGCCGCGTACTAAGGTTGTGCGAGAACAAAAACTATTGCCGCCCTCCAAATTAAATCGCCTGAAATAAAATCAAAATTCTCACCCATGACTTACGCATCATTTTCGCAACCTTTACGGGTTGGTATTGTCGGTTCAGGCTTTGTCGCTAAATTACGCGCTGAAATTCTCAGTCAAGATCCCAAAGTCAAAATAGTGGCGATCGCAGGTACACCCGCCAAGACTCAAGCGATCGTCCAAGAATTAGAAATTCCTATTCAGCAACATCAATATTGGTCAGAACTGGTCATGCGTCCTGATATTGATTTGGTCGTGATTTGTAATGTCAATCGCGATCATGGCGCTGTAGTCGGACAAGCCTTGCGATCGGGTAAACACGTTATTGTTGAATATCCCTTAGCCTTTAGCGTTCAAGAGGCTGAGGAATTGGTCAAGCTAGCTAAACAGCAAAATTTAATGCTCCACGTTGAGCATATTGAGCTATTGGGCGGTGTGCATCAACTAGTGATGGAAAATATCTCAAAAATTGGCAATCCTTTTTATGCCAGATATTCTACCAAAAGCCCCCATGCTCCTGTGCCAGACAAATGGTCATATCAACCAGAATTATTTGGATTCCCCCTCACCGCCGCAGTCTCACGGCTCAATCGTATTATTGTTCTATTTGGGAAGGTCAAATCTGTTTCTTGTCAACTCAAATATAGTGGCGATAATTTACCGCGTTGGTATACTTCCTGTGTATGCAATGCTCAATTGCAATTTGAGAATGGAGTCCTTGCGGATATTAGTTATAGCAAAGGAGAAAACTTCTGGCATCCCGAACGGATTATGGAATTACAAGGCAGTCATGGCGCGATCGTCTTTTCTGGCGATAAAGGAAAGTTAATTACCGCCGATGGTGAAACCGAACTTGATGCAGGAACAACGCGAGGACTCTTTAAAAAAGATACGGAAAATGTTCTCTCTCATTTATTTACAGGTACTCCGCTCTATACCAATCACGACAGCATTTTGCATTCTCTCGCCGTGGCAAATGCCGCAGAAAAGGCGGCGGCTACGCAGCAAACTATTATGATATAAAGCTGATTCGCCCGCTTCGCGGGCGAATCAGCTTCTTGGGGTTTTGTTTTTTAAAATTATGTTAACCTAGCTGTTTAGATTTGATTGTGTAGATGCTATGACTGGATTTGTTGGGTTACACGTTCATACTGAATATAGTTTGCTCGATGGGGCAAGCCAAATCCCTGATATGGTCAAGAGGGCTGTCGAATTGGGGATGCCCGCGATCGCCTTGACTGATCATGGTGTCATGTATGGGGCGATCGAACTCATCAAAATCTGCAAATCTAAGGGAATTAAACCGATTATTGGTAATGAAATGTATGTCTTGAATGGAGACATTACTATCCAATATAAGAGAGAAGAAAAAAAGAAAAAATATCACCAATGCGTTCTTGCCAAAGATACGCAGGGTTATCGCAATCTAGTTAAGTTGACCACAATTTCTCATTTGCAAGGGTTCCAAGGTAAAGGCATTTTTGCGCGTCCTTGCATCAACAAAAAATATTTACTGCAATATAAAGAAGGTTTAATGCTCACATCAGGCTGCTTGGCAGGAGAAGTTCCCCAAGCAATCATGAATGGCGATCCCAAACTAGCGCGAGAAGTGGCGGCTTGGTATCAAGAACATTTTGGCGATGATTATTATCTGGAAATTCAAGATCACGGCTATCCCGAAGATCGTGTTGTGAATGTGGAAATTTGTAAGATTGCCAAAGAATTAGGAATTAGGGTAATTGCCACAAATGATTCCCACTTTACTTCCTGTATGGATGTGGAAGCCCATGACGCATTGCTCTGTATCCAAACTGGCAAGCTAATTTCCGATGAGAAGCGGCTCCGTTATAGCGGTATGGAATATTTCAAATCCTATGACGAGATGAAACGCCTATTTCGCGATCATTTGGAAGATGATGTCATCGAAGAAGCCCTTGCCAATACTCTCCATGCAGCCAATAAAGTCAAGCCCTACGACCTCATGCGCGATCCCCAAGCGGCGGATTATCCGATTCCTGAAGGACATACTGCGGACACTTATTTTGAAGAAGTAACATGGCAAGGCTTATTGCAAAGGTTTAATGCGAAAACCCATGCTGAGATATCACAAGCTTATCAAGAGCGTCTACGCTTTGAGTTGGGAATCATCATGCAGATGGGATTTGCCACCTACTTTCTCGTAGTTTGGGACTACATCAAATATGCCAGAGATAAAAAGATTCCTGTCGGTCCTGGGCGTGGCAGTGCCGCAGGTTCTCTAGTTGCTTATTCTCTCGGTATTACCAATATTGACCCGATCCATCACGGACTTCTATTTGAGAGATTTCTCAATCCCGAACGGAAGTCGATGCCTGATATTGATTCGGATTTCTGTATCGATCACCGTGGTGAATTGATTGATTATGTCACTCAACGCTATGGACAGGAACGAGTCGCGCAGATCGTCACCTTTAATCGCCTGACATCTAAGGCAGTTCTCAAAGACGTGGCAAGGGTGTTAGATGTGTCCTACAGCGAATCTGACAAAATGGCGAAGATGATTCCTGTTTCGCGGGGTAAACCAGCTAAATTGAAGGTGATGATTTCTGAAGAGTCGCCCGCACCAGAATTTCGCGATCGCTATAAAAATGATGCCAAAGTCTTTGAATGGCTAGATATGGCAATGCGAATTGAAGGTGTGAACAAAAGTTCAGGCGTTCATGCGGCGGGTGTGGTAATTTCGCCGTTTCCCCTTGATGAGGTTGTGCCATTGCAACGCAGCAATGAAGGGCAGGTGGTGACGCAATACACGATGGAGGATTTAGAATCTCTCGGTTTGCTAAAAATGGATTTCTTAGGGTTAAAGAACTTAACCACGATTGAGCATACCAGCAAATTAATTCGTGAGAATCAAGATCCTAATTTCCATATTGATGCGATCGCCCCAGATATGTCCACTGAGGCAAATCAAAAAACCTATAAGCTTTTAGAAAAAGGCGATCTCGAAGGTATTTTCCAATTAGAATCTTCAGGCATGAAGCAAATTGTAAAGGATCTCAAACCTTCCAATATTGAAGATATCTCCTCGATTTTAGCGCTCTATCGTCCAGGTCCATTGGATGCAGGACTAATTCCCAAGTTCATTAATCGTAAACATGGTCGTGAAGCGATCGAATATCAGCACCATACTCTAGAACCTATACTGAATAACACTTATGGAGTCCTTTGTTACCAAGAACAGATCATGAAAATGGCGCAGGAACTGGCGGGATATTCCCTCGGTGCTGCGGATATGTTGCGGCGAGCGATGGGTAAAAAGAAACCTGAAGAAATGGAAAAACAGCGTTCTATTTTCCTTGATGGTTGCGCCAAAAATGGGATTAGGTCAGAGATTTCCAACGATCTCTTCGATCAGATGGTGATTTTTGCAGAATATTGTCTCAGTTACGATACGTTAGTGCGAACTGTCGAATATGGCTTAATGCCTATCGGTAAAATCGTTGAGCATCATATAGAATGTCAGGTTTATAGTGTTGATGAGAATGGTTTTGTCTATACTCAACCGATCGCTCAGTGGCATGATCGCGGTAATCAAGAAGTCTTTGAATATGAGTTAGAAAATGGCGATCGCATTAGAGCTACTAAGGATCATAAGTTTATGACTGCTGATGGTGAAATGTTAGTGATCGATGAGATTTTTGAACGTGAGTTAGATTTGGCGATCGCAAAACCAAATTGAAAGACTAACTCTATATTATTATTCAAACATACTACAGTTAAGATTGCGATATCTGAATGACAGTTATCATTTGCAATTTTTCTATTTCTGTTTCGCTCTTAGCTCTTTAAACCTTTTTATAACATATTGATCAAATAGAGGGTGATCTATAAACTTTTTTAACTCTTTGTGATTGGAGTATCTATGATAAATAATAGAAATAATTTCTGAATCAATTTTATCTTTATTCGTTTGAAAAGCAGAAGGCAAAATGGCATTAATACTTGCCATTTTGGATTGCATATCTAAATCATTAAGAATTGATTTTAAGATTTCTCGCCAAGTTCTTATATCGGTTTCATCAGGAACTGATACGAATTGATCAAAAGTCCACAAAATATAGTGTCTATTGCCTAAACTGAAATCTATTTTCTCCTTATAGATTGGATAAACCTCTGGATAATATTCTGTCCCAATTATAGGTTTACGAACTTGAGTGTCTTTTGATATAAAGCTGTTCGTGATAGTACCATCACTGTCAATTTGTACACAAGAATATCCTGCGGGTAAAACATTGAATAATTTTATTAGAGTTGCATCTTTTGATGCTCTAGTCTTATCAATAATTTCTTCTAGAAAATCATCTATCCTAGATACTTCTAAATCTGAAATCATATCAGATAGCCACAAACTTGGAATCAAAATTTCAGCAGCAAATCTATTTGCTTCATTTTCAATCAAGCTATATTCGTAGTCAACATCATCATAATTTCCAGATTCAGTAATAGCTTCTTCCCCGATAACTTTAATATCAGTATGAGATACTATATTACCCGTATGCCAAGGTATGATTACATGACCTAACTCATGAGCTAGTGTAAAATTCTGTCTAACTCTTGGACGAGAAGAATTTATATATATCTTGGGCTTATCTAATTTCTTTAAGCCATAGGATATCCCATCAGCATTAATATCTTTAGGAAATGGTAAAAACTCTATTTCTGCATATAAAGATACTAACTCTTCAAGATTATATGGTGGTACAACCTTATGTCTTTTTATCAGTCTAGCTGCATGTTTTTCTTCTGGCTCCATTTAGATTTTCCCCATACTTTTTAACCAATTTATTGATTCTAAAGATTCTTTTGTATTATTTGATCTTGCAGCTAAAGGCTGACTTTCTTGCAGAAACTTCGTTTCAGAAGATATTACACCTTTTCTTCTAGCATTAATTATCCATGCTAAAAATTTAGGTTTAATTGCCCACAACGAATACTCTTCCCAAGACATCCCTAAAAATTCATGCAACTCAAGATCGTTAGTTGAATCACTATCATGCCATTCATCAATGTAATCATCAATCTCATCTAAAGACGCATCACCATTAATACATTTTTTGATAAACGAGCTATTCATATATTTCCTCAGTTTTGCTTGCTAATCCTACGACCTTTCACCGCAGGCTTAATCAAATCACCTTTAATCGGACATACAACTCCAAGATGTCTACCACGTTTGTTAAATACCTCCAATTCACCATGAAGAGAATCCCAAGTATAATATCGGTCTTCTTGAGAATCGTAATATACCTTTCGCTGTCCTTCCACTCCCACAACTTTACATCTATCTAAAATCGATGGATTGGGGATTGGTTTACCAGCCATTGTTGATATTTTACGATTTAAATACTTCATGTGATTATAACATGAGTTTGTTAACGTCAAATTATTTGCTCAATAGCACGATCGAGGTAATCAAGAAATCTTTGAATATGAGCTAGAAAATGGCGATCGCATTAGAGCCACTAAGGATCACAGGTTCATGACTACTGATAGTGAGATGTTGGCGATCGATGAGATTTTTGAGCGTGAGTTAGATTTGGCGATCGCCTGATCCCTTAAACAGTAGGTAATACAAGCTTTTTAGAATCGACATCTTGCTTTCTATGACTAAGAATCTCTGCTAAAAGACGAGGTTTAACTGACCACAAAGAATACTTTTCCCAAGACATTTCTAAAAATTCATGCAACTCAAGAGCCATATCTGAATCACTCTCATGCCATTCATCAATGTAATCATCAATCTCACCTTGCTTGATGTGATTATAACATGAAGTTATCTACCTGAAATTATTACTTTACCGCGCCATGCTTGCAGATTCACCTTAATCCCAGCCGATGAACTATTCTAAAAACGAAGGAATCGCTAATATTCCTTGAGAAGTGCAAGACGTTGCCATATTGATGGATTCCCCTATGACATTGTGTACAGAGTTTGTGGCGATCGCAGACACATCATTTTGCAGATGCTTAGCTCTTTTCACTTTTTTTGCCCATACGATACTTTGTTCAGGAAAAAGGAAAAAGTAGAAAAGAAAATTTTTTCCTTTCTACTTTTTCCTTACCCAACGGAGCTTTTTATTTCAAGTTAATTGCAGGGGTTTTGCAAACATCAATCGGATCTAGCTCAGCAAATTTACCATCATCATATTCAGCTCTAATATCAAAAATGCATCCAGCATCATCACCTTTATAATCAGAACGATTCCACTCAAAATCAGCTTTTTCGCGATCCTTAACTGGACTGGTAAGCTCATTTTGTCCCCATTCTTCTTTTTTGGGTGCAGACATATAGACAGCTTTTAAAACTTTGCCGCTATTGTTCACGACTGCAACCCTTACAGTGTCAGAAGGTTTAGCAGTGGTGGTGGATTCTTTGGGAGCAGACTCGGCTGAAGGTTTAGCAGTTGCAGTAGGCGAAGGAGAAGTTGTTGAGGCAACAGTAGGTGATGCCGTGGAAGTAGCCGCCGCAGTTGGAGTACTACCAGCAATTGGGTTAGAAGTAGCTGTAGTTGTATTTTTGTCTGGTGCTGAGGTGCTGGGAGTACAAGAAATGGCAGCAAACGATAAACTAGCGGCGATCGCTAAATTACGCAAATAATATTTTGTCATTAAATCTACTAAACTAACTAATGCTCAATACGAACAAAAGTAAATATAGATTAAAAGTTACTTTCTTTCAAGTCCCTAACCCAAGATGCTACTTTCTTCCCAGTATAGAATTAGCATCTCTTCGCAATGTCTAATTTTATACTGGAAAAGAATTAATCAAGGATATCCTTTAATCAGCAATTAGTAAAAAACGTACAGACTCTAGTTCCTTGTGATTACGCAAAGTTTGCACTTGTTCTGCAAATCTAGTACTAGCGATGATTATATCGGGCTGAGAGGCGATCGCTTTACTTATTAAATCATCTTGAGCAGAGATTTTAGAAGGTAGAAAACCTTGACTTTGTAGCATCTCCATTAATATATCAATTGAAGCAAATTTATCATCAACAACTAAAACTTTTTTACCATCAGATATTTTGCTAGATACAAGAATTTCTACCTCTCGCATTAGGATCGGAATATCTAGTGGCTTTGTCATATAGCTATCGACACCTAAATGTCGTTTTTTTGACTTGTCATCTAACACCGAGATAATAATAATTGGAATATCGAGGGTTGCTGGATCAGATTTGAGAATAGCCGCCACATCATACCCATTAAGCCCTTCCATCAAAATATCAAGGGTGATTAGATCAGGACGACTTTCGCGAACTTTAGCGATCGCTTCTTGTCCATTCACAGCCTCACTAACAATGTATCCCTTTGTTTCCAACTCCTGTCGCAATAAATTACGGATACTAGAGTCATCGTCAACAACCAAGATTTTCTTAGGGAAATTAATCGCATTTTCCTGATTAGATTCAACATGTCCATTGGCAACTCCTCTCTTTTCGAGTTGTTCGATGAGCATATTAAAGTCAATGGATGGAAGCTGTTCATTCTCTTTCGTGATCGGCAGTGTAAAAGAGAAAATGCTGCCCTTGCCAATCTCACTTTCTACCCAAATTCTACCGCCATGATGAGCTACAATTTCTTTGGAAATTGGTAGTCCTAAACCAGTGCCTTTAGGCTTATCAGTGAGAGTGTCACCAACTTGTTTGAACTTCTCAAATACCTTTGGTTGATCAGATTCAGAAATACCAACACCCTGATCGATAATACTGACCATAATTAACTCTTTATCTTGTTTAACGCGGCAAATGACATTGCCTTCATCCGTAAACTTGACGGCATTGGAGATAAGATTAATCACAACTTGGATTAAACGATCCTTATCACCATGAATCTTGGGTAAGTCTTCGCCAATTTCTTTGATAGGGACTAATCCTTTTTGATCAAAAAGAGCAGATGTTGCCGCAAAGGCGCGATCAATTATTTCGGTGATGGGCAAAGACTGCATATTCCAGTTCATTTTGCCAGCCTCAATTTTAGCTACATCTAGAACTTCATTAATTAGTTTAGTGAGACGGGTTCCTTCTGAAACAATAATTTCAATATTTTCCGAAACTTGGCGGATACTACGATTTACTTTTTTGTCGTCACTCTGGATTAGAGGGAAGATTGATTCATCAAGTTTTTTCTGAATTAATTTCGCAAAGCCAAGTACTGAGGTGAGAGGCGTTCTTAATTCGTGAGATACCGTAGAGATAAAGTCGGTTTTCATCCGATCAACTTCTTTCTCAGCCGTGATATCGCGGATGATGATGACTGTACCCAGATAATTTTCTGCTAATGAAGATTCTTCTAAGATATCTACTTCCTTAAAGATTGAAGTTGCGACAGCCTTGCCAGTGCGGCGATCGGGTAGGGGAAACTCATCACTAAAGACTTGTTTTGGATTTTCTCTAGTGCTTTTAACTAAGCTAGCAATTTCCTCAGCGTTAAATATTTCGCTGTAAATTTCGGCTTTAGCGATCGCACCACGGCTAACTCCAAACATCCCTGCGATCGCAGGATTAAACTGTGTAATCCGATTATCTCCATCAACAACCAACAAGCCATCTACCATGTTATCGATGATGGCTTTAATTTCACTAGTGCGTTGCTCAACCTTCTGCTCCAGCGTGCGGCTATAGTCAGCCAATTGCTCACCCGACGTTTTAAGCTGCATGGTCATTTGATTAAATGCAAGGGCAAGAATCCCAATTTCATCCTTTGTTAAGATCGGTGCTTGAGCATTCAGATTACCTCCCGAAACTTCGTTAGCGGCATCAGCGATGACCAGAATTGGCTGGGTAATCCGTCGGGCTAGCAAATATACCGCAACTAGCAAAATACCTGCGGAGCTAAGCCCAATCAACAAAATATCTCGTGCTAAGCGATTAGCAGGTTCAAAAGCTTCATCCTGATTTATTTCTGCTAAGATTGCTAAGTTTTGACTAGTTGACCATCGAAATACCCCAACTACAGGCACACCTGCATAGTTGTTATACAGTCCAAATCCATCCTGCTTCGCAAGAGCAAGATTGATACCTTCACTTCTCACTTCAATAATTTCTTTTTTTTCTGGCTGATTATTAGTTTTTCCATCTCCTTTAGGTTCGTTTTTATTCTTACTATCTTCCCTAGAGATGAATACACTCCTTTTGCCCGCACGACCAACTAGGTAAGTAGCACTGGTTTTCCCTAAGCCAGTCCGCTCACGAATTAGATTGTCAATGTCTTGGAGCGCCAAATTAACTGAGACGGCTCCCATTCTTATATCTTCGCGATCAAATACGGGAGTAGCAAAAGTAATTTGTGCTTTTCCAGTTGCTGGCGACAAGTAGAAATTGGGAACAACGGTGTTTGCGCTTTGTAAGGTAAAGAAAGTTGTAGGATCGCCTAAAGGTCTAAACTTACCAACAAGATTTTCACCTTCACTAGAGAACACCACAAATCCTCCATTTGTAGTAGCAATGACACTAGACAGGTTAGGCTTGGTGCTAATAACTTCATCTAAAAATTTATTGAGACGAGCATAGGCGGCGACGGATTCAGGAGTTTTAGGAGCATTGGTTAGTAGGTTGATTAACTCTTCCCTGATGTTAGGTAACTGAGTTAGTAATATGATATCTTTGCGTTGATTACTAACCCATTCATTAAGTTGATATTCCTTAAGAGATGTGGCTACTTTTAAACGGTCAATCACGGAAACTTGCAAAGCATCACGCGATCGCACATAGGCAGAGAAAGCAACAATACTAACTGTTACTGTAGAGAGTATTGAGAAGTAAGAAACTAATTGAAGTAGTAGGCTTTTTTTCCAGAAATTCATTTTTAACCTCTAGTTTGTCTAATCCGTTAACTCTAAGGATGTTTTTAAGTACCTCGGCTCAATAAAACCAAAAGCCCATATAAGCGGGGTCGCCCACGAAGCAGGTAATTCCGCTTATTTGGGTTTCATATTTAATTATGCCTACCTACTTATTAACTATTTCCAACTGGCAAATATTTCTACGATTTGAGCGATCGCTTTATTTGCTGCTTGGTCTGGTGCGACCTGATCTTTAACAATACTTAAAATTGCTTTCGCCCAAATGTTGCGCTCTAGCACCACACTATAAGCAGGGTTAACCGCTTCATAGGAAGGACGGGTCGGCGTTTTAAGTAATTGGTTGATTGCTGCCGCAAAATGTGGATCTGATTCTTTCCAAAATGCATCTTCTAAAAGTTGCGGCATCACAGGGATCATTCTACCTTTACTTCCTTGGCGAATAAACTTACCTATGACCTCTGGCTTCAGTAAATACTTTAGAAAGCTTTTGGCAACTTCTTTATTTTTTGATTTTTCAAAAATCACAACTTGCTTGATCCCTAGAATCGACTTCAGATCGGAACCATCAGGACGATTAGGTAAATCGGTTGTCACAATTTTATTGAAATACAAATCACGCGAGGCTTCATTATATTTGTTTTTAGGAAGTTTTTGAGTTAGAGGAATTGACAAAGTACTATTAATAGTCATTACTGACTGCGACTCTAAGAAACTAATATTGTTTCCAGAATCAGACCACTCAATCGCTTTGGGAGGGGCATATCCACCCTTATATATTTCTGTATATTTGTTTAGGGCTTTAATGACTTTTTCTTTATTAGCGGACTCATCCAATATCAGCTTGCCATTATTGTCTAAAACCTTGACATCATAAGCTTCTAGAAACTCTTCAAATCCCAAAAAAGTGTCCGTTCCGACATCAGACATCGGCATTGCTATCGCATAGAGAGAAGCCGATCCTCTTTTTGCTCTCAGGTTTTGTTGAACTGTTTGCCAGAACTGCCAATATTTATCCCAATCCTTAGGAATATCAGTATCTTTAAAACCCGCTTCTTCTAAAAGATTGCGCCAGTAAAAAGCGTGGACTGTTTGCTGGCCAATTGGTGCAGCGTAATAGTGTCGTTGATTTGTAGTTCCATTTTGATAGTTAACAGTTTGTAAAGCTACTGGTTGATAGGAATTCTTAATTGGTTCAATTACATCTGATATGTCAGCCAATTCATTTTTCCAAGCTAGTTTAGGGAAAAGATTAGTATCCGCAGTTGTACTATAGAGAAAGTCAGGCGGACTGCCCGTATCTACAGCTTTGACTACTTCTGAATCTAATAGATTAGCTGGAATTAAACTCAAGGAAGCCTTGAATCCACTTTCTTTTTCCCAACCTTCAACTAATTGAGCAACTAGCGTATTCTCTTCAGTAAGAAAACCTTGAGGCCACCAGATGCGAAATTCTTCTGATTCGGTGGAGCTTCTATTGCTTGTAGTCATATTACTGCCATTGGACGCGCTACACGTAACTAGTCCAATGGTGATGAGAAAAATAATGAGCCAATTGCCTATTCGCTTATACACTTTTACTCACCTTTCTAATTACCTTTGTAGTTTTTTTGTATTTACAGGACTTGCGCCTCATCTACCCAAATACGCCCTTTCCACGCACCGCTAATCCTTGTGTTTTAATGCCTATTTTCATTCTGGGGAGTGATTAGCTCATACAGACTCGGTATGCATAGACTCGGCTGGATAGAATTAACTGACTCATTTGGATAAGTCGATGTCTCGCTAATCCAAACACTAGAGATTTTTGCGTTATTTGCCATAAGTATGTCAGAGTTTAACATATCACCAATCATGATGCAGTCTGCATTAACAATCTTCAATCTTTGAGTAATCATGTCTAACATGATTGTATTGGGTTTTCCGATTTCAATATCAGCATTGCGCTCAATTGCTGACTCGATCGCCCCAACCATTGCCCCACATCCTGGCATCAGACGATCGCCTTCGACAGGAAAGTTGGCATCCCGATTGCAGATGATCAATTTAATATCTCGAACTAAGGCTCTCAGGGCAATGGCGATCGTCTCATAGTTAAACTGAGGATCAAGCCCAACGAGGACGGCTCCACAATCATCTGGTTCTGCGAGCTTTAAGCCTTGGCTCATTACTTCCGCCTTTAATGCTGCCGTACCAATCACTAAAAGTCCCTGATTGTTGTCAAGTTGGTATTGCGCGATGTAACTAGCCGCCGCCTGAGACGCAGTTAAGATCTCATGGCGATCGCAAGCTACGCCTAAGCTGATAAGTTTGTTAAAAATCGCATCCGTTGAACTAGCTGAATTATTAGTTAAAAAGGCAATCTTCTTACCTAATTGTCGAAATTTGGCGATCGCTTCATCGGCTCCTTTGATTAGTTGCTTACCTTTATAGACCACTCCATCCAAATCAATTACCAAACAAGACTTATCCCTTAATAAATCCTGAATATTAATGACTGTATTTTTGTTAAAGTGTTGTTTATAATCCATAAGTAAGTCCCATTTTTAGCTTTGTTGTTAGGGCTTCGTCGTAGGATCAAGAAGCCCTTAATTTGGGTCTCAAACGTTCAATCTCTTCTCAATCATGGCAATACGAGCATCATCTTCAGAGAAAATCTTGCCATAATAATTTTTTTTGTTCTTCAACCAAAGCAGCTCAAACTCAACTGCTTTGCTAAAGGCTAAGGGAGGATTGTCTAAAGCCTGTGGGCAACTAAAAATAACTTTGCGAGTTTCGTAACGATCTAGGTGACCATCAGGAAAAGCACGTAAGAATGGTAAAGAATTTGCAGTAATTGCACCTCCAACCACCACATTTAAGCCTAGTTGGGTTGCTTTAGCCGCTATTTGTAAAGACAAATCGAGAATAGTCGGGTTATTATCAATAGAATTGCGATCTAATCCTAATGAACCCGATAAATCCACACGACCAATAACAATTCCGTTTAAAGAATTAATTTCAGGGATTTCAAGCATTTTGTCAAAATTGTTGCAAGCTGTAATAGTTTCTACATTTATCAACAATTCCACATCCTGATCATCCAAATAATTTTTAGTAGAGTTAATGAATTTCTGTAATGCATAACCAGATTCTACCATCGGTGCAATAATTCTCTCAGCGCCTAGTTTAGTGACATCAAATAGATCTCTAACCGCTTCACAGCCACCAATTTTGAGATTAAAGCTCAATCCAGATCTCAATGCAATTTCTTTGAGACGCATGGCTTCGTCTATACGAGTTCCTTCGGCTTCAAACTCAGCTTTTACACCTGTTACATAATAATTTTCTTTCATTTCTGAAAGCAGTTCTACCATGTGTTTTTCTATAGAATTCATTGATTAACTTACCATTAATTTTGATCTTGATTACGGACTATTAGGGCTTACGAATAGGATAAACTTATTTGTAGAAGTTTTTTAGCAGTATGTCTATATTAAGACTATTTACGCAATATTTTTATATCTCTTATAACAGATTTTTTATAGGTTGTCCATTACCCCAACTCAGATTTTTGATCATACGGCTCTGCTAATCATCAAAAATCTAGGTTTGAATTACAATCATGCTGATTTATTTAGCATTCTCGCGTATTGTTGTTTCGCCTTTCTAAGCTTACAATCTCAATCATGTTGTATCTTGTCTTTAATTTTCATGGACTTTAGCCTAGATAATCCACTAGTTAATTTATATACCAGACTTATTGGATGGGTAATGGCAGGATTTATTTTGGGTAAGTTTATAATACCTAAGAGTTTCACTGGCTATCTTAGTAAGTTTTTGTTTTTTGTGGGAGCGCCATTTAGTGTAATCGCCTTCATGCGAAAAACTTCTTTGTCTGGGTACTTGGCGATCGCTCCTGTTTCGGCTTGGACTGCTTTGTTTGTAGGTGCTGGCTTAGCTTGGATTTGGATTGATTTGGGTCTATCAGACGAGCGCCTAAAAAATATTTCTAGGGGACTAGGGATCAACGAAATTCAAGAGAATGAGCGTGAAGATGATCTAGATAACGGTAACAAAGTTCTAACAAGTAGTTGGAGTAAACCAACCCAAGGAAGTTTTCTGTTGGCGATGATGGTTGGGAATACTAGCTTCTTAGGATTCCCTGTTATTTTGACTCTTGTCGGAGCCGAATACTTTGCTTGGGGACTATTTTATGATTTGAGTATTTCAATTGGTGTGCAAATTTTTGGCGTGGCACTTGCAGCTTACTATGGTACTGCCGAAAGAGTTAAGGGATGGGTAGGACCGTTTATCACTGTGATCAAAAATCCATCATTATGGGCGTTTGTTATTGGTGTTTGTATTAAGACTTTGACTTTACCTGCTTTTGTTGATCAAATTTTTCAATCAGGAGCTTGGTTTGTAATTAATTCTTTCTTGATTTTAATCGGCTTACAACTAAGTAGACTTACATCTCTTAAAAATCTCAAGCAGGGGCTAACCTGTCTATCTATCAAGATGTTATTAACGCCGCTAGTAGTAGGAACTGGATTAATGTTCTTTGGGGTTACTGGACCCCCTCGATTATTGTTAGTTCTACTTATGGGAATGCCTCCTGCTTTTGTGACAACCCTCTATGCTGAGCGATATGGACTTGATCGCGATTTGGCAATAACTACTGTCGCGCTAGGTTCTTGCTTGATCTTGTTTACGATTCCGCTATGGATGTGGTTATTTGGAGCATAAAAAACATGCACTTTGTGCATCTTTTTTATGCTCCAAATAACTGATGTTACGCAGATGGTCTATCCGCGTAACATCAGTGAATAAAGGACAGCTTAGAAAGAGAAGGTTGTACGAATGAGTCCAACAGTGGCTGTAGGATTAGCACTTGCGCCTTCAGGGTTGAAGCTCCAGTAAACACCAGGGGTAATGCTAATATTCTTGGTGATTTGATAACGGTAGAAAAGCTCCAAGTGATATGGAGTCGCACTAGCATTATCTCGCTTGAGGGGCTGACCAAAGAGAACTGCGCCATTGCTCCCTTCATTAAAAAGATTGGGGAAATTAAACCCAGCAATCCAACTTGTAAAGGTTGCAGAAAATCCTGCCGTAACTGTATCTACAAAAATCACTGTGCCTGAAGTACTAAAGGTGATGGAAGGATTAATCCGCCATACCAAGTTACCTGACAGCAAGTTAGATTTGCTTGCAATGCCTAGGGATTCTCCGCTATTTGCGGGTGCTGCTAGGCTATTGATTAACCCTGTACTCAAGCTACCTGAAGGTAAGTAGGTGTTAGCGTAGGCAACAGAGGTGTCAAGATTGCTAGCAATCTTGAAGAGGAATTGAGCCGCGATCGATGTGGTTCCACCAAATAGACCGCCATCACCTGTGGCTGTAGCTGCACTACCTGCGCTGTAGCCAACCTGTAGATTTACCTTGTCATCAAATTTGTAATCTACCCCAAAGAGAGTGCTAGTACTACCGATGCGGAAGAAAGGATCAAAGCGACCAAATCTGGAAATAGAACCTTGTCCACTGGAGGCAAAGGGGGTGATTTGGGTGAAGAAGTCATCGGGGGAGGCAATAGGACCAGCAAAGAAGTTAGCTTTGCCATCAAAGACGGGAAAGCGATAGAACAGCAAGTTCATATTTGCCCCATTGGCAGTTGCGGCACTTCCTGAAGCAAAGCCAACTCTAGATGTATTCGTACCTAATGTATTGGCAATTGTGCCAGCAGTACCATTACCACCTATAAGGAGATTGCCCATTTCAAAACGGGTTCTCAATAGATCTTTGCCAGTAAAGCTGGTATCAAATAGAAGTCGAACGCGATCGCCAAATATGACATTGGATTGAAGACTATTTGGACCACCCGATGCAGCAACTGCACCAAAAATCGCTTCACCTCTTAACTTGGTGGTGGTAGAAAATTGTTGGGATTCAAGCTTGCTAACTTTCGCGTCAAGAGCATCGACACGACCGCGTAAGGTTGCTAGCTCTGAGGCAAATTCTTCTTGAAGTTTTTGCAACGTGGCTAAGTCTTCTTTACTAACTTTGTCAGCCAAACCTGCGGAAATGATTTCGTTAATTTTATCTAGACAAGCATTTAAGCCTGCTGCAAATTCGTAGCGAGTGGTGGATTGTTTACCGCGATAGGTACTATCTGGATATCCTGCAATACAGCCGTAGCGCTCAACGAGAGATTGTAATGCGGTGAAAGCCCAGTCGGTTGGCTTGACATCACTAAGTTGTGATACAGAAGTGACGTTTTGAGCTTGATTGCTTGACGACCCCAAAATAAGATCTTTATCTTGTTTGAGATCTTTATCTTGTTTGTATAAGAGGTCTAATTGCATAGCATTTAGAGAAGCACTAGTTACCGAAGCAGTCGGGGTTTCTGCATAAGCAAGGCTCGTAGATGCGGATACACTTACCAAAAAAGACAGAAATACTAAGCGGATACTGGAACTCTTGGTTTTGAGCATTTTAAAATATTACCCTATGTACACCTTATAAATAAGAGTAAACCTGTTAGTCTGATATGTCAAAGAAACTTTACTTATCCATTGAGCAACCGCACACGCTTCTTAATATTTTAATTAAGTCAAATATCCGTAATAAATGCTCTGGATTTCAAAGAATGGCAATTAAAATTTTTGTTGTATTGTCGTAACAAAAAGATTTACAGATTTTTTTTGCGTGCTTATTTATTTGAAATTAAATCTAGTCAATAGTTTTTGCTTTTGTAGTAGATTGTTAACAAACCTGTGCGATCGCCACAGTTAACAACGAAAATCGCTTGACTATCGTAGCCCATACGAAGTATTCTTTCCTTTATAAAAACTTGTTGTATTTCATCCTTGAATTGGCGGACTATTAACATATGTCATCAGTTAAGTCTTCATCTGTCAGCCTTAAGAAAATACTGCTAAAAGGAAAAATATTGTCCTTGTTAAGAGGATTGGTTCTTGAACTCACTTCTCCTCTGGTAATTCAAGATCGTGAAGGGGAAATTTTGGTTGCAGACTTAGGAATGAATTTGAAGAGTAATGAAATTAATAATGGAAATGAAGATTTAGATCTTAACGTAAATGATATTAAAAAATTACCGATTTTGATTGATGGTGAAGTCTTGGGATGGGTGGTAGGGACAGAGCGAGTTGAAGAAGTTACTGATTTTTTGATCTATATTGTCAATCGCGAGCTTGAGCGTAAAATGTTGGCAACTGAGGCTTTAGATAAGTATCGAGAAATTAGTCTGCTCTACGCGATCGCTGGTAAGCTATCTAGCTGTTTAGATGTTAATGCAATCTCTCAGCTTGTCATCGAAGAAGCGAGTCGGTTGATTCGTTCCACTAGTGCATCGATGATGCTCTACAATCCAGAAAGCAATTGTCTTGAAATCGTTGCTGCAAATGGGACGGACGAGCAAAAAAGAAGCTTAAAATTTTCTTCTGAAGAAGGCATAGAAGGGCATGTATTTGTTACAGGTAAGCCCGAACTAGTCAATGATGTAACTCAAGATCCTCGCTATATAATCAATGAAAATCATTGCCATGCTCTGATTTGTGTGCCGATTATGACTAAAGAGCGAATCTTAGGCGTGGGTACTATTAGTAACTCTAATGACATTAGCTACACTTCTCAAGATTTAAAACTATTCACAGCTATAGTTACTCAAGCTTCTAGTGCGATCGAAAATGCGAGACTCCATAAAAATATGCAATCGGAAGTAATTCTCCGTACTAAATTAGAGCGCTTTTTTCCTGCTGCGGTCAGCCAAAAAATTGAAGAAGGGTGGGATTTAAATCGCATTGTTGAAACCGAAGTCACAGCTTTATTTTCGGATATTACTGGCTTCACCGCAATGACTTCGCAAATGCAGCCCCGCAAAATCCTTGAATTTTTAAATGAATACTTCAAAGTGATGGTCGAAGATATTGTATTTCCACTTGGTGGCACTTTAGAGAAGTATATCGCTGACGCTTTATTAGCCGTATGGGGTGCGCCGTACCAAAAAGACGATGATGCAATTATGGCAG
This sequence comes from Pseudanabaena sp. OTE_70b_metabat_355, assembly GCA_031377675.1. Taxonomy (GTDB): domain Bacteria; phylum Cyanobacteriota; class Cyanobacteriia; order Pseudanabaenales; family Pseudanabaenaceae; genus Pseudanabaena. Next base: position 12,510 of record JANMFC010000458.1, on the reverse strand, counting down.
TAAGTGCGGCTATCAAGATGCAGTGGGCGATGAGTAAACTCAATGAAGCATGGGCAAAACAAGGACGTGATTTGCAAATCCAGATCCATATCGGTTTAAATACTGGCATGGTCGCTTCTGGAAATATTGGTTCTGAACAACTAATTCAGTACTGTAACATTGGCGACACGATGAATGTGGCTAGTCGTATCTGCACGGCGGCTTCGGCAGGTGAAATTTTCATTTCTGAAACCACAAGGACGAAAATTTCACAGTTCAATTTGCCCTTAGAGAGATTAGATCTAATTAAAGTCAAAGGGAAAGAAGAACCGCTCCAGTTGTACCGAATCGAATGGGAAAGTGTTGATATTGAAGCAATGCTCAATAAGAAATTCTTTAATTAGTGATGATGTTACGTGGAAGTTTTTAAAGCCTTCATTCCCGTAGGCTATGGTGTACACACAAGTCTCTCTGTCTACTTACAGAGGTTCTTTTTCATTTTGCCAGATGGCGCGAATGATCTTAATTTCATCGTAAGTATATTCTTCACGCAAATGATCAAAGAGATTACGAAGAGAGTCACCACCGATCGCTTCGAGAGCTTCATAAATTACAGTTTGGCGCTCAGGCGAGACAAGGCGATCGCAATTAATGGCATAGCCCGACTCCACTAACTGCACGAGATGTGTCCAGACTGTGGCAGGTTTGAGATTGCGATCGCGGGCAATTTCATCAATGTCTAAGCCATTTTCGTACATGGCTAGGGTTTCTCGTTGCGTACCTGCCTTGGATAGTTTTGATATAGATGTAACAGGAGATTGGACGGCTTTAGTTGATTGAGTTTGTTCTGCGGGAGGATATTTTTGATGATGTTCGAGAATAAGCGCGATAAAATCATCGGCATATTGTTCTAATTTCTTTGTGCCAACTCCCGATAGTTTGGCAAAATCTTTGCGATTTGTGGGTTGTTGTTCCGCCATTTGATTGAGCGTAGCATTGCTGAAAATTACATAGGGCGGCACTTCTTGCTCATCGGCAAGATTTTTACGAAGCAATCGCAATCTTTCAAACAGAATATCTACATCAACACTGCGATCAATGCTATGCTCACTTGCCTTAGCGCGATCGCTAACACTTTGAGGTTCGGCATCGCGAACAATCGGCAATAGAACATTACGCTGATTTCGCATTACCTCCCAACTGCGATCATTTAGTTTGAGAATGGCATAACCATCAGTAGTTTGACTGAGTAACCCTTGATGAACTAGCGATCGCGCTAGTTGCCGCCATTCATCCAGACTGCGATCTTTGCCAATGCCATGCGTAGATAAATTTTCATGTCCATGTTGCAATATTTTTTTATTAAGGGAACCGCGCAAGATATCGATGATATGTCCCGAACCAAATCGCTCTTTTGCCCTTGCCACACAGGATAAGAACTTCTGAGATTCCACTGTCCAATCTTCCATTGGTTTCGGGGTGAGACAGTTATCACAATTACCACAATCCCCTTGAAAGTTCTCTCCAAAATAGCGCAGGAGAATGGTACGGCGACAGGCTAGCCCTTCGGCATAGTCAACGACTTGACGTAATTGTTGTTGGGCAATTCTCTGTTCTGCTTCTAGTGGTTCATTGGTATGAGGATCAACTTTTTGGGCAATCAGAAATTTGATCGTTTCTAAATCCTGATATCCCAAAAACAAGCTACAGTGCGAGTCTTCACCATCACGCCCCGCCCTTCCTGATTCTTGATAATATCCCTCGATGTTTTTGGGTAAATCGTAATGAATCACAAATCGCACATCGGGTTTATTAATTCCCATGCCAAAGGCAACGGTCGCCACCATCACCTGCACATCGTCACGAATCCAGCGCGTTTGATTTTCTTCACGTTCCTTCGCTCCCAATCCCGCATGATAGGGAATTGCTTCGATGCCATCTTGACTTAGGCGATCGCTTATTTCATCAACCCGTTTACGACTGAGACAATAGACTATTCCTGAACCTTGCAGCCGCTTGATTTGCTGGAATAGATTTGCATAAGACTGCTCATTACCTTGTTTGGGAACTACTTCATAATAGAGATTAGAGCGATCAAAACTAGCGACATGGATATAGGGCTGCTTCAGCGCTAATTGATGACTGATATCGGCTCGCACCCGCTCGGTCGCGGTCGCCGTCAAGCCAATAACGGGAACCTCTGGATAGAGTTGACGAATCTGTTGCAGCCGCCGATATTCAGGACGAAAATCATGTCCCCATTCTGAGACGCAATGGGCTTCATCGACGGCAAATCCTGCGATGCCGATTTTGCTTTTAACAACATTGAGAAATTCCAGAAACTGTTCCGCAAATAGGCGCTCAGGCGCAACATAGATTAATTTAATCGCTCCATTTAAAATCGCTTGCGATCGCTGATGGCTTTCTCGTCCCGATAGAGTGCTATTGAGAAAAGTTGCGCCAATGCCATTCTCTTTGAGAGCCGTAACTTGATCCTGCATCAAGGCAATCAATGGCGAAATGACTATTGTCACCCCTGTTTGCATCAATGCGGGTAACTGAAAGCAAATCGATTTACCGCCACCCGTGGGCATGATCGCCAAAGTGTCGCGCCCTGCGAGAGTTGCTTCGATGATCTCCCGTTGTCCTGCTCGAAAGGATTCGTAACCAAAGTATTGTTTCAGCGCTTGCTCTAAAGGATCGCCCAAAAAGTTGCTATTTGTCATAGATGCAGATGGGATTAAGATTGAATCGAGGATTGCGTAAAAGTATCTAATAACCACCGAGCGATCGCGCTATCATCCTCATCAGCATGACTGCGCTGTAATGCTTCTTCGACGATCGCAATTTCTAAACCTTTTAAAACCTCAGACTGCGTAATTCGACCACTGCGCCCATCAGCGATCGCAAAAGCAAATACCTCTGCGGTATAAGCATTTACTACCCAATATTCTTTAATCCCCAAACGTTCATATAATAAGCGTTTGTAACCTAAGTCATCGTGAATAGTTGTGGAAGAAATTTCGACAACTAGAGTTGGCAAATCAGACTCATTCAAATTAACTGGAGTATTATTTTTTGGGGGGAGATTCAACCCAGAACCGATATAAAAAGCAATATCTGGTTGAAATTCAGCGTGATTTTTTCTTCTGAAACTACAATTGATATATTCATAGATAACAATATTTTCAAGTGCTGCAAATAGACCAATTACCTTGGAAACAATTGCATTCTCGTGAGCGTGAGTTGGTCCAACGGGTGACATTTCAATCCTCATGAAACTGCGATCGTAATAAAATCTCGCTTTCTCTAAACTTGGATCATCAGCAAGAGCCATAAATTCAGCCCAAGATGCTTTCACCCAAGTATCCGAAGCTATGTCAAGCTTGATTTCATTACTATTTACTATGCTATCTACATTTTTGCTAACCGTAATAGTCATAATTAATCCAGTTAGTTTCTCTGTTTACTAGATTCTAATTTTACTACAATCACTTACCAATACAAAATCGACTGAAAATTTGATCTAAAACTGATTCCGTGACCTCTTCGCCTGTAATCTCACCGATCGCACTAATCGCATCGCGTAAATCAATTGTCCAAAAATCGAGCGGTAATTGATCGGCGATCGCAATTTGGACATTAGCTAAGGATTGCACAACCCTGATTAAACAAGCCTTCTGACGCTGATTAATTGCCACTTCGAGATTTGCCGCCGCGATCGCATCTTGTTGAATGCATTCTAAAATCGCTGTCTCTAAATCTTCAATTCCTTGATTCTGAGAAGCAGCAGTTTTGACAATGGGAATGCCCTCACCCCCAGCCCCTCTCCCAAAGGGAGAGGGGAGCATATTCTGACTCCCCCTCTCCTGCGGGAGAGGGGGCTGGGGGGGATCATTAGCCAGATCAATCTTATTAATTACCAAAATCACAGGGCGATCGCATACAGTTCCATAAATCTCTGCATCCTTCTCAATCCAACCGACACTGGCATCGATTACCATCAAAACCAAATCGGCGGACTGGGCGGCTTGGCGCGATCTCTCTACACCAATTTTCTCAACTAGATCTTCCGTTTCCCTAATTCCTGCTGTATCGAGAACTTGAATCGGAATACCACCGACTACTAATTGGGAATCGACGACATCGCGAGTAGTTCCTGGTAAATCGGTAACGATCGCCCGATCGCTACGACTCCATGCATTTAATAAACTTGACTTACCGACATTAGGACGACCGACAATCGCCACTTTCAGCCCCGTGCGTAACAACTCACCGCGATCGGCTGTCGCTAAAATCTGTTGAGATTCTTGAGAAACAGTGAGAATTTCCGACTTCACCCATTCCAGATCAAGGGGCGGTAAATCATCCTCAAAATCAATTCTTGCTTCGATTTCGGTTAAGACATTCAAGCATTTACCACGCAAATATTTTAAGGATTGGGCAAGCTTACCGCGCAGAGAGGCGATCGCGGACTGGGCAGCCTGTGCAGACTTAGCGCCCACAAGATCATTAATACTTTCGGCTTGAGTGAGATCGATGCGACCATTGAGAAAAGCTCTCAAGCTAAATTCTCCTGCTTCCGCGAGTCGCGCTCCCTGTTCTAGACATAGATTGAGAACTTGCTGTACGGCCATGATTCCTCCATGACAATGAAATTCTACGACATCCTCACGAGTAAAAGATCGTGGCGCTTTCATGATTAGCAACAGACTTTCATCAATAACTGCATTGGTTAAGGGATTTTTGATATAGCCATAAAGAATGCGATGACTTTCCCAAACTTGTTTCCCACCAGCCCTAAAAATTTGTTTAGCGATCGCCACAGAGCGATCGCCTGATAATCTCACAATTCCCACGCTTCCTTGTTGCGGTGAAATGGCTGTGGCAATAGCGGCGATCGTATCAGATAGGCTCATGGGTAATTTGTGTGAATTTTGCTAAAAGTGAAGCTTAAGTACTGTAAGAAAAATATCATTCAGAACAAGGGGCTTAAGCCCCTTGCCCAATAGTTAGTATAAATGCTTAGCACAAGTCGGCTTAAAGGTTTGTATCAAAACAAAAGTTTCGCAACTATTTAACACATATTTGCTTCACAAGAATTAAGATATATACAGTAGAGGAATTTGAGATTGTAAATTAATGGTAGAGATCACTCTTACTTGATGAGTAGCTTAGAGGGGATTCGCAATAGCGTAAATTTCTTCTTTATATTTCAATCATATTTAAATTAACTAATTTTTATCTGTTTTTATAACGTTTTTTTGTCGGAATTTTCCAGTTATGCGTACATATACTAATGGTAACTTTACAACTTATTCAGCCAAGCGGAGAACTCTCTCTCGTAGAAACTTGATTAAGAAAAATCCATCTGACCATAAAATTAAGGAACTATTTGGATTACAACAAGCTATTTTAGATAGCGCCAATTACTCCATCATTGCGACTAATGTTGATGGTGTGATTTGTATATTTAATGCCACAGCCGAAAGGTGGTTAGGCTATACTGCCTCAGAGATGATTGGAAAACAAACTCCCAAATGTTTTCACGATCTTGCCGAAGTCCAACAACGGAAGATCGCCTTAACTGAAGAGCTTGGTTGCGACATTGATGCGGGGTTTGAGGTATTTATTGCCAAAGCGAAATTAGGGGAAATAGACGAGCAGGAATGGACATATATCCGCAAAGATGGCTCACGATTTCCTGTAATGCTATCGATTTCGGTATTACGCAATGACAGTAATGAAATATCGGGCTTTTTGGGGGTTGCTACTGATATTACTGAGCGCAAAAAAAATGAAGAAACTTTGCGGTTACAGGAGCGGTCGATCTCTTCAAGTCACAATGGCATCGTAATTACAGATTGGCGTATTCCTAATAATCCGATTGTTTATGTAAATCAAGCGTTTGAAAAAATATCGGGCTATGCCGCCAGCGAGGTTATTGGTAAAAATTGTCGTTTTCTCCAAGGCGATGATTTATTTCAGCCTGAAAAGGAAAGTTTGCGAGCCGCGATCGCCAATGGAGATTCCTGTACTGTCGTGATTAGAAACTATCGTAAGGATGGCACATTATTTTGGAATGAATTAAATGTTTCCCCAATACTTGATGATGCTGGTAAAGTCACTCACTTCATCGGCATTCAAACGGATATTACGGAACGCAAAGAAGCTGAAAAATCTTTAAAAAGACAGATGCGTTTGACCGTAATGCTGAAGCGCATTACCGATGAAATTCGTCAAAGTCTGGATGTCAGCAGTATTTTCCAAACGACTACCCAACAAATTCAGCTAGCGTTTCGCTCTAGTCGTTGTTTGATTTACAAATTAGAATACGAAAACAATGACCCATCGACTGCACCAAAAATTTCTTTGATGTCAGAGCAGTTGGGCGAGAAGATTTTTTCGGTCAAGGATCTGGAATTGCCTGTCTTAAATAGTGATTTTGGAAAGAAGATTTCTAGTCAAGATCGGGCGATCGCGATTACGAATGTATATACTGAACCAGATTTAGATGAATTTGGTGATCTGTTTTATCGAATTCAACTGCGATCTCTATTAGCTATTCGCACATCATCGCACGGAATCCCCAATGGCATTATTTTATTACATCATTGCAATACCTTTCATGAATGGAAAACTGAAGAAATAGAACTATTAGAATCCGTAGTCAATCAAGTCAGTATTGCTCTATCACAGGCGCATTTATTAGTTCAAGAAACTCGTCAGCGTGAACAATTAATTCAGCAAAATTTAGCCCTAAAAGAAGCTCGTAATATTGCAGAAGCCGCTAATCGTTCTAAGAGTGATTTCTTGGCAACGATGAGCCATGAAATTCGTACGCCGATGAATGCGGTGATCGGGATGACCAGCGTTTTATTAGATACTCAATTGGCTAAAGAACAGCGCGAGTTTGTAGGAATTATCCGCAACGCCAGTGATACTTTATTAACCATTATTAACGATATTTTAGATTTTTCTAAAATTGAATCGGGGCATTTAGAGTTAGAAAAACAAGCCTTTGATTTACGGATTTGCCTCGAAGATACGATTGAATTACTGTCAGCTAAAGCGCTCGAAAAAGAAATTGAACTAAGCTACTTTATTCACCCCGATGTAGAGTTGAATATGGTTGGCGATATGACTCGGTTACGTCAAATTTTAGCAAATTTGATCGGTAACGCCATCAAGTTTACAAGTCGCGGCTCGGTGAACGTTTCGATTACGCAAACACCAATTTCTCACTACCTGCGTTGCGAGTTAAGTGATCGCCATGAAGAAACGCAATTATTAAGAACGATTCAGTTTGCCGTCAAAGATACGGGTATTGGCATACCGAGCGATCGCCTCTATCGCTTATTTCAACCCTTTAGCCAAGTCGATGCCTCCACGACTAGACAATATGGTGGTACTGGCTTAGGACTAGCAATTAGTAAGCGGCTATGTGAACTGATGGGCGGTTCGATGTCGGTCAAGAGTGATGTCAATCAAGGCTCTACTTTTTACTTCACAATCGTCGCCCCCGCCACAATTAATCAAGGACTTAATCAACCTATTGATGGAGTTATTCACAAGCCGAATTCCCCTAACCAAAATCTACCAAGTATTACTTCGTCTGGAAAAGCACGATTAAATTCAACCCAAAACTACTCATTTAACCCACTTATGGCGAGAGATCATCCATTACGAATTTTGCTCGCTGAAGACAATGTGGTTAATCAAAAAGTCGCTCAGCATATCTTTCAACGTATGGGCTATCGCGCCGATGTCGCGGCAAATGGTTTGGAGGTCTTAACGGCGATCGCGCAACAAACCTATGACTTAATTTTTATGGATATGCAAATGCCTGAGATGGATGGGCTGGGAGCTACCAGACAAATTTATCAGCGTTTGCAAAGCGGTGAATTGGCGATTCGCCCCCGAATCGTGGCGATGACTGCTAACGCGATGCAGGGCGATCGCGAGATTTGTTTAAACGCAGGTATGGACGACTACATCAGCAAGCCGATAAATAATGCTGACCTTGTGCGTGTATTGCAAGAATGTCCATCAGGTGCGCTCACTAAGACTAATTCCTTGTCAGTGAATTTAACAACTCTTCATGAAGTGGCAAGTGACATTGGCGGTGAAGATCCAGAGTTTTTGGCGGAGCTAATCGATAGTTATCTAGACAATGCGCGATCGCTACTCCAAGAGATATATACTAGTTTTGAGCAGAAAAATTTTGAAGCGCTGACTCGAACAGTTCACACTTTGAAGTCGAGTAGTAGTGTGATCGGTGCAGACGATCTATTCAATCTGTGTCGGGGGTTAGAAACGAATCTGCGTAATCAAAATCATGAAGATTTAGAGGCTCAAATTAGCAACATTGCTGAAGAATATGCGTCTGTTCAGTCTGAGTTGGAACATCAAAAATATAAATAAAATACAAATAAAATATAAGTATAAATATAAATACAAGTATAAATATAAATAAAATCACAATTGAATATAGCCGAACCACCTTTATTAAGCCCTCTTTCCCCTGCTCAACTCGTTCCAACTTATGTAATGACCACCGACGATATTAGCGATCTCCTTAAGCATCCAAACCAAGAAGAAGTAAGTATCCCAGAGCCAACATCATCCGAATCCCCTCTAATTTTGGTGGTTGATGATGATTTGTTCATGCGAAAAATTTTGGTGCGTTATTTAACTCGTGAAAATTATCGGGTGGTGGAAGCGGCTGACGGGTTAGAAGCTTTACAGATCTATCAAGAACGTCAACCAGATATTGTGTTACTAGACGCAATGATGCCTGTTTTGGATGGGTTTGAATGTTGCTCACAGATGCAAAAATTGCCCGAAGGCGACCATACTCCCGTTCTGATGATCACCGCTCTAGAAAATCGTGAGTCGGTCGATCTTGCCTATGAAGTTGGTGCTTCCGACTATATCACCAAGCCAATTCACTGGGCGGTATTACGTCAACGAGTCCGCCGTCTGCTAGAGCAAACAAATCTGCACCAACAGCTAGAAGCCGCTAACGAACAAATGGCGATCCTCGTCAAGGAACTACAACGATTGGTGGCGATCGATGGTTTGACTCAAGTAGCTAATCGGCGCTGCTTAGATGAATATCTAGAACAAGAATGTCGGCGAGCGCACCGCGACCAAATTCCGATTTCTTTGGTTTTGTGTGACATTGATTTTTTTAAAAACTATAACGATAATTACGGGCATCAAGAAGGCGATCGCTGTTTGCAAGAGGTCGCTCAAGCAATCAGCAAAGCTACACATCGGACTGCGGATTTAGTCGCTCGCTATGGGGGAGAAGAATTTGCGATCATTTTGCCAAATACCAACAGTGAAGGAGGCATGAATGTCGCCTTGCGAGCCGCCGAAATTGTGCGATCGCTGCGATTGCCTCACCACCATTCTAAAGTCGCACCCTATGTAACGATTAGCTGTGGTGTCTCCACGCTTTTGCCATCGACCGAATTTCAAGCGATCGATTTAACAAATTTAGTGAAATCCACTGATCGCGCTTTATATTTGGCTAAAGCCGAAGGTCGCAACTGCGTAAGACAAAATGCTGTAGTCACCGATTAATTTATTGGCAACTCGTGGTACGGTCAATATTCAATATTTATAATTTAATGTTAATCGCATAATCCTATGGAATGGCATATTACAGACGCGCAAAGCTTATCAATTATCGATCAAGAAATTGGGGAACATTCGCGATCGCCAGCCGAATATGAAATTGTGCGTCAATTAATTTATGCCACCGCCGACTTTGAATACAAGGATTTAGTAAGATTTTCTGAACAGTCCCTAGAGGCTGGGGCGGCGGCGCTGGCGACTCGCGCCACCATTGTTGTCGATGTGCCAACCGTCCAGTCGGCAATTTTCCCCAGTATCTGCGATACCTTTGTGAATCCAATTTATTGTGGTGTGGAAGCGATTACCCGCCCCCAAAAAGGCAAAACTCAAGCGGCTTGGGGTATTGAAACCTTGGCAAAACGCTATCCTGAGGCAATCTTCATCATTGGCGAATCCCAGACTGCCTTGGATTCTCTAGTGAATTTAATTGAAATGGGCGAAGTAAAACCTGCCTTAGTAATTGGCACTCCTGCTGGATTTATCGATACTGATGTGATTAAATCGCGCCTAAATGATTGTCTAATTCCCCACATTCGTGTTGATGGACGCAAGGGCAATGCGATCGCGGCGGCGGCTATATTTAATGCTCTGGTCAATCTTGCTTGGCAAGCCTACGGCAGTAAATAGCCAAAATGACCCGAAGAGCAGCTTTGGCTATAACCAGACGATCCCCGCTAAATTAGCATCTTGAGTGTTCATTCCCTCTGTAACTGCATCCGCAAGTTTACATTTACTTAAATTTGCCTTATAGAAATTTACCCGCGTTAAATCTGAACCCTGTAAATTTGCTCCCGTCAGGTTCGCATCACTTAGATCGGCTTCACAAAGACTTGCGCCATATAAACTCGCAAAACTCAAATCAACCTCAGAGAGCATAGCCCTATTTAGGTTCGCCCCATTGAGACTAGCGCGACTGAGATCGGCACGTTGCAAAATTGCTTCATTGAGATTTGCACCAAATAATCTCGCATCTCTCAGCACCGCCTCACTAAGATCCGCACGATTGAGATTGGTTTTCCCCATGTTTGCGCCAGTTAGGTTAGCGCGGGGTAGTTTGGATTTGCTCAAAACCGCTTTGTATAAATTCACGCCATAGAGCTTTGCTTCACTGAGATTTGCCTCACTGAGATCAGCCTCTCCCAAGTCAGCCCCGCTAAAATTCGCACTCACGAGCGTAGCTCGGTAAAGCTTTGCGCCATTCAGGTCAGCGCCATTGAGTTTGGCTCTGCTCAAGTTTGCACCATAAAAACTCGATTCACTGAGGTTAGCTCCACTTAGATTTGCTTCGCTCAAGTCAATTCCATTCATATCAGTTTTGCTAAGATTAATTCCCGCAAAATTTCGCCGACCTGCATGGTAACTATTAATAAGTTCACTAACTTCCATTATGTTTTTAATAGATAAATTTAGAGAAACATGATTTAGAGCGCCAAGCGCTCTAAATCATTGGTTTTGTTCGTTTAACTCAACTTCCATTGCTTCGAGAATTTCTTGTTCTTGAACGACAAAATCTTCCTCGCTAATATCGCCCAAGTCAAACTTTAATTGCAAATTGGTGAGACGTTTTTGGAGATTTTCCTGTTGGTCTAGTTCTTCAGTCGCCCGTTCTTCGATCTGCTCTGCAATCCAGACCAATCCTTCTAAGGGGGCTGTCAGTAGTTGCCATATCATTAAAATATACTCCTTGTTATACGGCTTCTAATTTTGCGCTTTGCGCGAAATTAGAAGAAAATAAAATCTATGTTAAACCTTGCTTATCGTTATGGGGTGCGCCCCCTCTTATTTTCACTTGATCCTGAAGCAGCCCATCATTTAGCGATCGCCTCTTGCCGACAGATCAGTGAATCAGAAATACTCCAAAAAATTGCTAAATCTACTCTTTACTATAGCGATTCGCGGTTGACACAAACTTTATGGGATCTAAAATTTGCTAATCCTGTGGGTTTAGCGGCGGGTTTTGATAAAAACGCGGAGGCGATCGGGGCGTGGGAAAATCTTGGTTTTGGCTTTGCTGAGGTGGGGACAATTACCGCAAAAGGGCAATCTGGCAATCCGCAGCCGCGTTTGTTTCGCTTACCTAGCGATCGCGCTGTTCTCAATCGCATGGGTTTCAATAATCGTGGTGCAGCCGCAACGGCGGCGGATCTCGAAAAGTATTTGCATACCCATAAGCTAAATATTCCCTTGGGAATTAATCTTGGTAAGTCCAAAGTTACCGAAATTGCCGACGCAAAATTTGACTATGCCGAAAGTCTGCGATCGCTTTACGATTTTGGTGATTATTTTGTGGTGAATGTGAGCTCACCGAATACGCCTAATTTGCGAGATTTGCAAGCCACAGATCATCTGTGTGGCATTCTTGCCGAATTAAAGCCCATTAATACCGCGAATAAACCGATTTTGGTAAAAATTGCGCCCGATTTAAACGATGCTGACATTATCGAAGTTATCAAAGCTAGCCAAGCACACAACGTGGCAGGAATTATCGCCACGAATACGACCATTTCACGCCAAAACCTAACGACTACACATCTATCGATTACGGGTAAACCTGTCACCGAAGAAGCGGGCGGAATTAGTGGTCAGCCTGTGCGCGATCGCTCCTTAGCAGTGATTAATTTGATCTGGCAAACCACCAATGGCACGTTACCAATTATCGGCGTGGGCGGCATTTTTACCGCCGATGATGCGTGGGAAAAAATTACGGCTGGTGCAGCGATCGTCCAAATTTATACAGGGCTAATCTATGAGGGCCCGTTAGTTATTAAACAGATCTTGCAAGGTTTGGTCGCGAAGTTAGATGCTCACGGTCTAGATAACATTCAACAAGCGATCGGGTTGAAACATAAAACCTAGGCAAAAAGTGCCGCTTCGCGGCACTTTTTG
>JANMFC010000416.1:0-2864 GCA_031377675.1 Pseudanabaena sp. OTE_70b_metabat_355 | reverse complement strand
TTGCTGCATTCCATCTCAGATGCTGCTGCAACATTTCTCGCAATAGGTTAATCTCTTTCATAGGGGTTTTATTTCGATGTGGTTATCTTTTATAAAACCCCTTCCTGCTTACTTTTGCAACTTTTTGTCCTGTACTAAGGTAGTACAGAGAAAAGTTTAAGAGTATCGCGAAGCAGCACTTGTAAACTTTCCTTTAGGTTTGGTTTTAGTGCAAAGCGCTGTATCAATAAACTATAATTGTTTTTTCGCTTGCCAAAGAGCAAATTTCTCGGAAAATCGGCAACACCATGAAATCACCTGCCATCTTTATTTTAGGAGAAAAGAGTATTGCGATCGCTCAACAAATCCAAACCGTAATTCTCCACGCTAAAATCTACGGGCTAGCCTCGCGTAATCAATCCGCCGATCGCCAATATGACAAATTTAGCGAAACTGTCAGCGAATTATTTAGCCAAGGTCATCCAATTATCGGTATTTGCGCCGCAGGGATCTTAATCCGATCGCTAGCACCTTTGCTGTCAGATAAACGTGCCGAACCACCTGTAATCGCGATCGCTGAAGATGGTTCGGCGGTAGTTCCACTTTTGGGTGGACTAAATGGAGCTAATCAGATGGCTAGGGAGATTGCAAACATACTCCAAGTACAGCCAGCGATTACGACTACAGGTGATTTGCGATTTCAAACCTCTCTACTCGCTCCTCCTGATGGCTATCGCTTAATCAATGACGATCAACAGGCGAAGGTATTTCTAGCGGATTTGTTGGCAGGAAAAACCGTGCAACTAATTGGCGAGGCGGATTGGCTAAGGGAAAGTAATCTTCCGACTGTAGATCTCGCGCTCCATAAGATTGAAATAATTTCTAGCAAAATTGAATTAGAAGCGATCGCCTCGAAATTAAGCTCCACTTATTTGATTTATCAAACTGATCCGATCCAAGAACCGATTAACAATGGAAAACTTTCGATTATTGGTACTGGACCTGGGGCTGCTAAATGGATGTCTCCCGAAGTCAAAGAGATTCTCGAAGATGCCACGGATTTTGTCGGGTACAAAACCTATATCAATTTAGTAAAGGAATTCACTAAAGGAAAAACAATCCATGCTTCCGATAATCGAGTCGAACTAGACCGCGCTCGTCTAGCGCTTAATCTTGCCACTGAAGGAAAATCAGTCGTAATCGTTTCTTCGGGAGATCCAGGCATTTATGGCATGGCGGCGGCGGTATTTGAGGTTTTAGATACTGAACTTGATCCTAACTGGCTTCACATCAATATTCATGTTGCTCCAGGGATATCCGCCGCCCAAGCCGCCGCCGCCGCGATTGGCGCTCCCATCGGACATGATTTCTGCACGATTTCTCTCTCCGACATTCTCAAACCTTGGGAAATTATCGAACAGAGATTAGCCGCCGCCGCCCAAGCTGATTTTGCGATCGCCATTTACAATCCCATTTCCACCCAGCGCCGTTGGCAACTCACCGCCGCTAAAGAGCTTTTATTACAATGGCGATCGCCTGATACACCCGTAATTTTGGGACATAAAATGGGGCGTAAAGGCGAAAATGTGCGGGTAATCACCCTTGTAGAATTAGCTCCCGAACTTGCGGATATGCAAACGGTGATTATTATTGGTTCTAGCAAAACAAAGATTGTGGAATGGGGTGATCGCATACGGGTTTACACGCCGCGTAAATATGATTAAGAAACAGTTAGCACTAACTGTTTCTTAGTTTGGCGATCGCTTCAGGAGATAGTCCAGTAGTTCGACTAATAGCAGGATCATCAAGAATATTCAGCAGTTGTTGGGCGATCGCCAATTTAGCTCTTAGTTCACCCTGCTCAAGCCCTTGCTCAAGCCCTTGCTCCAGTCCCTGCTCAAGCCCTTGCTCAAGCCCCTGCTCCAGTCCCTGTTTGAGACCTTTTTCAATACCTTCCTTAAGTCCTTCCTTAAGCCCTTCTTTTTTACCTGCTTCTCGTCCCAGCCGCTCTCCTTTTTTGATGGCGTTGCGTTGATCATGGATGAAGATAGCCTGATGTTCGAGATCATCTAATTCGGTTCGGGTCATGTTTGTTTGATTGGCGATCGCAAAAGCTTTTTTGATCGCAGGGACGTTATTCATGACAGTTGGTACTGACTCTAATTTTCTTGCGGTTTTCATGAAATATAGCCATTTATCGGTCAAACTCTCCAGTTCTTCTAATGTCTTCTTGAACTTGGGTAATTCGATAAATACAAGTTCAATATCGTAAATCGGATAATCTGTTAGATAGGTCTTCTCTTTGAGAATAAACCGCGAAGTCATTTGGTCAAATTCGGGAAACATCTCAAAGTCGGTAATTGTTAAAGCAATCACGGGTTCGAGATCGATGTAGTCTTCACCGATGTCAAGTTGAGTGGAATAAGCTTTACTGGCGTTATAGAGGATACGTTTCTCAAAGCCTTCCACATTTAGTACTTGCATCTCGATGATGACAGTCGTATTTTCATTGTTGTCATTGTGAATGGTTGCTTTAACATCGACATAGGTGTCTTTAATGCCACGCAGTTTTGGGGCAAGATAGGGATCGATGATTTCTATGGCTTTGATTGTATCTTTGCCTTCATAGAGCATGGCATTGAGAAAGCTGATCAGGATGTCATGACTTTGCTCTGAGCCAAATATTTTTTTGAAGGCATAGTCGAGTTTTGGGTTAATGAATTGCATGGCGATTAGGGCATTGATGCTTAATTTTACTAAGTTCAGTGACTGAGCGACCACTATATTATAAATAAAAAAATCTCTAAAATTTGAGACAGGCTATGTATGCCTTAATTTTTGGGGATAAAGAAAAAACACGAAATAGCGGTGCGCGGCGAAGCCGC
>JANMFC010000384.1:0-11524 GCA_031377675.1 Pseudanabaena sp. OTE_70b_metabat_355 | reverse complement strand
GGATGAGAGGGGATGTAAAAAAGTCGGGTGATTATTCATCAGCATCAAATCTGACAACAGCAATATCTGGTTCTGGCTCAAAGTCGTTACCTAATGTCACAGGTAACTGTATGCGAATTTCAGCGTGATCGCTTAGCAATGTAAACAGTAGCCTACTACTGCGTTGCACACTTGCCGCATGAAATGGTCGTTGTGGACTCATACAAACAATTTTTCCTTCCAACAGTTCTACGCGATCATCCTCATCCAAAACGCCTGCCTCGATCATCTGGTGATAATCAGCGATCAACCACAGATGCATTTGAGATTCGAGTTCTTGTTGAGTTTCAAGTACAGTTGCTTGCATGAGATTTCTGCTTACAGCTTAGTTATTTTGATTTTAGCAAATAAAAACAAAGCCGCACGATCGCCGAAATTTAAAGTAGGGTAAGCCATAATCATTAAAAATAATTAAAATAATGTTAAGATACTGCTGATTAAGAACGGATCAGGATGAAAAAATTAATGCGTTGGTCAATCGTACTAATGCTCAGTGCCACATTAGCAGGAGCTAGCGCCCCACTAATTACAGCTTCCTCTGAGTCAAATCTTGCTGTAAATGCTAGCTTAGCGAATAACCGAGACAGTAAATCTTTCGATCCCCTTACCTATTCCCCCATCGACCAAAGGCTGGCGAAATTAGAAATCCAGGCCAATCAACAAGATTCTAGTATTGATCGCATTCGCGCCAAGTTTGTACTTGCCGATCTCTATTTGAATAGTCGCAAGCCCAAAGAAGCGATCGCGGCTCTAGATAAATTGGAAATAGAATATCCAGTCCTAGCGGATTTTGTGCTGCTCAAACGCGCACAGGCGCAAACCCAAGCGCGAGATTTACCATCGGCAAAAGCTAATTGGGAAGCTATTTTAAAGAATTTTCCTGAGAGTTCAGCCGCCGCCGAGGCAATGTTCGCTTTGGGACAAACTCAACAGCTTTTAGATAAATTTCCTGCCCATCCCCGATCGCAAGAAGTCGTCCTGCGTTTATTATCCCAAGCCCCTAACCGCATTGATTTACTGACCCATCTAGCCACCTATTTTGGAGATTATAAAGAAGTTCAGCCATTTTTAGATCGCCTCGTGGCAAGTTCGCCGAACCTCACAGGCGATCAATGGTGGGCGATCGCTGATGCCTATTTTAATAAATTTGAATTTGGAAAGGCGGCTAAAGCCTATGCTCGTGCTACTTCCAATCCAATTACTGTTTACAAATATGCGCGGACTTTACAACGTGGTCGTCAAACTGAGTCCGCGATCGCCGCTTACAATCGTGTGGTGCAGAAGTTTCCCACAAGTCCGCAAGCCCCACGCGCTCTAGTTCGGATTACCCAAATTGATTCTCCTGAAGCGGGAGTTGCGGCTTGCGATCAGATTATCGCCAATTATCCCGAAGCGGCGGGAGAAGCTTTAGGAATCAAGGCGGGGCTTTTGGCGGATAAACTGGGTAGTCCCAAATCTGCAAGCGGACATCGCAATCTTTTGTTAGAAAAATATGGCGATAGCGATGCTGCGGGTGAACTGCGTTGGCGCATTGCTAAAGGACAAGGGCGGGCTGGTCAATTGACTAATGCGATCGCCACAGTGGAGATGTTGATCGCTAGCAGTCCCAAGAGTGAAGCGGCGGCGGAAGCAAGTTTTTGGGCGGGGAAATGGGCGAATCAGATTGGTGATAAAGCTAGAGCCAAGAAGTTCTTTGAGTTTGCCATCCGTCAACATCCTGAATCCTATTACGCATGGCGATCGGCTTCTTCTCTCGGTTGGCAGGTTGGCACTTTCACAACCGCCAGATATACAGCGCCACCTATATCTATTCCTAATGTCAGACAAGCTTTACCTGCGGGATCGGCGAAATTACAGGAATTGTATATTCTCGGTTTAGATCGGGATGCGCGATCGCAATGGCAAACTGAAATGAAGAACAAGCGCAATCTCGAACCTAGTGAAGTCTTTACCGATGGCGTGTTACGGGTAGCGGTTCAGGATAATTTAATGGGGATTAAAACCATTGAAAGTTTGGATTGGCTAGATGTTTCCCCTGCTCAAAAAGCGGAGATCGTCAAGCTCAAACAACACCCTGCTTATATGCAGTCGCTCTATCCATTCCATTACTGGGATACGATTGCCAATTGGTCACGCGAACGGAAGCTATCTCCTGCTCTGGTAATTGGGCTAATGCGTCAAGAGTCAAGATTTGAAGCCCAAATCCGTTCTAGTGCTGGAGCGATCGGCTTAATGCAAATCATGCCTGATACAGGTTCATGGATTGCTAGCAAAAAAGGACTCAGTAATTACAATCTCGATAATCCTGCGGACAATATCAGTTTCGGAACTTGGTATCTGGACTATACCCATAGTCGCTATGGAGACAACTCCATGCTGGCGGTGGCTAGCTATAATGCTGGTCCGGGAGCCGTGGCTGGTTGGGTGGAGTCTCGTGGTGTAGGCGATCCAGATGAATTTGTGAATAGCATTCCTTACGAAGAAACTAGGGATTATGTATCTAAGGTTCTCGGTAATTATTGGAACTATTTGCGGTTGTATTCTCCATCAGTACAACAACAAATCGCAACTTTGCAACAGCCCAATAATGTGAATGCTTCTACTAAGTTCTAACAATCAGTGTCATATTTCATAAAATCAAAGGCGATCGCTATTACAACAGTGATCGCCTAACTCCTCAACTAGAACCACAAAGTTCTAAACAACTCGCTGACTGGAACCTTGAAGTTTAAAATCACATCTTCTCCATCTAAAATATCATCACCTCTCAATAGGCGATCGGGTTGGGGGCTATGGTAGACCAGCACATATCTTTCATCAGGATGGATTACCCACAGCAGTCTAGTTCCACTTGCAAAATATTCTTCAATCTTGTTGTGAATTTCCTCAAAAGTGTTGCCTGGAGAGATAATCTCAACAACTAGATCGGGCGCACCATCAAAAAAGCCTTTAGGCAATCGTTTTAGCCCAATCAATCGCTCTTTACTCACAAAAGAAATATCAGGCGATCGCTTATTTCCTCCTTTCATTTTAAATGCTGTACTGGAGTCGCAAGTAACGCCAAGATTATGCTGTCTTACAAATATCTCAATTAGTCCACCGAGGAATATGCCAATATTCCCATGCTCCATACCTGAATTGCCCAAATTTACTAACTCTCCATCGACAATTTCGTAGCGATCGCCATCATCAGCTAAAGCCATAAACTCTTCATCAGTCCAAGCTTTATCTTTTATTTTTTCTAAGATAGCTGTCATATTATCCAAGTCCTTTTAATTTTCAGGCAAAGCGATTCGTTTACATGACTAACTCAGTAATTTCTTTATGTAATATTAACCCAAATGTAAATGTAAAAAAATTTGATTTGACTGATATCGTGATCGCCTAAAAATATCGACTCATAGTAATAGCGATCGCCTTCAGCAAACCTATAGAAAATATATCGTTATTTCTGAATACCTCAAATCTAAAATATCTTGTAGCAATAATTTGGACGGTGCTTAAGCCCCTTGTTAGAGCTACTAAAAGCTTCCAAGGTCGTTAATTTATTTTTTCAAGCTGATCACCCTCTGAATCTTACATAGGACATAATCGATTTACTAAGTGAGTCTAGAAATAGGTTTGATTAGGATAGTTTTATTAGAACTAAATTGGGGTAAATATTTGTGAATTGTAAAGATTTGTAATATAAACTGTGTAATCAGTACGATGAGAAGCGTAGAATCGTGAGGAAATAGCTTCCAGAGTAAAGATTGTATAATTAACATATATTTTTGTAGTAACTCAAATATTTACGTCGCATTATAATGAATGGAAAGTACAGAAAAAGTTTCAGATGAGAATCTTTCTGTGGATAAGATTTTAGTGGAGATAAGAGATAATGGCTGATATAAATTTTTATAATGATTTTCAAAAAGTAATTGCCAAAGAACTTTCTGACTTAGGGCATTCTCCTGAGGAAGGAGAAAACCTTGATGCTGTTTTGATGCGGTATCTCAATTTCATACGCAAGATACCGCCTGTCATTAAGTGGACTGTTAACATTTCTAAAGAATTAAATGGCAAATCTCTAGACCCACAAATTGAGTTAGGTTTAAACAAATTTGTTCAGGAAGCTAAACTTGGGAAGAGCCTAAGACCTTATCTTAGCACCCTAAGTGACAAGCCAGACTACAACGACTTAATGTTCCACGAATGGAATATCATTCACTTTCATTTGGGTACTACTCCTCACCAAAAATATCAAAAATTTGTTGCACGCACGAGTGAACTCTTGTTTGCGTTCTTCGATGCTAAGACATCAGCGATGTATTTAATTGATATCCATCCACATAATGGAGGATTTACAAATCAAGACTTAATCAAAATTATTGAAGATAATTGGTCTGGAATTCTTGCTCGATTCAAATTCAATGGAATACTCGAAGTAGACCTTCAACTTTCTGATAGCGATATTGATAGCTTTCGGAAAGCTGGTGTAACTACAATGATTCAAAATCCTAGTGGGAATTTCTTTACGCCTATGGGAGGGGGCATCACGTTGGCAAGAACAGGCGTAACAGACACAGTGGAGGTAGACATGATAAAAAGTAGTCTGTCTGAACTAAATAAGTGGTTTATTCAACAGCGCGACACAATAGAAGCCGACCTCAGTAAGTACAATACGAATACGAACTGGGATAATCTAAGGTTCCAAGTTAAATTCTTTGAGAAACCAGTAAAAATAGAAGAGACAACAACAGGTCATATTATTACCTCTTCTATAAATATTCCTATAACCATTTTTGAGAGTGAAGAGTAATCACTATTTAGAGGGCGAATCATGCCTTGAGTATGATTTATCAAGATGAAAGGTGGTGTTAGGGAAAAGGAATAAACATAGCACTTAAACAAGTTAAACAACGCATTACAAGTTTGAGACAAAAATGCCATACAGTAACTTTACAATCAAAAAAATTCAAAAAGACTTTGATATTGAAATAATCGAAAAAGTAGATTTATTTTCTAATATTCAGTCTCGTGAAATTGGCGATCATTTAAAGCAGACATTATTAGATAACGTTTCTCTTGCAGTTGCTATCAATACCGAAAAAGCTCGTTCTGAGTTAATTATTGCTCCTGTATTGATTGAAATAAGGAAAATATTTAATAAGGAGATCAGCTTTTTTTCTGGAATTGAATTGAATATTGATAAAGAGCGTGATTTAACTGGTTTTTGTGATTTTATTATTAGCCAATCCCCTGAGCAATTGTTTTTAAATACTCCCGTAATTGCCGTTGTGGAAGCCAAAAACGAAAACATTATGAGCGGATTAGGGCAATGTGCAGCCGAAATGATTGCTTCTCGCATATTTAATCAACAGGAAGGAACGACTTTAGCTAAGATTTATGGTGTTGTTACTTCAGGTAATATCTGGAAATTTCTAAAACTTGAAGGTAACGGAATTTATATTGATTTAGATGATTATTCCATTAAAGAAATATCAAAAATAGTTGGTATATTATGTTCCATGATTGAGCAAAGAGCCTAACAAATTAGTCCAACGCTTTGATGCTCACGATCGCCTCAATTTCAACCCCGAATATAAAATTCTATGCAACCAGATCCATTCCAAATCCTGAATCAAACCCAAAGGCAGCGTGTGAGTGATGGTGCGATCGCCTCAATTTTTGATGGTTGTCCATCATCATCACGCAAATTGATTTTGGTGCTTTCCCAATTGGGCGATTTTGATAGTCTTGAATATATTTGGTGGATACAGAGAGAAATTGAGCGGATTCAATCAGCAGGAATTGTAGTTAGAGCAGTAGGAATTGGCGATCGCCACTCGGGACAATATTTTTGCAAATTTACAGGTTTCGATGAAAATTGCTTATTTGTTGATCCAACTGGAGAACTTCATCGCCAATTAGATCTCTATGCAGGACTAACAACTAAGTTTCCATTGCTGTCATCTGGGCAAAATGCTTGGGTGAATTTAATGTTGATGTGTGCAGGAATTGGTAGCCAAGGCACGTTAAAAGAAGTGTTTCGGGGTTATCGAGGCGATCGCCATGCACCACAATTAATTGCCGATGATGAAGTAATCAAAGCTGCGCCATTACCCCCATTAAAAGGCTCTTTTTTTCAATGGGCTGGCGGACGTGGATTTCAGCGCCCCTTTGAACTAGCCACGTTGCGATTACGAAACATGGCAGAAGTTCTCGGCAATTGGAAAGCCTATGTCCCTGATGCTTCATACATGACTCAGCGCGGTGCAACTTTCCTATTTGATACCAACGATAAATTAGTTTACGAACATCGCGATCGCGGTATTTTAGGGTTCGCCGCGAATCCTAGTTATCCATTGTCATTTTTATTTCAGAACCAAGAAATCAAGTAGACATAAAATAAATGGGGCAGCTTTGCCGCCCCACTTATTATTTTTTTCCGCCGCCTTGGTTTTTGAGACGGTAAGTAATGCGTCCTTTGGTGAGGTCATAAGGGGTTAGCTCCACCTTTACGCGATCGCCTGGCAGAATTTTGATGTAATTACGGCGGATTTTGCCCGAAATGTGAGCTAGGACATTAAAGCCATTATCGAGAGCAACTCGAAACATAGCATTAGGAAGTGACTCATTTACCGTCCCTTCCATTTCAATAGAATCTTCTTTTGACAAGCAATTTCTCCTAAATTTGGTATAAATTATGATATTTGGATTATTGCGCGGCTTCGCCGCTCAATAATCCTTTACTCTAAGCAGCAAAGAATTTTTTGATGGTTTCAGTTACTTCTGGCATCGACGGTGTGCCATCAATTTGAGTAACTTTTTCACCATAAAATTCCAGCAAAGGTTTGGTTTTAGCGTTGTACTCTTCGAGACGATTTTTGATCACCTCTTCCGTGTCATCAACACGCCCTTGATCGATCGCCCTTGCTAATAAGCGATCGATTAAAAACTGATCGGACACATCAAGATTGATTACCGCATCATAAGGCTGATTAATTTCGATCAATAAAGTATCGAGAGCCTCAGCTTGAGCAACAGTACGGGGAAATCCATCCAGAATCCAACCGACTTGAGTGTCAGGCTGCCTCAATCGCGCTTCAATCACCTCAATTACAACTTCATCAGGTACAAGACGACCAGAATCACTAAAAGACTTAACTTTCAGCCCTAATTCAGTTTGTTGCTTAATTTCAGCTCGAAAAATATCACCAGGGGCAATTTTCGGTACTTGCCAAGTGTCAGCCAAAATCTCGCCCTGTGTTCCTTTCCCTGCCCCAGGAGGACCCATCAGAATTACTCTAGGCATTATTGTTTAACCATGCCTTCATAACGTTGAGAGATCACATAGGTCTGGACTTGCTTCGAGGTTTCGATCGCCACACCCACCAAAATCAGTAACGAAGTAGCACCAATTCCGCTAAATGTGGATACGCCTGTGGCTTTTTCCAAGGCACTAGGAATAACTGCAATTCCGCATAAAAATACGGAGCCAAGTAAAGTTAAGCGATTCAGAACAGCGCCGATATAATCTGATGTCGCTTTCCCTGGGCGGACTGTGGGAATGCTGCTTCCCATCTTCTTCAGGTTTTGCGACAATTCGACAGGATTTAAGACCAATGTCGAATAAAAGAAGCTAAAACCAAGAATTAACAACATATACACGGGAATATGCCCAGCACCGCTCGGAGATACCCAAGTAGCGATCGCCACAAATGCTTCATTGTTAATACTTTGGCTGAGGTAGGCTGGCAAAATCATCACTGACGAAGCGAAAATAATTGGCATCACCCCGCCTTGGTTTAAGCGCAAAGGCAAATAAGAAGCTTGTTCGCGATAAAGCTTGCGACCCACCTGTCGCTTTGCGGAGATAATGGGAATTCGCCTTGTGCCTTCCTGCACAAACACGATCCCTACAATCATGATTAAGAAAATCACTAGTAACAGGATCACCCCGCCAACCCGTGAGCTATCTTTTTGAGCTAGGGCGATCGTGTCACCGAGAGATTTTGGCAAGTTGGCAACAATACTAATAAAAATCAGTAATGAAGCGCCATTACCCACACCTTTCTCCGTAATCAGTTCCCCAGCCCACATCACAAACATCGATCCTGCGGCAAGAGCCATCGTTGTCTGAAAAATAAAGCTAGAAAGAATTACCCGACCATCACCAATCGTGATCCAGTTACTGCTTACCTCAGATAGTACGCCTGAGTTCTGCACCCAAACTGCCAACCCCCAACTCTGAATCATCGCCCAGACAAAGGCGACATAGCGGGTGTACTGAGAGATCTTTCTTCGACCTGCTTCACCTTCGTTTTTTTGGAGGTTTTCTAAAGTTGGTAGCGCCGAGGTCATTAATTGCATAATGATCGAGGCGTTAATAAATGGCAAAATGCCAAGGGCAAAAATACCAAGTAGCGACAAACCGCCACCAGAGAAAATATCTAAAAAACTAACTACGGCGTTATTTTTAACAATTTCCGTAAACCGTAGGCGATCGACCCCTGGTAATGGTAAATAAATTCCCAGTCTGACTAATATTAAAACGCCAACAGTTACCAACAAACGCCCACGCAATCCTGCTGCTTGAGCCATTTGCATAAAGGTTTCTTGTGCTGTTGGGTTCTTTCCTTTACTTACAACCATAACGACACTTACCTCAAAGCTAGTGATTATGTGTTGGGCGATCGCCCAACCAAAAAAATTAATTGATATTTAAATATTGTAAAGCGGCATCGAGTAACAAGGGGCTTAAGCCCCTTGTTGAAAAAACAAAAAAGAGAATATGTGGCGAAGCGCTAAGCACTTCGCCACATATTCTCTTTTAATTAGGCTGCGACTTCAACAGTGCCGCCAGCCGCTTCGATTTTAGCTTTAGCCGATGCGGTAATTGAATGAGCGTGAATATTCAGCGCCACATTAACTTCGCCTCTTCCTAAGACCCGCAATACACCATCGTTTTGGGTAATGATTCCTGCGTCCATCAGAGACTCAAGGCTTACTACCGTGCCACTAGGTAAGTCACTTAATTGGTCAAGATTTACAATTGTGAAATGTTTAGGGTTAACAATCGTAAAATGCTTAAGTTTAGGTACTCGTCTATAAAGGGGGATTTGACCACCTTCAAAGCCAGGTCTGGTGGGACGACCTGAACGAGATTTTTGACCGCGCATACCAAATCCACCGCTAGCACCTTGCCCTGCGGCAATTCCGCGTCCGATCCGACGCTTACGATGCTGTGAGCCTTCTTGAGGCTGAAGATCGTCAATTCTCATAGTTTTTCCTTTCTACTTTTGGCAATAGCGGTGCATAGCACCGCTATTGCATTAATTAAATAGCTCTTCAAGGGTAATTCCACGCGCTCTGGCAACTTCACCAAAGGTACGCAATGTGGAAAGGGCGTTAATTGCTGCACGAGCATTATTAAGAGGGCTGCTCGAACCAAGTTGCTTCGCCAAAATATTTTTGACACCAGCAAGTTCCAGAACTGTTCTCACGGCTCCACCAGCGATTACGCCAGTACCAGGCGATGCAGGACGGATGATTACCTTCGCGCCGCCACCGATACCATTGGTAGGATGGGGGATAGAGTTGCTCTTGGTCAAAGGCACATCGATCGCATGTTTTCTAGCATCGGCAACACCTTTTTTGACGGCGTTAATTACGTCAGCAGCTTTGCCAACGCCAACACCAACCTGTCCTTTCTCATTACCGACGACCACGATCGCACGGAAGCTGAGTTTTTTACCACCCTTGACAACCTTAGTTACGCGGCGGATTTGGACTACCCGTTCTTGCCATTCGGATTCTTTCTCGGTACGAGCGCGATCGCTTTTCTTGCCTTCGCGCTTACCTTTGCGTTTTTCATCGCGGTTGTTATCGCCACTGTCGCCGCTGCCACTGTCGCGACCACCACCTGGTCTTGATTCTCTATTCTTAGCCATATTTTTCTATCTACTAATTCACTGTTGGATACATTAGAAGTCGAGACCTGCTTCGCGGGCTGCTTCAGCGAGAGCTTGGACTCTTCCATGATAGAGGTTTCCACCGCGATCAAATACGACCTTGGTAATTCCTTGGGCGATCGCTCTTTCGGCAATCAAAGCACCGACCTTCGCCGATGCTTCAGAATTGGCAGTGGAGCTACTGCTCGCACGGACATCTGATTCAAGGGTTGATGCAGCCACGAGAGTATGCTGAGCTACATCATCAATCACCTGCGCCACGATGTGATTGTTAGAACGATAAATTGCAAGGCGAGGACGTTCGGGCGTACCTGACATCCCTTTGCGAATTCGCTTATGGCGGCTTATGGTTGCTTGTCTACGACTGACACTCATATTTCTATACCTTATTTTTTACCCGTCTTACCAGCCTTACGTCTGACAAATTCACCAAGGTAACGAATGCCCTTACCTTTGTATACTTCAGGTGGGCGCACAGCGCGAATCGTAGCCGCGAGGTTACCAACGATTTCTTTGTCAATGCCTTCAACAACAATAAATGTGCCTTGAGGGACTTTTTTGCCAGCAGCATCTTCAACGCCTAAAGAAACTCCAGCAGGAGGAATGATGTCAACGGTATGGCTATAGCCAACCGTAAGAACAATATTGCTGCCGTTCAGGTTGGCTCGATAACCAACCCCTTGAATTTCCAACTTACGCTGAAAGCCAGTGGATACACCTTCGACCATATTGGCAACGAGAGTGCGGAAAAGCCCGTGTTGTTGCCTTGCGGGACGAGACTCATTGGCGCGATTGACAATCAAGTTGCTTTCTTCTTGGAGAATTTCTACGGTGTTTGGCAACACACGCTTTAATTCACCTTTCGGTCCTTTGACAGTTACCTCTTGCCCGACGATCGAGACCGCAACTTTGGGGGGAAGAGGAATGGGACGTTTTCCAATACGAGACATGTCTGTTTTCCGTTGCTTGTGATGTTGTTTGCTGTGTTAACAGCCTGAATTAGCAGATCTAGATTAAGTAATCTAAAAGATCTGAATTACCAGATATAGCAAAGGACTTCACCGCCGACACCCTGTTTACGGGCTTCGCGATCGGTCATGATCCCTCTAGAGGTGGAAATGATCGCAATACCGATCCCACCTAATACACGGGGTAATTCTTTGGAGTTGGAGTAAACCCGTAAACCAGGTTTGCTGACTCGCTTGAGTCGTTTGATAATCGATTGACGATTTTTGCCTTCATATTTGAGGGCTACGACCAAAGCGCGGTCGATACTTTCGCCTGTTTCTTCAAAATCTACGATGAAACCTTCTTGTTTCATCACTCGGGCAATGCTCAACGTCATTCTTGTAGCAGGAATGGAAGTTGTTTGGTGCTTAGCAAGTGTTGCATTGCGAATGCGGGTCAGCATGTCCGAGATGGTGTCGTTGGTAGCCATCCTTATCTCCTAATTCGATCTACTTATGATTCTCTAAAGGGCATACCAACTGCTTTCAGGAGCGCACGTCCTTCTTCGTCCGTGTTGGCAG
>JANMFC010000039.1:0-17422 GCA_031377675.1 Pseudanabaena sp. OTE_70b_metabat_355 | reverse complement strand
TTTTTTTTTTTATTTTTTTTCCTAACGCCCCCAACTCTAAAAAATATTACTTAACCCAAAAATACGGGGGGGGGGGGCCGCCCCCCCCCCACCACTTGTTTTTGAGTGTGGAGGGAGTATCAACCCGTCACAAAAGGTTTGAACTTTCAGCCCTGCCATAAATTGCGGGGCTACGTAAGTCCTAGGCTAAAAGAAGCCATCCTCAGTTTCAGGATCACCAATTTGGGTTATAAAATTAAATTCATCAGATCCCGCTTTCTGGGAAAGAGTACGCATAATCATATTAACGTTATCGTAAGGACCAGAGATAAAACATGGCTTGCCATTACGACCGAACTGGATGTCGGTTTTCCCACTCCATTCACCAAGATGCTCTTTAGTGGCTGCAAAATCAGCGTGAGGTTTTAGCCCTAGTGCATCCGCATAGGCCACAGCCCCCAATACAATGTCTTGAGCTTGTTCTAAGGTGATCTCTGCATATCCATCAGAATACATATCGAAAACATTTCGCAAAAATGCTTCGTACTTTGTCCGATCCATCTGTCTCGGTCCAATCGCGTCCTTCACTCCCAAGCACCAGTAATCGACAAGATAGGTACAGATCCGAAATCGATTGGATACCAATCTGGCAACAAAAACTGTTCCTAATCCATTTGTATCAACATTGATGTTGCTCTCATTCACATTCTTAAAACCAGTCAAATCATTTGGTTTTGTTCGTAACAGGTTCTGGATACAGTTCCTATTCGCAAAGCATTTGGCGATCGGTGCTAGTCCACCCTTTTTCTCTGTCTCCAAAGCCAATTTCTCGGCTCGATTCTGAATAATCGCGGTGACTTCAGCAGGTCTTAGCCCCAACTTCCGCGCTATTTGCTTCGGCGTTAGGTTTAGAGAGCGTAAATTAGCTATTTCTTGTTCTACTTCTGGGTTCATCGGTTTGTAATTTTTAGTGTGAATGAGATTTTTAATTTAGATCTCAAAACCTGTAGATGCTTCCTCGATCGCCATTTTATGCATGATTTTGGCTAGTTCAGCCGCAACTTCAGGGCGCGAAAATTCAGGCGGCGGACATTCACCGCGACGGAGCATTTCACGGACTTTTGTACCCGATAGATGTACACGCTCTTCAGGCAGACTGGCGCTAGTTTTGGTGGTTGCCATACCCTGAGTACGTTTGCAATAAAAAGCGTGTTCAAACATCAGGGGAATGATACCAAGTTCTCCCAATTCAAATTCATAGAAAATATGTTGAGCATCGTAGGTTCCGTAATAGTCACCGACACCCGCATGATCGCGACCAACAATGAAATGAGTGCAACCATAGTTTTTGCGAATCAAAGCATGGAAAATTGCTTCACGTGGACCCGCATAGCGCATCGCCGCAGGATTAATTGCCAAAGTCACCCGATCTAAGGGGAAGTAATGCTCCAGCATGATTTCATAGCAACGCATCCGCACATCGGCTGGCACGTCATCACTTTTCGTTGCACCGACAAGGGGGTGCAGAAACAATCCATCGACTATTTCTAAAGCACATTTCTGAATATATTCATGGGCGCGGTGGATCGGGTTGCGGGTTTGAAAGCCGACAATTGTGCGCCAACCCTTTTCGATGAATAATTCACGCGAATCGACGGGATCAATCTGATATGTGGGAAAAAGAGGATGGGAACGGCGCTCTAATAACCAAACATCACCAGCCAGATAAACTTCGCCTTGAGCATAGACAACTTTGACTCCAGGATGGCGATCTTCGTTGGTGCGATAGACATGAATTGCTTCTTTAAGCTTATCGTATTTGTATTTTTCACTGAGTTCTAATACACCGATAAATACGCCATTGGGATCATTCAGGCGCAAGAGATTGCCAATGCTTAAGGTGTCGGCAACTTCTGCCGTGACGGGTAGTGTAATTGGAATCGACCAAGGCAAGCCATTGGCAAGACGCATATTCAAAACTACGGATTCATAGTCAGCTTTGCCAAGAAAGCCAGTCAATGGGCTGAATCCACCGATCGCAATTAATTCAAGGTCAGACAGCGATCGCTCAGTCAACTGCACAACTGGCAAGTGGTCAGCCTTGCTATAAAAGACTTCTTTTTGAGCCTCTGTGGCGATGCGATTAATTAGTTGACCACCGTGGGGTGCAATGTTTTTGAGTTGTCGAGCCATGACGTTTAAGTTTAACTGGTTTTGATTAGAGATTAAGGTAACAAGCTTTTGGAGGATAGCTTGGTTTGCAGAATTATTAAGTTAATGTTAACTTTTTTTGTCAACAAAATATCACTAATCCTTGGAGGTTGAAAATCAACTTGTTCTGTACAATTATGCTCAAAGTAAAAATCTGGTAAAATCAAGACATGAATTTCGAGTGGAATGAGCAAAAGAACCAAGCAAACATGGCAAAGCACAAATTATTTCACTTCGCAAAGCTCTACCTTATGAACGAAAAAGTTATAAATACTACCTCAAAAACGAATCGGGCGAAAGTTGATTCACTCACAGAGGAAGAAATTGATACGTCTGATATTCCTCCTTTAACTGAGGATTTTTTCATTAAGTCGCGTTGGTGGAAACCTGTAGAACCATTGAATGCTTTTGTTCAAATAGATCCCAAAACCCTAGCTTGGTTTCAGTCTCAAGGTGATGATTATGAGAAGAAAGTGGCTGCGGCACTGCGAATTTATGCGGAAGCTCACTCAGCATAATAAAACTCGTTGCAAACTTTCAGATGCATGACAATGCATTAGATTTGACTTTATCAAAGCGATCTGTAAAATTTAAATTACACCAACGCCATATAGGTGATTAGATAGGAACTTGACTTTCAGTCAATATACTCTATATTTAGATTAGACTGAAAGTTTCCGTCTAATACATAGTTCTATTTCTTTAGAATTATTCCATCAATTTCGTTTATTTGTTTATTCATTATGTATTCTAAGTTGTTTAATACTACTGGATTGATACTCTCTATAGTTGGAACTTATTTTGTTTTTAGGTGGGGATTAACTCTACAAGCAGAATCTTACGGATTAGGACTTGAAGACGGAAATATCATAAAAACGAAGTGGGGAAAAATGACAGTTCGGGAAGCTACAATTAAACAAGGCAATGAAAGAGCAAGACACCTTTTATTGTCTCAGATTGGACTTGGACTTATTAGTTTGGGTTTTGTATTTCAGATGATTGCGACTTGGATTTAGGTTTACACTATCTCTCAGTTTATAGATTCGATTGAGAATCAAATATGTAGTAAGATTGCCCATCTTGTAGGGCTTGTTAATGCAATGTAATACACCCAAATGTTACTTAATGCTAATTGTTTGTGCGTTACTCTCTCTATGCAGTATGGTCAAAATTTTTCAGTCTAATACATAGTTAGTTTCACAGCAAAACACAGCGATAGCTATTGTTATTTCAAAGCAATCTTGTGCTATCGTGGTTCTCACTAGGATTGAAAGAAAAGTTAGGCTAAGTTTTTGGCAATTAATTTAGAGGAATTCTTTTGTGAGTGTAAAAAACATTTTGAAGATTCAGTCTACAGGTGAATTGTGTGTTGATGAAGGTGATAACGTGGCTATTGGCTCCAGTAATCAGAGTATTACCAAACATGTCAGGATTATTGACAATCAAACTTACGATTTAACTCAGACTACTCGTGATGTTGAAACAAATGACCTAGAAACTTTTATGTACTGGAACGGCTCTGAATATTTTCCAGTTTAATCCACGTCACAATCATGGCAGTTCGTCAACCCCGCTACAGCAAAGAAGATCTCGTTAAACGTGGCGATCTAATTTATCAAACGCAAATACGTCCACAGGTCGAAGCAGGTAATCATGGCAAAATCGTAGCAATTGACATTGAAACTGGAGATTTTGAAGTTGATGTGCGTGAAATAGCTGCTTTCAATAAACTCGAAGCCCGCCACCCAGAGGCTCAAATCTGGATTGTTCGAGTCGGTTCTCGCCGCGTTCGTCGATTTGGTGGAAGAACGAAGAGAGCAATATGATTACAGGAACTGTTAATGCAGATTTTGAGGCTATCAACTCACAGTTCAAGTATTTGAAGAAGGCAGCGTAGAAAT
Source organism: Pseudanabaena sp. OTE_70b_metabat_355 (assembly GCA_031377675.1). Classification (GTDB taxonomy): domain Bacteria; phylum Cyanobacteriota; class Cyanobacteriia; order Pseudanabaenales; family Pseudanabaenaceae; genus Pseudanabaena. Next base: position 13,331 of record JANMFC010000039.1, on the reverse strand, counting down.
CTGCAAAGTAAGTTCGTTTTTAAGAATTTTGAATCGTATTAACAACGCGGCGGCGGGTTTCGAGGATTTGGCTGATTTCACGTGCGAAATTGGGCTGGCGATCGATCATTTGATTAACCGCCTCCGCTGAAATCATCATCACCTCTAGATCCTCCACAGCCGTAACCGCGATCGGACTTATTTCACCAGAGAACAAAGTCATTTCACCAAAAAATTCGCCAGTCTTTACGGTTAACATTTCGTGATTTTCGTTATTAGCATCTTTGACCGTCATCATCGCGCTACCCGAAACCAAAATATACAAAGAATTATGTTCTACTCCCTGCTTAATCACGGTTTCACCTGCACCGAAATGTTGCAAGGAAATTCCTGATGTGGATATATCATGATTAGTGGATTTGTCCAGTGGCACAAAAGAGGGAAGGGATTGGAGGCTTTCGGTAAATTTTTTCGATGTTCCTTCCGCTTGAGAAGTCGGACCATGAAAGTTATAGACTGTACGAATGGGAAAGGGAATCGCCAGCCCACTGCGCTGCGCGGCATACCAAACACGACTCATAAAGCGATCGCGAATTTCTTCTAACTCGCTATAGTCTGCGATAAAAAGCTTCACCTCATAGGTAATCGCCGAGTCATCATAAGAAATCGTAAAGACTTGCGGATCGGGATATTTGAGAATGCCTTGGGTTTCGAGAGCGGTGCTATGCAGGACATGTTTAACCAAGTTGGGGGGACTCTTGTACGAGAATCCGACCCGAATCCGTTCTGCATGAATTGGTTGAGGTTGGCTGAAATTGCGAATGATTTCATTGCCTATTAGCTTGTGAGGAATGATTACCATCTCGCGTTCAAAAGTAATCAGACGGACGGCTCGCCAATTGATATCGATTACCTGACCTTGAATATCTCCAACCTTCAGCCAATCACCTACGGAAAAAGGGCGTTCAAATAATAGGGCAATGCCTGACATGACGCTACCGAGGGTATCTTGGAGCGCTAAACCGATGACGATTGAACTCACACCCAGCGCGGTAACTAATCCTGCTAAATCAGCATTCCAGACCGTCGCTAAGACGATCGCTGTTCCTAGCAGTACTAAAAATAGGCGAAATAAATCAATTAATAGTTTGGGAACTCTGGCTCGCCAAGTATCAGCTTTAGCCTGCTCAAAAATAATTGCATTTAATAGCGAAAGTGAGGCATGGAGGACGCAGATCCAAAATAGAGTTTGAACTGCTTTTACGACATCGTCACTAGCTGGACGTTGGAGGACATACTGCACAAACAGCATGAACGCGAACATCGGTAACACCAAGTTTCGCACCACTTGCAAAGTAGCGGCGAGGGGGCGGCGGCGATGTTGCAAACGATAGATTACTTCACCGAGAATAATCACGGATAGAGCTAATCCGACAATTAAAGCGATCGCCCAAATAAACAACTGATTGGAACTAGGTTGGAGCATATAGCGATAATCTATCTAGGTTTTACTGTGCTTTTGAGTTGCCATGATTGCAATAAATCATTACCATTTGCTACTTTGGTGGCTAGGGCGACAAACTCATAAAGGTCGGATAAACGGGTGTAAATATCACTAGAAACGACGATCGCCCCTTCAGGACAAGCGGATTTTAAGGCACTAGCAATATTAATTGTGTCACCCCAGACATCGTAAATAAATTTATTTCGACCCACAATTCCCGCGACAATATCGCCAGAATTAATTCCCAAACTGATGTTTAATTGGAAGTTTCGCTCCTGACTGAAGCGCCGCACGATCGCTTGCATTTCTATCGCAAAGTCGATCGCTCTCTTGTCATGATCGAGATACGGAACAGATAAACCACAGACCGCCATATAGCTATCACCAATAGTTTTAATTTTCTCCATGCCATAGCGTTCGGCAGTTTCATCAAAAATGGTAACTAGATCATTGAGAATGCTGACAATTTCATAGGCGGTCAGAGAATCAGACAATTTGGAAAAACCTGTTAAGTCGGAGAATAATACCGTTACATTAGAGACACTTTCGGCAATATTCTTTTCACCCTGTTTCAATCGCTTGGCGATCGCCGCAGGAAAGATACTCAATAATAACTGTTCATTTTCGCGATTCTTTTCCTCAACTAAATTAGTCTGATCGCGTAAGCTCAATACCATAGCGTTAAAGGATTGAGCTAATTCTCCAAATTCATCGTTAGTATCTAAAGTGGCGATCGCATCCAATTGTCCCGACGCAACTTTGCGAGCGCTCTCGATCAATTGGTTAATCGGCTTTACAAAAATAGAAGACATCGCCATTGCGAGGAAAATCACTAACAACATCAACAATGTCGCCGAAATCAATAATTGACGCTCAAAAGCATAAATCGGCGCATAGGCTTCTGCTAAATTTATTTCCGAGAGAATCGCCCAATTCAATCCTTCTATTTGTAAGGGCGCGTATGAACTCAACACAGGAATATCCCGATAATCCCGAATAATTTCAATACCTTGTTTACCCTTGATCGCTTCTTCGGCAGCCTTAGTCCGTACCTTTTGTTCTAAGATCGAAGTCTTATACTGACGAATACGGGCGATCGCTTCTTTGTTGATACCCAACGCGGTTAGGGTTTGCAAATACTCGTCTGGGGTTTCCACCAAGAATCGCGATATTGATCGCATCAAAAAATCTTGACCGACCAAATAAGTTTCACCACTTTTGCCTAATCCATCACCTTCCCATTTGCGATTACCCGTCATCACATTATTAATCTCATCGGCAGGCACTTGAATCGCCAGAACACCAACGAATTTAGATTGGTTATTGGCGTTATTAAAAATCGGCGCAGCAATGAACGCCGCAGGTGCGCCATAGGAAGGAGCGTAGGATTCAAAATCGATAATGCTAGCATAATCCTTTTGTTTGGAGCGGCGCACCGATGCAACTAAACGCGAAAGATTACTATCGTTATAGGCTCCAGTCGTCAAATTAGAAGTAAAATCTGTCTCTTTATAAACTGTATAAACGACAGTTCCCTGTGGATCGATCAGGAACATATCGTAATAGCCAAACTTCTCAATAATGTTCCGAAAGATCGGATGATAACGCTCATGCACGTTACTATATTCGCTGCCATCACTTGCCTTATCTAATAAATGCTTTTTGCCGATCGCATTGGCATTTGTGGCGATGTAATGATATTGCAAATAATTACTAGCCGTTGACTCTGGCAAAAAAGAACTGAGAACTGGAGAACCCTGCTCAGTTTGGGCTAACTTGGGTAAAAATTCATTTTGATAATATCCTCTAATTTTTGGGGCTGTATCCTCTGGTAATTTAGCCGTCTCAAGCTGTTGATAAGCTTTTGTAAATTCCGCGATCGCCAAACTCATCGATGGATTGTTACTCAGGGTTTGAATGTGATTTCGGGTGTTTTTAAAATAAGATTCGATCTGATAAGCTTTAGAAGCTCTGACGCTAGTTAACTGATTAAAAGCGCGATCGGTCAAATTGGACTTGCCGCTCTGATAACCAAGATAAGCAGTGACAACAATTGAACTACTGCTAACAGTTAGCAACATCACAATCAGCTTTGATTTGATACTCAGCCAGTTAAATTTAAACCATTGCATATAAAAATCATTTATTTGCTTGAAACTAAAAACAGGGTGGGAGACTATTTTTAGCCTCAAACTTAATATTTAAGAGCAATGTATTCTAGATTGGAAATTAATAGCAAAGTGTTAGCATACAAACAGTTTGTCAAAAAATATGCCAAAAAGTTTGCCAAGAAGCATGAAAATTATGACTTTTGAAGAAGCGATCGCCTATACCGAAACTTTGCTTTCCCATCAGGATCTCGACGATGCAATATTAGAATCGGAAATATCAGAACTTGTGCAAACCGCCAATGGCGCTAGGGGTTTTTTTGTTACCTTCCTAACTGGTGAATGGAAATTAGCTGATCATCCCAGTATTGGAATTATTCGCGCTTTGCAATCTACACCTAATGCGATCGCTGAACTTCTCGTCAAAAATCTAGCTATGTCAACGGCAATGGCAATCACCCATCAACGCGCAGGAAATCCTGAACAATCTCAAGGTTCCGAGCGCGTGGCTAAGCGTACTGCATTGTTAATTGAGAAGGTAGACTTAGCAGAAGTTCGTGCCATTGCCACTCAAATAAAACATTCAGCAATCACCAATACTGGCGAATATGCCGCTTTCCTAGAAAAATGGGGATATGATGCCGAGCAGAAACAAGCGATCGCTACTTCTTTACAACGACATATTTGAGCTATGCGAACTGACACGATCTTCTACCAACTATTCCTTACCTTTGACACACTACTGTTTGAACTACTCGGTCAACCATTGGCGAATGCCGATCGCTACCAATTTACCTCTGTCGAAGTCAAAGAAAAAGCTTTTCGCTTTGATGGCATTTTCATGCCTGATCGCCTCGATCAACCGATTTATTTTGTGGAAGTCCAATTTCAGGACAAACCAGAATTTTATTGGGAATTTATCGCCGAAATCAACATTTATCTCAACCAATACAAGCCTGTTCAGGACTGGCAAGCAGTTGCCATCTTTGCCAAACGTAGCCTTGAAGTCCAAACATTAACCGCTTATCAGCAAGAGTTGGTTAATAGCGATCGGATCGTGCGAATTTACCTTGATGAATTAGCTGCGTCTGCTCCTATCTCCATCGGAATCGGCTTAATTCAACTGATTGTCAGCAAAGAAACACAAGCGCCAGCGCTAGTCCAACAATTAATGCAACGAACCAGAACCGAGATTGTCGATGTCACAATTAGGCAAGGCATTATAGAATTATTAGAGAGTGTTTTAGTATCAAAGTTTTCTAAGCTAAGTCGTCAGGAGATCGAAGCTATGTTTTTACTAAGTGACATCAAGCAATCACGAGTATATCAAGAGGCAAGACAAGAAGGTCGCCAAGAAGGAGAAGTGAGATTACTAATCAGACAACTATCTAGACGGTTTGGTAAGTTAACGGATCGCCACGAAACTCAAATTGCAAGTTTAGCGATCGCCCAACTGGAAAAATTAGGTGATGCTTTCCTGGATTTTGAAGGTATTGCCGATTTAGAGCGATGGTTAGAGCCGTAGTTGATTTACTCATGGGGAAAGCCGTATGTCTGATCTACTATTTAAAGAAGCGATCGCCCAGTTTAATAATGGCGACTATTACAATTGCCATGACACCCTTGAAGCAATTTGGAATGATGCTTGGCAAAGCGATCGCGGTTTTTATCAAGGTATTTTGCAAATAGCGGTCGGGTTGTATCATTTAAAAAATCACAATTGGCATGGAGCCGCCATTCTCTTAGGCGAAGGCACGAGCCGTTTACCTGAATATCTTCCTGAATATTATTCCATTGATGTAGAAAGCTTACTAGAAGACAGTCTAAGCATATTGCGAACCGTACAGATAAATGGCAAAGAAGGGCTTTTAGAAACTTTAAAACTTATGGAGCAAGGAAATTTACCAATTCCCCAAATCCAGCAATATGACCCAAAAATATGAATTGGGAACTCTCTGATTTATTAAGGGCGATCGCGACAACTATCGTGATCGGCATTCATGCTTCCCATCATTGGTGGTTTGGAGTAAATAATACGACAACTATCAATCCCGAGATATTTATTGATACACTCATCAATCAAGTTGGACGCTTTACTGTACCCATGTTTGTGATTTTGTCAGGATTTGCTCTGGCTAAATCTGAACAAACAAGACCATTTCATTTGAGAACCTTTATCCAACGTCGTTTATGGCGGATTGTACCGCCGTACTTTTTATTTACGCTACTTAATATCATTGGGCGATCGCAATTTCAAACAGCAGATTGGTTAGGACGTGGACAACAGATCTGGCAGTCTCTCACGACTGGGATGGGGGATTATCATCTCTACTTTTTAGGAATCATTTTCCAATGCTATGTAGTTTATCCATTATTGCGCCGCATCAAGTTCACACCTAAAAATTTATACTTATTACTACTTATCACATTCACTCTATTTACCTTGCGATGGTCATCTGCCATGTTTGGCTGGTTCTCAAGTATGGCGATATTCTTGCCAGATGGGAATCATGTTATCTATTGGTTGCCATATTTTCAGATTGGTATCTGGCTAGCTAGGGAGCAAGAATGGATAAATCAGTTAGTCGCAAAATGGCGATCGCGCTTTGGGGGATACTTATGGGGATATGTATTTGCGATCGCCGCGAGTTTGGAACTAAGTGAGTTTTATTGGAGCGCAATATATAAAGGTTCCGCAGAAGCAGTAGGTCATTACACACGCCCAACTGTAGTTTTGATGACATTGAGCTTTTTACTATGGTCTATTTCTTGGCAAAAATTTAAGGAAATCCCCAAAATTATGCTCTTGGCTAAAACCTTCTCAAATGCAAGTTTTACCACCTATCTAATTCACGTCTGGGTGTTGAGAGCGATCGCCCCTCTCGAAATAGTTGGAGGAATTTTATTTGTACCATTGGCTGCAATCATCTCATGGGCGATCGGTATTGCAATCTGGAGACTGGTCAAAAATAAGCGATGGATTGCGATCGCCTTGGGCGCGTAAAGCTCAAGATCTGGGTTTTCTCTCACAGGAAAAGGGAGAGCAAGAAATAGGCGATCGCCCTTACCAACTAAAAATTAAATATTTTTAAATATTTTCAAAAAACTATAGACAAAACATCTCGCATAGACTATGATTACAAATCGTGACTAAAAACGGAAACTAAGAAAAAATCAAGCTAAACCTTGAGAAGTCTTAAGTCTGAGTCATGCATTGGTATAGAACCGCAAAGACATTCAAAAATCTTTCATCTATAACAACCAACCCAAGAGATTGTGTTTCTCACGTCTAGCAACTTTGGCTAGACATCTGCCGTAAGTCGTCTCGAAGTCCGTCAAATAGCCTTCAAAAACCATAATTCTTACTAACGATCGAAACCGATCTCTTTTGAGCCTGTCAAAAATCTGCGACGACCCTAATCGGTTGAGTCTGCAAGTCAAGCAAGCGGAGCTAAATTTTAATGACTGTCGGAATTCTCGGCACAAAACTTGGGATGACCCAAGTATTCGATTCGGATGGCAACGCGGTTCCTGTAACCGTAGTCCATGCAGGTCCCTGCACCATCACCCAAGTCAAAACCGACACCAAAGAAGGCTACAAAGCCATTCAAGTTGGTTACGGCAAGGCTCGTGAGAAGCTCATCTCTAAACCAGAGTTGGGACATTTAAAAGCATCTGCTTCTGAACCTGTAAAGCACTTACGCGAATATCGCCTTGATAGCGTTAGTGACTACACACTCGGTCAGACCCTAGACGTGAGCCAGTTTAAAGATGGCGACATCGTTGATGTAATTGGAACAAGCATTGGTAAAGGTTTCGCTGGTTATCAAAAACGCCACAACTTTGCTCGCGGTCCAATGGCTCACGGTTCTAAAAATCACAGACAGCCTGGTTCGACTGGCGCAGGTACTACCCCTGGTCGTGTCTATCCTGGTAAGCGCATGGCGGGTCGTCTCGGCGGCAAGCAAATCACCGTAAAGAAGCTAATTGTTGTCAAGGTCGATGCCGTAAACAATGTGCTGCTAATCAAAGGAGCCGTTCCTGGTAAGCCTGGTGCATTGCTTAACATCATTCCTACCGTAATTATCGGCAAGGCTAAGAAGTAAAAGCTAAGTAGAAATACTCAGTAATTTAATTGGTAGTTTGTTTGTGAGATCGAGAGAATTTAAGTTATGCCTATAGTAAAAGATTGGACAGGGAAAGAGGTTGGTGAAATAGACCTAGATCTGCGTGTTGCTAAAGAAGCCACAGCCAAAGGTTTAGTTCACCGCGCCCTTGTCAGACAGTTGGCTAATGCCCGCCAAGGTACTGCAAGTACCAAGACCCGCGCCGAAGTTCGTGGTGGTGGTCGTAAGCCCTTCAAACAGAAAGGGACAGGTCGCGCCCGTCAAGGTTCAACTAGATCGCCCCTAATGCGTGGTGGTGGTGCAATCTTTGGACCAAAGCCTAGAGATTACGATACCAAGATGAACCGCAAAGAGCGCCGCTTGGCTCTCCGTACCGCATTCATCGGTCGCGCTGCTGATTTGATTGTAGTTGAAGATTTCGCCTTGAACTTGGCTCAGCCCAAGACTAAGGAGCTATGCCAAGCGCTTGAGCGTTGGGGTGTAGTTGTTGGTAAAAAGACTCTAATCATCACCGATCGCAAAGATGAGAACGTCGTTTTGTCTGCTCGCAACATTCAGAAATTGCAATTGATTGCCGCCGATCAACTGAACATTTTCGACATTATCAACTCTGACAAAATTGTGGCAACTCGCTCAGCGATCGCCAGAATTCATGAAGTCTATGGTGGCGATGCCAAGTTGGCAACCGAGATCGTTCTGGTTGAAGATACGGTTGAAGACGCAGAATAACGGGCTTTAAGGAAAAACAAGAAACAAAATGGCTAAAATCCCTACCGAATTTGATCCCCGTCGCTTGCCCGACCTCATTCGCCGCCCTCTGCTCAATGAAAAGGCAACCCGACAACTAGAAAGCAACAAATATACATTTGATGTTTTTCACAATGCTACGAAACCTGAGATTAAAGCTGCGATTGAGAGCCTTTTCTCAGTGACAGTGAAAAAAGTAAATACCCATAACCCACCCGCACAGGCGCGTCGGATTGGTAAATTTGCTGGCAAACGCGCTCAAGTCAAACGAGCGATCGTCACCCTCGCTGAAGGCAGCAAAATCGATTTGTTCCCAGAGTTATAAGAATCCTTAACAACATCAGGCAATTATGGGCGTTCGTGCATATAAACCGTATACCGCAAGTACAAGACAAACCGTAGTCTCCGACTTCGCGGAAATCACCAAATCAGAACCCGAAAAGTCTTTAACCACCCATGTCCATCGTAAACGTGGACGTAATAACCGTGGTGTAATCACTAGCCGTAGACGTGGCGGCGGTCACAAGCGCTTGTATCGGATCATCGACTTCAAACGCAACAAACGTGACATCATCGCCGAAGTGATTGCGATCGAGTACGATCCCAACCGCACCTCCCGCATTGCCCTCTTGCAATACGAAGATGGCGAAAAGCGCTACATCCTTGCCCCCAAGGGAATCGCCGTTGGCAATAAAATTCAAGCAGGATCGTCGAATGTACCCTTTGAAATTGGCAATGCCATGCCTCTATCAAACATTCCCCTCGGTACAGTTGTTCACAACGTTGAACTAGTTCCTGGTAAGGGTGGTCAGATCGTGCGATCAGCTGGTGCAGCCGCTCAAATCGCTGCTAAAGAAGGTGATTTCGTCACTCTCAAGCTTCCATCTAGCGAAGTTCGTTTAATCCGCAAAGATTGCTTTGCCACGATTGGACAAGTAGGCAACCTCGATCACAGCAATATCAGTCTTGGTAAAGCTGGTCGCAGCCGTTGGTTGAACCGTCGTCCTAAAGTTCGTGGTATGGCGATGAACCCCATCGATCACCCTCATGGTGGTGGAGAAGGTTGCGCCCCTGTTGGACGCAGTGGTCCTGTTACTCCTTGGGGTAAACCAACCTTGGGTTACAAGACTCGCAAGAAGAAAAAGCTCAGCGATGCCATGATTGTTCGTCGCCGCCGTAAGTCCTCGAAGCGCGGTAAGGGCGGACGTAACGCCTAATTTTTTGCTTAGCGGCTGCTTCGCAGTCACTAAGCGCTAAGACTTAATTAAGAGAGTACAAATTATGACGCGATCGCTGAAAAAAGGTCCCTTTGTTGCCGATCACCTATTGACGAAAATTGAAAAGCTCAACGCCAAAGGCGAAAAGCAAGTAGTCAAAACATGGTCTCGCGCTTCCACCATTCTTCCTCAAATGATTGGGCATACCATTGCTTGTCACAACGGAAAACAACACGTTCCTGTATATGTCACGGAGCAGATGGTAGGACACAAACTCGGTGAGTTTGCGCCTACCCGCACCTTCCGTGGTCATGCCAAGAGCGATAAAAAAGCCAAGAGATAGGTAGACAGGTAGTTAAAATGATCCTCGCTAAAAACGAAATCCCTGCCGTAGCCAAATATATTCGGATGTCACCCCACAAGGTGCGCCGAGTACTAGACCAAATCCGTGGTCGTAGCTACCGCGAAGCACTAATGATTCTCGAATTCATGCCTTATCGCTCCTGCGAACCAATCACGAAAGTATTGCGTTCGGCTGTCGCTAATGCTGAACATAACGCAGGAATTGATCCTGCATCTCTATTTGTTAATCAAGCCTACGCTGATATGGGACCTAGCCTCAAACGCTTCCGTCCCCGCGCCCAAGGTCGTGCTTATCAAATTCGCAAGCCGACTTGCCACATTACGATTACTGTCAAACCATCGGAGGAAGAATAGGTATGGGTCAGAAGATTCACCCAACAGGGTTACGCCTCGGTATCACCAAGTCCCACCTTTCCCGTTGGTACGCTGATGTAAATCGTTACGGCATCTTGGCTGAAGAAGATCACAAGATCCGCAAGTTTATCGAAAAGACCCTCAGTAATGCAGGTATTGCCGATATCTTGATTGATCGCAAAGCCGACCAAGTTGACCTCGAAATCCGCACCGCCCGTCCTGGAGTTGTTGTCGGTCGTGGTGGCGCTGGTATCGAGCAGTTGCGTCTCGGACTAGTTAAGCACCTTGAACATGAGGGTTCGATCAAAAAGACTGGCACTAGCCAAGTTCGGATTAATGTCACCGAAGTAACCAAGGTTGATGCGGAAGCGCCTCTCATCGCGGAATACATCGCTCAACAAATCGAACGTCGTGTTTCCTTCCGTCGTGTTGTTCGTCAAGCGATCCAAAGAGCGCAGCGTGCAGGCATCGAAGGGATCAAGGTGCAGATCAGTGGTCGTCTCAACGGCGCTGAAATCGCTAGAACCGAATGGGTTCGTGAAGGTCGTGTTCCTTTGCATACATTGCGTGCAGACATTGACTATAGCTATAAAACTTCCAGCACAATCTATGGTGTGATCGGCATCAAGGTTTGGATTTTCAAAGGCGAAATCATTGAAGGCGAAGAAGCCCCTACACCTGCCGCTCAACCCCGTCGTCGCCAGCAACGCCGCCCTCAGTTTGAGGATCGTTCTAGCGCTGAAGGATAAATTCCTGTCAACCTTGAGTTTTGAATCATGTTAAGTCCTAAACGTACAAAATTTCGTAAGCAGCAACGCGGTCGGATGGCGGGTCCCGCGACCAGAGGAGCGGAAATCAACTTTGGTGATTACGCCATGCAGGCTCTAGAGCCTTGTTGGATTACCGCCCGTCAAATTGAATCGGCAAGACGTGCCATGAACCGCTACATCCGACGCGGTGGCAAAATCTGGATTCGCATTTTCCCTGATAAGCCTGTAACCATGCGTCCTGCGGAAACCCGTATGGGTTCTGGAAAAGGCGCTCCTGAATTTTGGGTGTGTGTCGTCAAGCCTGGTCGGATCATGTTTGAGGTCGCAGGTGTAACCGAAGAAATCGCAAGAGAAGCAATCCGTCTTGCTGCATCCAAAATGCCAATCAAAACTAGCTTTATTAGCCGCGAGAAGGAGTAAAAATATGGCACTCCCAAAAGTCCAAGAAACTAGAGAGTTATCTGATGATGAGTTGCAAGCGCAAATCTTGACTGTCAAGAAGGATCTATTCGATCTGCGGTTTAAACTAGCAACTAGACAGCCTGTGCAGCCACATCAGTTCAAACAGGCCAAGCATCGTTTGTCGCAACTGATGACTGTCGAGCGCGAACGCCAGTCCAGAGCTTAAGAGTTATATTCCCAAAAGTAAAAGCCCAAAAGTAAAAGACACAGGAGTTTTAGCAATGGCAGTTAAAGAGAAGGTTGGCCTCGTGGTCAGCGATAAAATGCAGAAAACAGTGGTTGTAGCGGTGGAAAACCGTTCCGCTCACCCCAAATACGGAAAAATCGTGGTCAAAACAACCAAGTTTAAAGCCCACGACGAAGAAGATAAAACCCGTGAAGGCGATCGCGTCAAAATTCGGGAAACCCGTCCCCTTAGTCGCACAAAGCGGTGGGAAGTTGTCGAGATTCTCTCATCTAGCTCGGAAGCATAAGTCATGATTCAACAAGAGTCTTATTTAAATGTAGCGGATAACAGTGGAGCCAAAAAACTACTCTGTATTCGCGTCTTGGCTGGTGGTAATCGCGCCTTTGGCGGCGTTGGTGATGTAATTATCGCCACGGTCAAGGATGCCTCGCCAAATATGCCAGTCAAAAAATCTGATGTTGTCCGCGCCGTGATTGTGCGTACTCGTAGTTCGATCAACCGTGATAGCGGCATGAGAATTCGTTTTGACGACAATGCTGCTGTAATCATCAACCAAGACGGCAACCCCAAAGGAACCCGTGTGTTTGGTCCAGTTGCGCGGGAATTACGGGATAAAAATTTCACCAAGATTATCTCCCTAGCGCCAGAGGTACTGTAATGCCCTTCAAACCCAAGCCCAAGTATCGCGGAAACCGTAAGTCTTTTAAGATCCATGTCCAAAAAGACGATGTAGTTCAAGTAATGTCAGGCAGCTCTAAAGGCACTGTTGCGAAAGTTCTACAAGTTTTCCCTAAGGACAGCACCATTCTCGTTCAAGGTGTGAATGTTAAGACTAAGCACGTTAAGGCTCAAGCTGACGGCGAGTCTGGACAAACTATCACCCGCGAGTTTCCGATTCACAGTTCCAAGGTTTTGTTGTATTCCGAAAAAGAAAAGACCGCTAGTCGTTCTTGCTACACTTTTACGGATGATGGCAAAAAAGTGAGAATGTTGAAAAAAACTGGAGAAATTGTTGATGCTGTCAAGACAGAAAAAGCGTAGTTCTACACACCTGATCCAGCCCTGACCAAGCCCAGGAAAAACCATTGAGGAAGATAAAATGTTAGCCAAGTTCACCGAAGTCTATAAAAATCAGGCTGTTCCCAAATTGATGGAACAGTTTAAGTACACCAATATTCATCAAGTTCCTACATTCGAGAAAGTGGTGATCAATCGTGGTCTGGGCGAAGCTGCTCAGAATGCGAAGTCACTCGAAGCTTCTTTGATCGAAATTGCCACGATCGCTGGTCAAAAGCCCGTGGTAACTAGAGCCAAAAAAGCGATCGCAGGTTTCAAATTGCGCCAAGGAATGCCCGTCGGCATGATGGTTACACTCCGCCGCGACAAGATGAACAACTTTTTGGATCGTCTGATCAACTTTTCATTGCCTCGCATCCGTGACTTTCGCGGTGTTAGCCCTAAGAGCTTTGATGGACGCGGCAACTATACCCTCGGTGTGCGCGAGCAACTTATC
>JANMFC010000287.1:0-4747 GCA_031377675.1 Pseudanabaena sp. OTE_70b_metabat_355 | reverse complement strand
CTGATTTGCCCGCTTCGCGGGCAAATCAGCTTCTTGGGGTTTTAAAATTAAAACATTAGTTAATTAGCAAGAAACGATTATGACTACCGCTCCCGTTGCCCCTAGTAAGGTTTTACGCAAGGCTCCTGTTGACTCTAAGACTCGCGTGAAACAGTTCATGCAGGGCTTACAAGACAAAGTTTGCCAAGGTTTAGAAGAACTAGACGGCAAAGCTAAATTTAAACAAGATCAATGGGAACGTCCTGAAGGCGGCGGTGGGCGATCGCGGGTAATTGTTGATGGTGATTATTTTGATAAGGGCGGCGTAAATTTTTCAGAAGTGTTCGGATCGCAGTTGCCGCCTACGATTTTGCGTCACCACCCAGAAGTCGAAGGTGAAACGTTTTATGCAACTGGGACATCAATGGTATTGCATCCCAAGAATCCTTACGCGCCAACGGTTCATTTCAACTACCGTTATTTTGAAGCAGGTCCAATTTGGTGGTTTGGCGGTGGGCTTGATCTAACTCCTTACTACGGTTTTGGCGAAGATGCCAAGCATTTGCACAACACCCTTAAGGATGCTTGCGATCGCCACAGCCCTCATTATTATCCTGTTTTCAAACAATGGTGTGACGATTATTTCTATCTCAAGCATCGCGGTGAGACTCGCGGTGTGGGTGGTATTTTCTTTGATTACCAAAATGGTGAAGATGGGCTTTACAAGAACAGTAATGACTCCACCAATGCTCAAGTCATGAGTGATGAAGTCGGTGATGTGCCACGCTCTTGGGAAGAGATTTTTGACTTTGTGAATACCTGTGGTAATTCTTTTCTGCCATCATATCTACCGATCGCTGAGCGCCGCCGCAATATGGAATATGGCGATCGCCAGAAGCAATGGCAGCTATATCGTCGTGGACGCTATGTAGAATTTAATCTCGTCTATGATCGCGGCACAATCTTTGGTTTACAAACCAATGGACGTACTGAATCAATTTTGATGTCTTTGCCACCGCTAGTGCGTTGGGACTATGACTATCAGCCTGAGCCAAATACGCCTGAAGCAGAACTTTGCGAAACGTTCTTGAAGCCTCAAGACTGGGTTAATTGGCAAGGTTAATCACGACAAAAACAAAAGAGTTACGCCGCAAAGCGGCGTAACTCTTTTGTTTTTGTTATTTTGTTGTAATCAATTCCTGTACCCAAAATACGGTAGTCGCACTAAGAATCGCGATCGCCCATTCAACTCCATTCAGTGGAACCGTTGACATAGACTCACCGAACCAAGGCATTTGTACCAATAGAATTTGGCAAATAGCGGTAAAAGATATACTGAGCATGAGTGGTAAGTTGCGGAATATGCTCTGACGGGCGATCGCACAGGCGTGGAAAATCTGACTAAAGCCAAGGGTAACGAAAGCCATCGATCGCGCTTGAGAAAACATCGCTGGTTGACCTTGATATTTCAACCAAAAGACGACAGAAATACTTGTGATAGTCGCGGTGACAGCTAGCAAAATCCGTAGGTAATTACTGGAGCGCAACATGGTTTGAAACCGATGAGCAGGTTGAAATAATAGGCTTTCGTGGGTGGGTTCAAGAACTAGGGGAAAAGCGACAATCGGGGTAGCGATCGCGCCGATCCAAAGTAATTGTAATGGCGGCATTGAGAACCCTGCGGCGGTATCCATTAAAGTAAGAACGGCGAGAGTAAAGGAACTGGTGGCGGTAAGTAGGGCGATTCGTTGTAAGCGATCAAAGATGGCACGACCTTCGAGAATGGCGATCGGTAAATAATGGAAGTCTTCTCTAGGTAAAATCAACCCCGCACTATCCTGTACTTCCTTTCTGCAAGTGCGATCGCAAATTCCCACATCCGCAAGACGCAGTAACGGAATATCCGCAACATCGTGACCAATTACAGCGACTGAATTATTATTCGGCTGATTACCTTGATTGTTACTTTGCCATTGTCGAATCAGTTCTTGGGGCGCATCAAAATAACTATAAGTTTCAATACCAATTACTTGACTAAAAGCATCTGCTTCCCTTTCAGAAGCCCTTAACAAGGCTCGCCACGAAATTCCGCCCCAACTCAAATCTGCAAAACTAACCGTCATATCCGACTCAACATCCGACTCGATGATCGGTACAATCGTGGTAACTCTAGCGATCGCATCGAGAACAGAGGGAAATCTTGCCCATAGGCGTTGTTTTGCTAGATCGCGCATCCCAAATAACTGCACTTGAGTGGCGATGCGGAGCAGATTTTGAGGATAGGTACTAACGATCAATGCGGCGGCTGTCATGGCATTGATCGTAATTCCCCTCTGCCATGCAAAAATGCTCGCGGCGGTAGTAATCAAGATCAAGAGTCCCAACCAGACTTTACGCAATTGACGCAGTTCCAGATGAATGACTGAAAACGGCTGTTCCCGAATAATTGCTGATTGTTCTTGCGTAAATCTACCTGTAGCCACTACGATTCCCTTAGCAGTTCCTGATGATATCTCTGTCCCTGCATAGATCATGTTTTGGCAAT
Source organism: Pseudanabaena sp. OTE_70b_metabat_355 (assembly GCA_031377675.1). Taxonomy (GTDB): domain Bacteria; phylum Cyanobacteriota; class Cyanobacteriia; order Pseudanabaenales; family Pseudanabaenaceae; genus Pseudanabaena. Next base: position 2,223 of record JANMFC010000287.1, on the reverse strand, counting down.
CCATCGGTTTGGTCTTTTCGGGAAAGGTAATGCTCGCTTGTTTCCAAGAAATTGCCTCACCACCTAAATTAGTCTGATTCACACATAAGTCCTTAGAGTTTTCTACTAACCGCAGATCAACATTGGGGCGATCGCCTTCTTTTAATAGCAACAGATCACCAATTACTAAATCCCTTGTCGGTAGTTCCATTTCTTCGCGATCGCGCAATACCATCGCCGAATGGGAAATCTGATTTTGTTGACGTTGGGGGCGATCACGACTAACTTTCTCTCTACTTTTAATTGACCATAAGGCGATCGCGATGCCAATTGCGCCATGCAATCCACCGACCAGAATCAGCGCCCATCCTTCGGCTCCATTCCATTGCAAATATATCGCTGAACCGATCAACACATAAGTCAAAGGATCGATCCAAGGTTGTAAGAGAACCTTCAGAACTGGACGCGATCGGGGAAGTTTGTTTGCGCCGATATGACGTAATCTTTGCCTTGCATTCACATAAGATAGCCCTTCTATCGAAGTCTCCAAAGCCACTAACACTTGCTGGACATCCATTTGATGCCAAGGTTTGGCAGTATCCGATAAAAAGGCGAATTTGGTCATGGTAATTTTTTAGGCAGTATACGGAAGAGGCATTGATAAAACAAGACTTTCAAATAATCACAGATTAATAATTACAGATTATTTAGCTTGTTTCAATAATTTCAACTGCTCCTGAACTTGCACTTTTATTTCTTGAGCCTTCACATAGACCGTAGTACCTTTGGCAATCTTGTCTAAATCATTATTGATGGCAATGAAACCACCCATTGCTTGATTGGGATTGAAATCTTTGCCTTCCTTTGGCAAACTCGCCCATAAATTTGTGAGCTTCTGATTAGCTCGATCGAGCGCTTGCACAGCTTCTTGTTCCTTTTTTAAACGTACCTTCACTTCTGAAAGATTGTTGCGATAATCAGCTAAACGCTTTTGGGCTTCGGTAAAACCTTGCAAGTCATCAGAGGGAATTTGTTCGAGTCGGTTAATTGCTTCTTGCCACATCGTAGCAATCTCAGTCCACCGATCGCTTGGATGGGGAGGATTCCGTCCAGACTCAGCAGCTTTTTTGGCAAACTCTTCCGCATTACCAATCAATGAGAACACTTTCTCATTGCCACCTGCAATTCCCGCTACTGCTTTTAAATCCCTAGTAGCGTTAGCGACAAGCTGTTGAGATTTTTTTCCTGCCATCGTTTGTAGTGGAATTTGACTAAGGCGATCAATTGCGGCTTGCCAATTTTGAACGGCAAGTTTTTTCTCAATCGGTGATGTTGCCTTCTGGAATGTTGCCTTAGCGATCGCTAGATCTTTTTCGACATCAGTGAGAGCAATCTGAGCATTCTTTTCTTGAAATACTTTCGCTTCTAATTGTCCAGCCTTGATGCGAGCCATCTGTAGACCCGCAGGCGAAAATTCCCATCCTCCCCAATATCCGCGTGAATAATCACCCCAATCAGCGACATACCATGCAGGAATCGAGTCTAAGGCGCTTTTCCCTTCCTTAAGTTTAATCTCGCCTCGATCTAAGTCTTCTGGACTTGTGGGAAACTCGATTAACTGTCGAGATTCTTCAACTGTCGCTTGTCCTTTTTTAAAATTTGCATCCATTGACATATTGCTCGGCAGTAATAAAAGCGGCGCAACTTTTGATACGGGCTGACGAATTACGGGATAGGGGAGATTAACTACATAAAGTATTCCCGCAGGAATTCCCACCAACACGCCAATCCAAATTAGCCTATTCCTTAATTTCTTTAAACCCCAATCTTTGCGCTCAGCTACAGGTTTAGTTTTGATGTTTGTTCCCATGTTTTGGGGCGATCGCGCTAGTTCAGCCTCAAGTTCTGTGTAGCGTTGCATTGCCGAGCTGGGTTGAGCCGTAAGGGGATCAGGCTGAGCTGGGCTGGAATGTTGAATAGTCTGTATATCAGGAGAATTCCCCATCCCCTGTTGAGGATTTTTCCACTTCGCAAACATTGAATTAATAAGCCCCATAAGTTTCTCCCAATTTAGATAGAAGCAATATTCAGAGCGACATACCTTCTAAATATCACTCTTATGCATTATATAGCAACCTGAAATGATTTATAGTTTTTTCTATTTCTGTCACTAATTTTCATGTATAGCTATAGTCATCAATGTTAGGACAAAGACAAAACCCAAGAGAGAGTGGCGGCGCGAAG
>JANMFC010000281.1:0-3455 GCA_031377675.1 Pseudanabaena sp. OTE_70b_metabat_355 | reverse complement strand
TGAGCGGCGCGAAGCGCCGCTCAACTTTTTAGATTAGAGTAAATTTATGGAATATGCGATCGATTTTGGTACGAGTAATACTGTTATCGCCAGAGTTAATCAGAATGGCGAGATCGAAACGGTCAAGTTATCTGACTATAGTAGTCTTATTGCTGATAATCCGCCATTGATTCCTAGTTTTGTTTATGTGCAGGATGCCATCAATGGACAGGTGTTGATCGGTCAGGAAGTTAGCGATCGCGGTTTAGACAATAGAAATATCAAGGGGGAGTCACGTTTTTTTAAAGCTTTTAAACGGGCGATCGGTTCTAATATATCGATGTTTGTGCCTGAAATTGATGGGCGCGAAGTGGAATTTGAATTGGTGGGAGAATGGTTTCTAAAGGGAATTATTGATCGCTTGCCAGATGTGGATGCGTTGGTTTTTACGGTTCCTGTGGATAGCTTTGAGTCCTATCGCAATTGGTTGGGTGGGGTCTGTGAGCAGTTAAATGTCCAACGAGTGAGGATATTAGATGAACCGACTGCTGCGGCTTTGGGGTATGGAATTAACAGTGGAGGTGAAACTCTGTTAGTGGTTGATTTTGGCGGCGGTACGCTAGATTTATCACTGGTGAAGCTATCTTTTTCGCAGATAACGGGAACTCAACCCCGATCACCTTTGGGATTTTTGTTGAAATGGGGCGATCGCACAATTAAAAATGAGCCTAAAAATGCTACTACATCCAGCAATTCTGGTTCGCAAACTGCTAAGGTTCTGGCTAAGACTGGACAAAATTTGGGTGGTATTGATATTGATAATTGGATTGTTGATCACTTTCACAAAGAATTGGCAGTACCGAAAAATTCTCTGATCACACGCCTAGCTGAACGAATCAAAATTGCGCTTTCGAGTGCAGAATCGGTGACGGAAGTTTATTTTAATGATCAAACTTTTGAGTCCTATGAATTGACTTTGACGCGATCGCAGTTAACGCAAATCCTCGAACAGCAGAAATTTTTTACTAATCTTGATGGCGCTTTAGATCGGATTCGACAACAGTCCACCCGTCAAAATATTGATTTCGCTCAAATTGATGCAGTTCTCTTAGTGGGTGGCACATCGCAAATTCCTGCGGTGAAAGATTGGGCTTTGCGACATTTTGCGATTGAAAAGGTGAAATCTCATAAACCCTTTGAGGCGATCGCGCATGGAGCAGTTTCACAGGGTTGGGAATTAAAGGATTTTCTCTATCACAGCTATGGTGTGCGCTATTGGGATAAAAGACTTAAAAAACACAATTGGCATCCCATCGTTAAATCTGGAGAGACTTATCCATTGGAAAAGCCAGTGGAATTAACTCTAGGAGCTTCTGTTGCCGATCAACCGAGTATTGAGTTAGTAATTGGTGAACTCGGTGAAACTAATGTGGAAGTCTATTTTGAAGATGATCGCTTGATTACTCGTGTTTTGGAGCATCAGCAAGTTTCGGTACAGGTTCTGAATGAAGGTAGTAGGGTGATTGCTCAGCTTGATCCTCTCGGTCAGGTGGGTAGCGATCGCATTAGGGTATTTTTTCAAGTTGATCAGAAACGGACATTACGGATTACAGTTCTAGATTTACTAACTAAAAAGAATCTATTGGAGGATGTTCCAGTTGTAGAATTGATGTAGAAATCTGCGTACTATAAGTTTCCAAATCACCGCCAAGTGGCGGTTGTACGCATATATTATTTTCTGCTAGCATAATCGACACGACAACTTAATCAACAACCTCAGAGAATAGAGATGAATGTAAAAATCGAAACCTGTACTGAGAATTTTTACACCGATCTACCAATCTTAAAAAAATTTGTAGATATTACTCACAATGAGAATTTTTGTGAAGTTCCCCATGACTGGGCGGTAGTTATCACTGATGTTGTGGATTCCACTAAAGCGATCGCTAATGGAAGATATAAAGACATCAACTTTTTGGGGGCTTCATCGATCATTGTAATTTTGAATATAGTTGGCAACCTAGAAATACCTTTTGTGTTTGGTGGTGATGGTGCGACTATTCTCATTCCTTCTACGTTTATTCCTCAAGTAGAACAAGCGTTATTTGTGGTACAGAAGTTGGGGATGGATGAATTTAAGTTACTTCTTCGGATTGGGATTGTGCCGATCTCGGTAATTTCTTCCAACTACGAGATTACAATCGCTAAACTTCAGATTTCAGAAAACTACAATCAAGCGATTCTCAAAGGTGGTGGTATTACCTATGCAACCAATTTAGTCAAAGATAAGGCTACAACTGATTTATACAGTCCAAAATCACAAAATAATATGGCGATCGCTGATTTCTCAGGATTGGAATGTCGTTGGCAGGATATTCTCACTCGCCATGAGGAAATTCTTAGTCTGATTGTATCTGTAACCGCACCGAGTCAGAGCCAAGTCGATCATCTTTATCGCGAAGTGATTACTCAAATTGACCGCATTTATGGACAGGGCAGTGAATGTCATCCAGTGACATCGACAAATCTACAGCTTTCTTTTAAGAAAAAGAATTTGTCATTGGAGACAAGAGTTTTTGCAAGTTCAAAGGATTGGTTAAAGTTTCATTTACAACTATGGAAATTACGTCTCATCAATTTATTAGGACTAATTTTGATGACATTTAATATCAAAATTGGCGGCTTTAATTGGGGGAATTATAAGGAGATTGTCTCAGAATCTACTGATTTCAAAAAATTTGATGATGTTCTCAGGATGGTTATTTCTGGGAAAACAAAACAACGCGACAAATTAATTGACTATTTGGAAAAGAAATTTCAAGAAGGTCGCTTAGTATATGGATTTCACGTTTCCGATCGCGCTTTGATGACCTGTTTGGTATTTGAGCGGGATGGGCGACAGGTGCATTTTGTTGATGGTGCGGATGGGGGATATACTTTGGCGGCAAAAAAAATGAAGGATCGTATGAAAAGCTGATCCAAAAATCATTGTTGCGATTTCGCTCGATTATCGGTAGCATGGTTCATAATAAAAAATGTAATAAAACGCAACAATAAAATATATTTTCTTGAATATATTAGGTTTCGGCGATCGTCGAACCAAAAACGCATAATAGATAAAGTTAAGAAATTGATTAAGGAGTGACACAATGCAGCAGCAGGGCAAAGCCCTAACTGTTCCAATCGGTCTGATGGGCGCAGCACAGGGATTTAATCCAACGATACTACTGCTACTAGGTTCCATCGTTTTAGCAACTGCATCGACAACAGGATATTGGATATGGGGCTGGTCACACTGGCTTGTTTTCCTTTGTAATTTTTCGGCGCTTTATGTACTGGGTACAGTAATTCATGATGCTTGCCACAACGTTGCTCATCCCAATCGCATTGTTAACGCTGTGATCGGACATATTGCCGCCATATTACAAGGATTTGTTTTCCCCGTATTTACTCGCGTCCACAAGCAGCACCACGCA
>JANMFC010000272.1:0-5513 GCA_031377675.1 Pseudanabaena sp. OTE_70b_metabat_355 | reverse complement strand
ACCAATTCCAGTTTGCGTCTAGTTTCCAGACATGAAGATAGTTACCTGTGGTATTTTTCCAGAGGACTTGGTTTTGTCCGTTAACGGTCTCAACAGCGAGGGTTTGCCATCCTGGGTAGATATCTTGGTAGATTTGCTGTCCACCGATTTTGATGGCGATCGGCGTATTGCTGCCTGCTTGGGCAAAGTATTTATTCGTTACGTCCTTGACCAGTTTGGTGTTGCCATTCGCTTCTACGGTACTGTATGGACTACCTATTACACCATCGGCGTTGGCATCGAACTGAAAGTTGGTTTCTTGGGTAAGCGCATCAACAGAATTTAAAGCCCACTGCCCCTCGGAGGATAACCAATTCCAGTTTGCGTCTAGTTTCCAGACATGAAGATAGTTACCTGTGGTATTTTTCCAGAGGACTTGGTTTTGTCCGTTGACGGTCTCAACGGCGAGGGTTTGCCATCCTGGGTAGATATTTTGGTAGATTTGCTGTCCACCGATTTTGATGGCGATCGGAGTACTAGCCCCCACCTGTGTATATAAAAGACCTGCTGCATCGGCTACTAATTTTGTATTTCCCAATGACTCGATGGTTGATGCAACCAGTACGTTTACTTCTACTTGTACTAGCTGATCCCCCACATTAATGAAAGCCCGATCATCTTCTTGATGGATGTAATTTGATTCGGCGGCGGTAGGAACATATCCAAATACTGAATTCTTAAAGATCTCGCCTTCATCGCCTCTGGTGTCTTCGCCAAAGCGGTCTAAAAAATGTCCTATTTCTTCTGTTAAAACTCCCGCAGCACCCAACCTAGAATCTATCGGTGAGGTCTTAGAACTGAATAGATCTGTGGAAAGGTAAATGCTATTGGTGATCTTGTCGTAGCCGCCATTGCTCCCATTCATATTAGCGGCGGGTATCACTTGGATATTTGGCAATTGGCTGAAATCACCGATTGCCCATTGCTTTATTACTGTCTGGAATTCAACCATGTTTGACTTGTCGCCAAAAACGTCAGTAAATAATCCTGTATAAGTCACCGCTTGTTGTAGTTTTGCTTTGACGATTCCAAAAACATCTGGTAGCTGATTTACTCCAAAAACTGAAGCATCACCGACAATGTTCATTCCAAAATACGAGCCTGAGTTCTGACTGCTAAGCATAATATTTTCCCTATGGATGCAAGTTGTTTAATCTTGTGCTTATACGCTGACAACGTACAGGCTAAATTGATCCCCCCGCAAGCCTCAATAGCAAAGCTATCATTTCCAAGCTGTTTAAACTACGACTTAGCTATAAGTCTTATAACACTCTGTATAAGATAACATAAAGACTAATTTTATTCAAACAAATTTTATCGAAAGTTTATACATTCTGTTTGATTTAGCGATCGCCTTTAATCCACAAAAACGATCGCCTCTTTTATTCCATTAATCAACGATCACCTAAGAAGTTGGACTATCAACTTCGGTGACAATGTTAGGAAGTAGAGTTGCGATCGCGGGTAATACACAGGCAATTTCGGGACGGAAATTCGCATAGCGACTACGACGCACGGCAATAATTTCGGACTGAATATCTTGCACACTTTCACCTAAACAAATGAGCAGGTGAGTCGATAATTCTAAACTAGCTTCAAAGGTGGGATGGACAACTTCCTTCGCTCCTAGTTGATAAAGCGTATCAATATCGGCATCCTTTTCGGCTCTTGCCACAATGTCAATTTCTGGGGAAAGACTCACGGCTCTCTGGACACATAAGCGGGTGGCGATCGGGTCGGAAATGGCAATCAACATCGATCGCGCATTGTCAATTTGCGCCCTTTCGAGAACTAAAGGACTGGCGCAATTACCGTATAGATAGGGGATATTTTGCGATCGCAAGATCTGTACTTTCGATTCTGATTCCTCGATTACGAGTACCGAATATCCCTTAGATTGCAGCAATGTCACAATGCCCTGTCCAATCCTGCCATAGCCACAGACCACAACGTGATCCTTGAGTTGGGCATTAGCAGAAATTTCCTGTGGCATATCTAATTTGTTCATCCAAGCCTTCAGAAATGACACTTTTTCTAGCAGGATTAAGATTTGTGGCGTTGCTTTCAGCAAAAACGGTGTGATCATTAAAGTTACCGCCGTCGTCCCCAAAATCAATAGATAAACACGGCGGGAAACTAAACCTAGCTTTTGACCTTCACTAGCCAGTACAAACGAAAATTCACCGATCTGCGCTAGTCCTAATCCTGCAAAGATGGCAACTCGCAGTGGATATCGAAAAATACTCACCAATGGCACAACAATCAAGAATTTGCCAATCATCACGATCGCTACCAAACTTAGAATTAATTCCCAGTTTTGGATTAAAAATACGGGATCGATTAGCATTCCGATCGCCGCAAAAAATAATGTAGCAAATACATCGCGCAGAGGCTCGACATAGGTGAGGGCTTGATCGGCATATTCCACCTCAGAGATCATTAAACCTGCCACGAATGCGCCCATTTCGATCGATAAGCCTAAATGCTCAGTCAGGAGCGCGATCCCCAAACATAGGACGATTACACTCAGCAAAAATAATTCACGGCTCTCGGTGCTGGCTACCCACCGCAAAAATGGCGGGATCACCCAGATTCCCGCCACGATCGCTGCACCTGCAAATAAAGCGGTTACAGCTAAAGCTTTTGCCACGGCTATTCCCACGGATTCAGGATGATCCAGCGCGGGTAATACCGCTAACATCAAACCTAGAGCTAAATCTTGGATGATCAATATCCCTAAAGTCACCTGTCCCTGTGCAGATTCGGTTTCGTTAGTTGCCATCAAACTCCGTAGCACCACAGCCGTTGATGACAGCGACAATATTCCGCCCAGAAAAATTCCTTGGGTTGGAGTCTCGACCCAGCCCACAAATACTGATACGGCGGCAGTCAGCGCGATCGTTAACAAAATTTGTAATGTGCCGCCGCCAAGGGCGATCGCCCTCACTTTATTTAACTGCTTTAGCGAAAACTCCACGCCAAGGGCAAACAGCAAAAAGGCAACCCCAAACTGAGCAAGGGTTTCCACCTGAACCAGTTCTTTGATCAGCCCCAAACCTGTGGGACCGACAATGATGCCACCAAAGATGTAGCCTAACAAAACTGGTAATCGCAGCGCCGCCGCCAGTAATCCACCAAAGGATGCGGCGGCAAGAACCGTTACTAAATCGACAATTAACCGAAAATCTTCTTGCACAGAAATCAACTAAAGAATACAACTTTCTCTACTTTAATCCGACATCAATGAAAGAATACACAAAATCCCTTTTTTCTTCAGCCCCATCGGGAAATACAGCCTAGAGCATCTTGCTGAAGCTTTACTAGATTTTAAGGGGATGGATAATCTAGAGATTTGGTTGCGAGAAAATGTTATTTGGTTGGTTTGAAAAAGGCGATCGCCCCATATCATCGTCACAAATTAGCAAGGCGATCGCCTTGTTAATTTGTATATTTTGCTAAGATTTGATGTAGGTAACTTTTTGTCAAAATTAAGAGCTTATTCATGGCTGATCGCATTGAAAATTTGACTGATTTTGTGGCTTTTGTCACGGCAAATATTAAGGGGAGTGAGAAGAGTGAGGCGCAAACTTTTCTAAATAGTTTTTTTCAGGCGTTTGGTCATGGCGGCGCGATACAGGCGGGGGCGCGGTATGAAGAGGTGATCAAAAATAGCAGCAAGACGGGAAAAACTGGGTTTGCGGATTTGGTTTGGGATGGGCGGATCTTGATTGAGATGAAGAGTCGAGGTGTGAATTTGCGCGATCGCCAAATTTGGGAACAGGCTGGGCGTTATTATTTGCGTTTAAAAAAGGAGAACCGTCCGCGCTATGTGATGTTTTGCAATTTTGATGAGTTCCATATCTACGATTTTGATAATCAGTCCGATGAACCCGTTGATATTATCCATTTAGAAGAACTACCAAGATGTGAGTCTGCTTTTACATTTATGCGTGGTAGCAAGACTACGCCCTTGTTTCGGAATAACCAGATTGTACTTACTGAGAAGGCGGCGCGGCGGTTAGGGGATTTGTATAATGCTTTGATTGAGAGAGGACGCGATCACCAGTGGCGTGAATATACGGAGTTACAGACGCAACGGTTTGTATTGCAATGCGTGTTAGCGATGTTTGCGGAAGATTTGGATCTGTTGCCTGATAATTTGTTTACTCGTTGTGTGAAGGATTGCATTGATCAAAAACTGAGTTCTTTCGATGTTTTGGGCGGTTTGTTTCAGGCGATGAATACGATGGGCGTAACACCTGCGGGTCGCTATCAGAATGTGGAATATTTTAATGGTGGTTTGTTTAAGGAAATCCATCCGATTGAGTTGGAAATAGGTGAGTTACGGATTTTGGATGCGGCGGCAGGTGCGGATTGGTCTAAGGTGCGTCCTTCGATTTTTGGAAATATTTTTGAGGGTGCGTTCCAGTCCGATGAAGGCAAGAAAAAGCGTCATGCTCATGGGATTCATTTCACTTCTGAGGGTGACATTAAGCGGATTGTCTTACCAACGATCTCTGATTATTGGCGCGATCGCCTTAGTTCGGCGCATACTTTGACGGAGTTGCAAGCTTTACATCAGGAGTTAAGCGAGTACAAGATTCTCGATCCTGCCTGTGGTTCGGGCAACTTTTTGTATGTGGCTTATCAAGAATTGAAGTCAGTGGAGTTTGATTTACTGCAACGTTTGCAGGGGCTTGATCCGACTCGAGGCTATATGTCTTTGGTGACTCCACAGCAATTTTTTGGAATGGATATTAATTCGTTTGCGGTGGAGTTGGCGAAGGTAACGCTGATGATCGGGCGTAGTGTGGCGATGAAGAAGTTAAGTTTGCCTGAGTCTTCCTTACCTTTGGATACCCTTGATCAAAATATTCTTTGTACGGATGCCTTGTTTACCAATTGGGTTAAGGCTGATGCGATTATTGGTAATCCTCCCTTTTTGGGTGGTAAGAGAATACGCTCAAACTTAGGTGATGAGTATATAAATCGAGTATTTGCCAAGTTCTCTGATGTCAAAGATTCCGTTGATTTCTGCTCTTATTGGTTTCGGATTACTCACGATAATTTAGAGTCAAACGGAAGGGCGGGATTAGTAGCCACAAATTCGATTAGTCAAGGAAAGAGCCGTGCTGCGTCCCTTGATTATATTGCTCAAAATGGCGGTTATATTTATGATGCAGTTTCCACGCAAGAATGGTCTGGAGAAGCAGCAGTTCATGTCAGCATCGTCAATTGGAGCAAGCAACAGCCCAATCGTTATATCCTTGATAGCAAAACTGTCTTGAGAATCAATTCATCTTTACAAGCTGAAATAGATGTATCTCAAGCTGTAAGACTCAAGGCTAATTTAAATCTTTGTTTTACAGGGGTAACACCGATTGGCAGAGGATTTATTATTTCATTATCGCAAGTAGAAGAATGGAATAAAGCAAATAAAGATAACCACAAAGTAATTCGACCTTTTCTAGAAG
>JANMFC010000248.1:0-11671 GCA_031377675.1 Pseudanabaena sp. OTE_70b_metabat_355 | reverse complement strand
GCAGCATTAATGCGGGTAATCCACAGACTACGGAAATCGCGCTTCTTCTTGCGGCGATCGCGGTAGGCATTACGCAGAGCTTTCATTACCTGCTGATTAGCAGTGCGGAATAGCTTGGAGTGCGATCCGCGAAAGCCCTTGGCTAATTTTAGTACTTTGTTGCGGCGCTTCCTAGCTACATTACCGCGTTTTACTCTGGTCATGGCAGTTGGTTATTATCGTGAAATCGGTTGAATTTTTTTTTGAATTTTTTTTGTTTTTTTAGGACGCTTTGCGCCCTAAAAAAACTTTAAGCGTAAGGCATCATTGCGCTTACTCTGGCATTATCAGTTTCATCAACTATAGCCATCTTACCCAATCTGCTCTTACGAACAGTGGGCTTATGCTCTAGTAGGTGGTTGCGACCAGCGTGGCGGCGAGCAAACTTGCCGCTACCCGTCACCTTGAATCGCTTGGCAGCAGATTTACGAGTTTTGAGCTTAGGCACTTTTTTAGTCCAATTTTTTGACCTTTACGAGTGTACCATAAGAAAATGCGATATGTTGCTTTTTTTGAAGTAAATTTCTAATCGTCAAATCCCCAAAAATACCCAGCTAAAATACCGAATTAACGTAAAGAGCGATCGCATGGAATCCAGTTCAAAAATCAGCAAAAAACGCCGCATATTTATTAGTACAGGGGAAGTGTCAGGTGATTGGCACGGGGCGATTTTGATAGAGGCTCTGCACGAGAGGGCAGCTCTAAAAGGAATTGAGCTAGAAATTGTGGGGCTTGGTGGCGATCGCATGGCGGCGGCGGGTGCGAAATTACTTGGTAATACCGTCGGTATTGGCTCTATTGGTGCAGTTGAAGCTCTCCCTTACATTTTGCCCACCATTCAAGTACAGAGAGAGGCTAAAAAATGGCTAAAAAATTCACCGCCCGATGTCGCTGTACTAATTGATTACATGATGCCTAATCAAGGCATGGGCTACTTTGCGAAGCGGACTCTCAAAATTCCTGTGATTTATTACATTGCCCCACAGGAATGGGTTTGGTCATTTGATGATAAAAATACCAAAGCGATCGCCGCTTTTACCGATAAGCTTTTAGCAATTTTTCCGCAAGAAGCGGTTTATTACGAGAAACAAGGCACAAATGTGCAGTGGGTGGGGCATCCCTTTGTGGATTTAATGGCAAAGGTTCCTGATCGCGCTGAATCGCGTAGACAACTTGGTATGGCGGATGATGATTTGATCGTCACCCTCTTACCTGCTTCGCGCACACAGGAACTGCGATCGGTCATGCCGATCATCCTCAAAGCTGCCAAGATCATCCAAGCCAAATTGCCCCATGTTAAATTTTGGTTGCCGCTATCTCTAGATCGCTATCGACCTGCGGTTGAGAAACTGCTAGCGGAATATGAAATTAAGGCTACAATCATTTCGGCTCAATCACAACTGGCGATTAGTGCGGCGGATTTGGTGCTTAGCAAGTCGGGAACTGTCAATTTGGAAACGGCTCTGCTAAATGTACCGCAGGTGATTTTATATCGAGTTAATGTAATCACGGCTTGGATTGCCCAACATATCGTCAAGCTGAAGTTACCGTTTATTTCGCCCGTCAATTTAGTGAATATGGAATCGATAATTCCTGAATTTGTGCAAGATGATGCGATTCCTGAAGCGATCGCTGAGAGTGCCTTAGAGTTACTAATCAATCCCCAAGCCAGACAAAATATGCTGGATGGCTATGCCAGTGTCCGCAAGAGTTTGGGTGAGAAAGGTGCAATTAATCGCGTTGCTGATTCTATTCTTGAATTTTTAAAATAAACATTCAAATAAATTAAACATTCGAGATAAATGCTCCAAAAAATCGCTCGCTTCTTTGCCAAAATTGAGTATCTGCTCCGCGAAACCTATTTAGGTTTAAAACGTGGCGGCTGGATGAATTGGGCTGCAATTAGTACCGTAGCCGTATTACTTTTTTTATTTGGTGCAAGTTTACAACTCTCTTGGCAACTGGAAAATGTACTGGGGCAGCTTGGCAGTCAGCTAGAAATTTCCGTGTATCTTGACGAAAATACGCAAGGTGAATCGATGCAGTCGCGCCTCCTGTTAGTAGATGGTGTTGCGTCCGCCAAACTGATTCCCAAGGAGGAAGCGTGGCAATCTTTGATGAAGGATCTCGGCAAAAATGATCTCAGTCAAGCCACAAAACAACTGGGGGGTAATCCGTTAGTCGATGAGTTTAAAGTGCGGACGGTATCTAGCGATCGCGTGCCAGATGTAGCAAAACGGATTTCGGGTTTAAAAGGCATTAATGAGGTCTGGTACACCAATGAAGTCGTGGAGCGGATTGGGCAGTTGCGTCAAGCTTTGAGTAATAGTAGTGTGGCGATCGTGGCGATTTTTACGGTGATTGCGATCGCCGTGATTACCACGACTATTCGTTTAATTGTGTTGGCAAGGCGGCGCGAAATCGAGGTGATGCAACTGGTGGGCGCAACGGCGGTCTGGATCTATTTTCCGTTTGTATTGCAAGGTGTAGTGTTTGGGTTGGCGGGAGCAGGGACGGCTTATTTGATGCTGCTTTTGAGCCTTAATCTCTTAGGTGGGGCAATTATTAATCAACCAGAATTAATTAAATCTTTGACTTTGGGCTTAACAACCGATATGCGTGTACAGTTCTTTTTACCTGCGGTATTAGCCATTTTTGGTGCAGTAATCGGTGTATTAGGAAGTTTGCTAGCGGTAAGACGTTTTTCCTTTAATTCATAAAGTGATTCGCAAATATTTAGCTCCTTTTAGATGGTAGCCTTAATTGCTATTTTGAACTTATGCCTACTCTGTCAAGTTTCTATGGAATAAAAATCACAATGAACTATAACGATCACAATCCGCCTCATATTCACGTTGAGTATCAGGATTGTGAAGCGATTATAATAATCCAAACGGGTGAGATTTGTGGTCAAATGCCCAAAAGAGGACTAAATTTAATTTGGGAATGGCTTGATCTGCACCAATCTGAACTATTGGAGAACTGGGAAAATGCTCGTCAAAGAAAACCTCTTAACAAAATCAATCCCCTTCCATAAAAAGGAGCTATTGCTTCATGTTGTCTCTGTGGAATATTTGGAAAATTATCAATTAAAACTAATATTTAATAATGGGATACAAGGAATCGTAGATTTAGAGCAAGAATTGTATGGAGAAATTTTTGAACCTTTGAAAGATAAAAGTTTATTTCAAAAGGTATTTGTAACTAGTCGGACTATAGAATGGTCAAACGGAGCAGACTTTGCCCCTGAGTTTTTATTTAAAATTGCTTTCGACAAAAATTCTATCAGTGAGTCTGAGCTGTAATGCAAATAATGGGATCGCTAGCTACCATCTGTCTGTAAAAACAGCTATGTGCTATGATTGAAAAAGTTTGGGTATGTAGCTCAGTTGGATAGAGCATCAGGTTCCGGTCCTGAGGGTCGGGGGTTCGAGTCCCTCCATGCTCGTAGTTAGGAGCAAAAACCAAAAGTATTTCGGCGGGCTTTGCCCGCCGAAATACTTTTGGTTTTTATTAAATTTTTGATAATTTTAAATCTATGGAACGTGGATTACTATGGTTGCCCCTGTTGGTTATATTTTTTTGGCTAGCATGGGCTGGCTGGAATGAATATCAAAAAATTGAGTCATACAAACGTTGGGCTGAGCAGTTTGAGCGCCATAAATACGATATTTATGCTGTGTTAGGTCAAAAAGGCGATCGCTTGACATGGGGCAGACCGACCCGTAAAGAACCTCTAGATATTCAGACGGTAGATCTTGCCGATATTGCTCGGATTAGATTTCGTTTAGATGGTAAATTTTTTGACGAGCAGGATGCAGAATTCCCCTTAAATCCCAAAAAAATCTCTTTGGAGTTGGTGCTAAAAAGTGGCGAAATGCCTAGCATTAGATTTACCGATGTTGATATCGCGGCGGGATGGTATCGATTTTTAAGCGATCGCTTAAGTTTAAAAAATCAAAACTAAAAAAAGGTTGTAGCGCTTTGCGCTACAACCTTTTTTTACTGGTAGTTTTTAAGTTTTGTTAAGCTAATCTCAAGATGAATTTCACGATTTAAGGGCAATCCGAGCATATTTACTGCTCAGAAATCATTTCTTAACCTTCATATAAACGTAGCTTTAACTTCATCTCTTACGCTGAAACTAAGTTGTGAGGGTTTACTTTGGAATTTTTGTTAGAGGTTAGTTTAGAGTTTGTTAAAGCAATTACAGCAGTAGCCTTATTGCTTCTGTTGGGCGACTTCTTCTCAACATTTTTTTATCATGTTCCTGAACATGTATTCGGCAAGTTCCATTCCATCGTGCATCATGGCAAAAACCGCAGCTTTCTTCACTATGCAGTTTTGACCAGAAATCCCCTCGTATTGCTAGATGGCATTTTAGGTGCAGTTCCTTATTTCATGTTCGCGCCTTGGTTGTGGCAATTATCGGCTGTGGGTACGATTATTGGGCTATTACTGGGTGAATTTCATGTAGTTTGGCGACATGTTTCTATTCTTGAGTGGAAAACACCAGAGCGAGTTAGATATTTCTGCGACTTGTTATGTATTACCACGCCCGAAAGACATTGGCTACACCATCAAAATGCCTTTGCTGCTTTTGGTGATATCTTCTCTTTTTACGAATATCCTGCTGAAAAATGGTTGGTTTTCTTGCGCTTTGTCCGCCGTAAGTTTAAACAATCCAATCAACTAAGCACATCAGCTTAAAAAGATAGGCGGCGCTTCGCGCCGCCTATTCATACCTTTTCCCCTATAATCTGGAATAAATCGCCAGCAAGAAATATAGGGGCAAGATAGGATTTATGGACGTAAAAGCCGCAGTTGCTTTCGCCGCAGGGCAACCACTCAAAATCGAGACAGTCCAACTAGATCACCCTAGAGCAGGCGAAGTCCTTGTCGAAATCAAAGCCACAGGAGTTTGTCATACCGATGCATTCACACTCTCAGGGGATGATCCAGAGGGATTATTTCCCGCCATTCTCGGACATGAAGGTGCAGGCGTAGTTGTCGAAGTGGGCGCGGGTGTGACTTCTCTGAAAGCAGGCGATCGCGTTATTCCTCTCTACACCCCCGAATGTCGTAATTGTTCCTATTGCCTCAGTGGTAAAACCAACCTCTGTCAAGCAATCCGCGTCACTCAAGGGCAAGGCTTAATGCCCGATGGAACCAGTCGTTTTTCCATCAATGGCGAAAAAATTCATCATTATATGGGAACTTCAACGTTTGCCAACTACACGGTTCTTCCTGAAATTGCCCTTGCCAAAATCCGTGATGATGCTCCCTTCGAGAAGGTCTGCTACATCGGCTGTGGCGTGACTACTGGGATCGGCGCAGTGATTAACACCGCTAAGGTTGAAGTTGGTTCTAACGTCGTTATTTTTGGCTTAGGGGGAATTGGGTTAAATGTAATTCAAGCTTGCCGTATGGTTGGCGCAAATATGATCATCGGTGTGGATATTAATCCCAAAAAGCGATCGCTTGCCGAAAAAATGGGGATGACTCATTTTGTAAACCCATTGGAAGTAGAAGGAGATCTCGTTCCCTATCTTGTGGATTTGACTAAAGGTGGTGCTGACTATACTTTTGAATGTATCGGCAGAACTCAAACCATGCGCCAAGCGCTCGAATGCTGTCATAAAGGTTGGGGCGTGAGTGTAATTGTGGGTGTAGCTGGGGCAGGGCAAGAAATCAGCACCAGACCATTTCAGCTAGTCACTGGGCGAGTCTGGAAAGGTACAGCTTTTGGTGGCGCAAAGGGGCGTACTGATGTACCCAAGATTGTCGATTGGTATATGGAAGGTAAAATCGATATCGATAGTTTGATTACAAATGTGATGGCGATCGAAGACATTAATGAGGCTTTTGCGATGATGCATAGAGGTGATGCAATTCGGACAGTCTTGACATTTTCTTAAAGCCAAAAATCGTTTGGGGCGGGCTTTGCTCGCCTCAAACGATTTTCGGCTTGTTTTTGCCAGTAATATTTCGTTTTTAGGCGCTTCACAACAGGTTTTGGTTAAAACATTAACAATTTTCTGGACAAGTGCGGATAAAGCAAATACAATATATCCGCAAATTAAGGTACGTTCGCACCTATCGGAGGTCATTATTCCTGAAACGCTAACCCTGACTGTGAGTTTAAGAGGCAGCCGCGAAGTCAAGGACAACTATCAACTGATCCGCCTCATTGGTCTTTTGGACGCTTTCTCTGAGCCAGCCTTTAAAAAGGTAATTGGCAAATGCGTTGAAGATGGTCCTTTTAACTTAATTTTAGATTTATCAACAATTGATTTTATTGATAGCTCTGGATTAGGGGTTTTAGTGCAGATGGCAAAAAAGACTCAAACCCTCGAAGGTACTCTTCAGATTATCACCAATCCTAGAGTCACTCAGACCGTTAAACTTGTGCGTCTAGATCAGTACTTATCACTTCAGACATCAATCGAAGAGGCTCTGGCAAAATTAGAAAATACTAAGAAATAACAAATTGAAATTTATGAAATTTTAGTAACCAAGTTTCTCAAACAAGAATTTAACCTCAGATTAAATTGACAAATTTAAATTCTGTTTTAAGTTCTATTAAGTGAATTTTAGATTGACCTTCCAAAAAATTATCCAGAGATTCAAGAGGGGGTAAGGTTGCAGGGTTTGCATACAAATCTAAAGACTTCGATCACTGATGTTGAGATGATCACGATCAATCTATGATGTAATAGATAAGGCGAAAAATTTTATGGGCAGGCTTAGGTCTGCCCATAAAAGTCTAAATACTACCTATAGCTTTTTAACTTATTCCGTAATGGCATTTCGCCCAAAAATTGACAACATTGCCGAGATTTCCGTCTCAGCCCTCGCCTATATTGGAGATGCTGTCTATGAAATGCAGATGCGGCTGCATTATCTCCTACCACCGCGTAGCGCCAAGCATTATCACCAGCTCGTAGTTAGTCAGGTTAGGGCTGAGCAACAAGCCAAGCTTCTCGACCAACTTAATCTCACTGATTTTGAGTCCGATCTCGTAAGACGCGGACGGAACGCGGCGGGATCGGCTTCGCGTAAAGTTGATCCCCACATTTATCAAAAAGCCACAGGATTTGAGGCTTTGATTGGTTATCTCTATTTAACCGATCGCGATCGCCTTGATCAAATTTTTATTCAGCTACTTAGCTATATTGACAACCCAGCGCCACCATGACATCGCAACCTAGACCCAAGTTCAAGAAGAAATCATCCGATAGCAACGCCGATAGAGGTGCGGATAGGAATTTCGAGAAGCGTTCCGACAATCGCAATGAAAATCGTAATGATGATCGTAGTAACAAGTATTCTGATAAATATTCAGACAAAAATTCTGATAGACGACCAAACCGAGACGGCGATCGCAGTTTTGAGAAGCCATATAAGTCTGTAGGTAAATCTTCAGATAAATACTCAGATCGCAGTTTTGAGAAGCCAGAGCGTAGCTTTGATAAGCGCCCTGACAATAACTATCAATCTCGACCAGATAAACCGACTAAATCTGGCGACAGGTATTCAGATAATCGTTCTGATAGCCGTTCTGAAAATAAATACAGCGATCGCCGTCCTGAGAAAAGCTTTGATCGCAGTTTTGACAGAAATTTTGAGAAGCGTGGTGACTCATCATCGGAGCCAAGATTTGACCGTGCTGATCGTGGCGATCGCAACTTTGACAAGCCAATTGCCAAGAAATTCGGTGATAAAAAATTTGGCGATAAAAAGTTCGGCGACAAGAAATTCGGTGATAAAAAGTTTGGTAGCGATTCTAGAGATCGCAATTTTGGCGATCGCGATTCTAAAGATCGTAACTTTGGCGATAGGGATCGTAATTTCGGTGATCGGAATCGTAATTTCGGCGATCGGGATCGCAATTTCGGAGAGCGTGCATCGGTTCCCAATTTTGAACGGCGATCGCTCCCACCAGTTTCGCGTAACTTCGATCCAGATGGCGAGTTAACCATTGTTGCGCCGACTCCAGCCGACGAAAATCCCGATATTATCTATGGTCGTCATGCTGTTGAAGCTGTGTTAAATAGCGATCGCAGCATCAATCGGATTTGGGTCACAGCCAGATTGCGTTATTCATCGGATTTCTTGCCTCTCATTGATGAAGCTAAAGCTTCTGGAGCTGTCATCGATGAAGTAGATAATACTCGTCTTGATCGGATTACCGATAACGGTCGTCATCAAGGGATCGCAGTTCAAGTCTCCGCCTATGAATATGCTGATCTTGATGAATTGCTGGTAAGTATCAAAGAAAAAACTACTCAGCCTGTGATTGTCATCGCCGATGGCATCACCGATCCCCATAATCTCGGTGCAATCATTCGTAGTGCCGCCGCCCTCGGAGCGCAAGCCCTTGTCATTCCCCAGCGCCGTGCTGCGGGAATCACTGCTACCGTTGCCAAAGTTGCCGCAGGTACATTGGAAATTCTCCCCGTGGCGCGTGTCGTCAACCTCAACCGCGCCCTTGAGCAAATTAAAGAAGCAGGTTTTTGGGTTTACGGAACCATGACTGATTCAGGTAATGCCATCCATAAAACCAAATTTTCTGGGGCGATCGCTCTGGTAATTGGAGCAGAAGGCGAAGGATTGAGTCTCTCAATTCAAAAGAACTGTGACTTTATCGTTTCTATACCCTTAGAAGGAAAAGTAGAAAGTTTAAATGCTTCTGTAGCCACAGGAATGGCTCTATACGAGATTTTTAGACAACGTTGGGTAAATACGTTAAGCCTGAACAATTTGTCTTGAAGCCCTGTTTTAAGTTATATAAATAGATAGGCTGGAAAAGGTTTAAACTCGAAACTTTTCTCATGCCCCAAAACCATTCACTTTAGCTATGTAAAAACATGGGTGGTAACTTGTTTAAGAACATCTTCACATCAATTCTGGAAATATTTGGACTTGCACTCTGGATCGAAATTGTCACCGATTCTCCACGCTGTACCTACTATTTTGGTCCTTTTAGCAGCAAATCCGAAGCTGAAGCTGCCAAGCTTGGCTATATTGAGGATTTGGAAACAGAAGGCTGCAAGGGCATGACTGTAATGGTTAAGCGCTGCAATCCTGATGATCTAACTGTTTATGATGATTCACTGGATTTTAAGCTAGACCGTTTTGTTGCATTTAGCGGTCAGACTCTGTAATCACACAATTGATAAACTAATTAGGGGACTTGCGCCCCTAATCTTTTGTGAGATAAATGCATAGATTGGTGTATGTATCAGCGATCGCTGTGCAGCACTTTAAATATTTTTTATAGCTACAGCGCTTTGCGCTAAAAATAAACCTAGATAAAATTTTAAATGTGCCGCTTCGCGGCAATTTTAAACTTTTCTCTGTACCCTTTAAAGCTTCAATACGCTGTATCGCCAAATGTATTAAGACATAAAACCCAATAATTAGCTGGCGGAACTCCGCGCCGCCAGTCAATTATTGGGTTTTGATTTGTCCTAAAACAAATGACTGTAGCTATAGATTAAAATACAAACAAGAGTGATGCATGGCGGCACTCTTGTTTGGCAACAATATTTTGTGAGCATTATGTTATTTGGACTTGGTAAAAAGTTAACGCTGCCAACGATCGCCGATGCTCTGGCAGGAAGAACTACAGCTATTCCGACAGCATCTCATCATTTTGTAAATGGTAGTGCGATAAAGCCGCCTTTTCCTGAAGGCATGGAAACTATAGTTTTTGGCTTAGGCTGTTTTTGGGGCGCAGAGCGTAAGTTCTGGCAACAGAAGGGCGTTTATGTTACGGCTGTGGGTTATGCAGCAGGGCTAACCCCTAACCCCACCTACGAAGAAGTTTGTTCGGGAAAAACAGGACATAACGAGGTCGTGTTGGTTGTGTTTGATCCCAAGATGATTAGCTATGCTGATCTGCTCAAGGTTTTCTGGGAATCGCACAACCCTACCCAAGGAATGCAACAGGGCAATGATAAGGGAACGCAATACCGTTCAGGTATTTATGTCTACAGTGATGCTCAAAGAAAGCTAGCTGAAGAATCCCGCGAAGTTTATCAAGATGCACTGAAGGATTCAGGAATGAAGCAGGGCATTACTACCGAGATTCGTGATGCGGGTGAGTTTTATTATGCTGAAGGCTATCATCAGCAATATCTTGCAAAAAATCCTAATGGATATTGCGGTTTAGGCGGTACAAATGTTTGCTATCCGCCTGTGGCGATCGCCGCATCTTAAAAAATCGAGGTTTTGCGATACAAAAAAAGTAGGGGTAATTCATGAATTACCCCTACTTTTTTATAGGTTTTTGATTACCATTTCCGCAAGTTTACTGGCTGCACCTGATTCTCCACAGACTTTCCTTAACCGATCGCGCATTTTCTCTAGTTCTTCAGGGCGATCGAGATAAAACAAAATTTCGTTAGCAATGTGCGTAGGGCTAAGTACACCTAAAAATTCTGGCACGATCGCTTCTCTTGCCCAAATATTCGGCCAAGCCAATAGTTGTTTACCATTTTTGATCTGTGAAATCAGAATAAAGTTAATTAGATTTGTTAAGAGTTTTCCCAGTAATGGCGCGGCGGCAAGCAATCCTGCGATCCCATCCCAACCGACTTTCATGTTAGTGAGATTAGTGGGTAATAAAACTATCATCGGCTGGTGCAAGGAGGCAAGCTCGGCAGTATTGGCTCCTGCGGTAGTAATGCAGATTTGGCTGCTTTTTACGAGATCATGGGCGGGAAATTCGCGATGAATTGCCATAATCGTTCCCTTGGCAGTGACTAAGTTTAAGCCAGATAAAGTTGCTGTGCCGCCCTCACTGTCGTCGGTGGGAAAGCTTTCTTGAGCGTATTTAGCCAAAGTTTCGGGAGTGCTTGTGGGCGCAAGTGCAATCACAAATTCGAGATCGGGGCGCTTTTGGATGAGGATATCGACGATCGCGATCGATATTGGTATGCCGATTTTGATTTTATGTTCTTTAGACCCAGGCATAAAGCAAATTCGTTGCTTAGGTTGAATATGCTTGAGCGCATCGACATCTACGCGATCAAGCATTAAATCACCGATCGCTTTGGCTTTAGAGCGAAACTTGGCAGGAATTTTATTGGCGATCGCCTCATTTCGGACTGCAAATAAATCTATCCAGCGATACCATCGGGCTTGCCATTCTGAATAAATCAGGGTTTTGTAACCGAGTCGCTTGGCGATCGCTAACGTGAAAAATTGATCGCCCCCCAAAAAAATCACGATCCCTTGTTTTGACCATTGCCAATTGGGAGTGCGTCCCCACAATAAAAAATCCCAAAACTGTGACTGTGGTAATACGCGATCGACATTCGGGAAACTTTTGACTAGTTCGGCTTCGTTGCCACTGGCATTTTGACAGGGCGATAGGACTACGGATATGCGGATTTCTTTTTTACGGGGATTTTCTTGGGATTGCAAAGATATTTCTAAAGCTTTCAGGAACGGATATACCCATGTCGTTAGCTCCCCTGGGGCATTAGACAAAATTAAGATATCCGTGGAAATATCACTATTGGAAAGGGGATTAGCCATAGTTAGTCAAACCGTAATAAGTCTTGAAGTGAACTGCGAACTTCACACTGAAGAATTAGTGGTGCGGCGCTTCGCGCTGCACCAC
>JANMFC010000243.1:0-4722 GCA_031377675.1 Pseudanabaena sp. OTE_70b_metabat_355 | reverse complement strand
ATTCTAGCGCAGGAGACAGGTAATCATAAGGCGATCGCGCAAAAACTTGCTCTTGTGAAAGGAGGAGAAAAAAGTTACAGGGATTTTTATCGCTATCCATCTCCTTTAAACTTATTGCGTAACTGACTGCTGAGAATATCAATTACGGTCACAACTACCAACAAAACCAACATCATCGTCATTGCTTTGTTATATTCAAAACCGCGAATATAATTTACCAACTCAAAGCCAATTCCCCCCGCACCGACTACACCTAAAACTGACGCAGCCCGAATATTGTATTCAAACATATAGATTGTATAACCCAGACATAGCGGCAAAACCTGCGGCATTACTCCATATTGAGCGATTTGCCACCACGAAGCTCTACTCACTTGCAAAGATTCTAGCGATCGCTTATCTACAGACTCGATCGCCTCTTGATAGAATTTGGCTAAATAACCAATCGTATAAATTCCTAGTGCCAAGGTTCCTGCGGGTGCGCCCAAACCTGTTGCCGCCACAAAAAACAACCCTAAAATAATCGATGGAACTGAACGCACGGCATTTTGGAAGAGACTAGCTAGCGATCTCAACCATAGGGGTGAAAGATTTCGGGCGGATAATAGGGCAATGGGAATGGAAAGAATCGCGCCAATCGTTGTCCCCCACAGCGACATCTGCACTGTCTCAATCAGCGCCTTAACCGCGACATCAAAAATACTGAGATCGGGCGGCCATAATCGCGACAAAAAATCTGTCATGTAGGGCAGACTGGTCTGGATTAGCTTTAGATCAACTTTTAAACCCTGTAATGACCAGATATAAGCCCAACCTAAACCAATAATGATCAAGCATCTGACAATCCAGACTTGATTTTGGTTAGAGATCATCCTAGCGGTATGGGAACGAATCTGATCAAGAAATTTCATTATGCAGCTTGGACGGACTGAAATTGCGACTTGCCTTGCATTTGAGCTAATTGCATTTGGGCTAATTGCAATTGAGTGAATTGTTTTTCAATATTTCGACTATCGCCATCATACCAGACCTTCCCATCCTCAAGAATGATCGCTCGCTCGGCATATTGAGCGGCAAGAGCCAGATCATGCAACACCACCACAACTGTCAATCCTTGGCGATGCATGGCTTGGAGATTGCCCATCACCTGTTGAATTCCAGATATATCCAAGCCTGTGGTTGGTTCATCGGCAAGTAAAATATGGGGAGATTGGATTAAGGTACGGGCGATCGCCACTCTTTGACGCTGACCGCCGCTTAGTTGTTTGGCTTTTTGATAAATCTGTTCTTGCAATCCCATTTTTTGTAACAGATGCATAGCAACACGGCGATCGCGTTTAGGAAATCCCCAGAGACTCTGCCATGTGGTTAGCTCGCCTAGACATCCGCACAAAACATTATCCAAACAAGAAAGCTGATCAACTAAGCCACCACCTTGAAACAGAAAGCCCACATTTTTGCGAACTTCGCCAATATGATTTTGATCGACTCTTGTACCGCATATTTGGATTTCGCCTTGGTTTACAGGTACTAATCCCACTAGCGATCGCAAGAATGTTGATTTTCCTGCTCCATTCAGTCCTAACAAAGCCACAAATTCGCCATGATTAATCTGCACATCGATGCCATTGAGAATAGGACGCTGTAACGTTGATTGATAATCAGTGCGAAGATTGCGACAAGCGATCGCGGGTAAATGGTTATTTAATACAGATTCCATAATTTTAAAATTTGTGAATGGATAAATAAGAGATCCCCCTCAATCCCCCTTAAAAAGGGGGAAGAAGAAAATTCAATTGATTAATTCTCCCCTCTTTTTAAGCTACCGTGTACACACAAGTCGCAAAAACCCCCTTTAATTCCCCCTTGCAAAGGGGGAAGACTAGAAATCTTGTTCCCTCCCCTTTGCAAGGGGAGGGCTAGGGAGGGGTTATTGGTAAGATTTGATAATAATTCTTAGTTCTGTGTACACGGTAGCTTTTTAAGGGGGGCTGGGGGGGATCTACACCCTGCAACGTAGATAGAAGTTTATGGCTTCAAGCCAGCCCGTTGAATTGCGGTACGCATACTCGCTAAATGCTCCTCATGATCAACTTTGACCAGTTGAGTTGAATTATAGAGACTACGGAACAACTGATTATTTGCAGGTTCGTTCAGCTTTAAAAATGCATTAATCAACTTCTCACGGGTTTCCGTAGGTACATTGTCATCAAAGGCGATCCCGTGGGCAGGGACTTTGGGAACCGCGTGGAGAACTCGCAATTTTTTACCCTCTTCCGCCGTAATCCAAGGCGGTAATAAGGCATATTCCGAAACAACAGCCACATCCGCCTGCTCCCGCAATAACGCTTGCAAAGCACTACTGTAGCCATCACCGTAGGTAACTTTGCCAAAAAACTGCTCTAAGCGATCGGGCCCATCCACAAATTTCAATCCGACCAATTCACTCACAGGAAAGATGAATCCTGATCCCGATGAACGCGAAGTAAATGCCATGCGCTTACCGCGTAACTGCTCTAAGGTCTTTTCAGGAGTTTCCAAGGGGCGCAAAGGACTCTCTTCTGGCACGACAAACACCGAGTTATAGGTTTTACCACCCGAATAGTCATCACGCACTTCCGCAAGGTACATTTTTGCGCCCGATAGCTGCTCGGCTTTGAGCGCAGCGCGACCACTGACAAAGGCAACATTGGCGCGATTTGCCTTAAGCGCTTCCACCGATGCGGTTTCGTCACCGATCACCCCCTTCACCTTCAGCCCTGACTCCTTTGACAAAATTGCCGAAACTTCGTCAACCTTACTTTGCAAATCTTTAGTATCACGGCGAGTAGCAAAAGCGATCGTCACTTCATTCAGGGGCGCTTGTACCGCAGTGGGAGATGGATCTTTAACTGGCTCTTTGCTTGCCACCGCCTTAGTCGCTTCAGGCTGAGATGCGGTGGGGCGATTATCTGAACTGCAAGCGGTTAGACCACTCAAGGCTATTAATGCGATCGCTACAGCCAGATTAATTGGTGTAAATAGATTGTTTTTGAATGCTTTTTTAAAAGTTGTTTTCAAGGTTTTTTTCATGAATTTCCGAAAAATTGTCAATGCACTAAAAGGAATTACTTTCAATAACTACTGAACATAGCTTAAACCTATTTGAGAATTAAAGTCAATAGGCTAATTATTTTTGTTAGGAATGAAAATCAATTAACTTATGCAATTAAAACCAAAATTTATTGGGGTAGGCTTCGCCTACCCCAATAAATTTTGGTTTTAATTGATTTTTATTTCTTATTATTTTGTTGCCAATCAAGAGCAGAAAGTGCGAGAATAGCCACCTATAGGGCTTTAAGAATAGATACGTTTGGAGAGAAGATACTTTGCGTCAGCTTAGCGTGCTTGGAATGCCTGTTCATATCCATAAAAACTATGATGAGTGGCTAGCACAGAGACTAAAATCCCGTCAGGGCGCTCATGTGGTGACAATTAATGCGGAAATGACGATGCAAGCTCGACAAAATCGAGATTTGGCAAATATCATTCAAAAAGCGGATTTGGTTGTCCCTGATGGGTCAGGTGTGGTTTTGTACCTGCGATCGCAAGGTGAAAGTATCAACCGTTGTCCTGGCATTGAACTAGCTGAGCGGGTTGTGGAAATTGCTGTTGAAAATCAAAAGCAAATATTTTTAATTGGCGGCGCTCCCAGTATCGTGGACATAGTGGCGAATGGATGGCAAAAAAAGTGGGCTAATATTGCGATCGCGGGAATGCATCACGGTTATTTTGATGCGGCGATCGAGCATCAGGTCTGCGAACAATTGGAAAATTCCCAACCTGATCTGATTTTGGTGGGTTTAGGTGTACCGCGCCAAGAATTATGGATTCAAAAAAATCGTCATCTCTGTCCTAACGCTGTATGGATTGGGGTGGGTGGCAGCTTGGATATTTGGGCGGGCAAGAAAAATCGCGCTCCTAACTGGATGAGCGATAATCATTTAGAGTGGTTATATCGCTTGTATCAAGAGCCTTGGCGTTGGAAGAGAATGCTTTCGCTACCACATTTTGTTTGGTGCGTCACTACAGAGTCTTTGTTAAAACGTAAGTCCTATTCATAATAAAAACGACCTTCGGTCGTTTTTATTATGAATAGGACTTACGCAAAATAACCAACCGTAGGGGCAATTCATGAATTGCCCCTACGGTAGCATCACGGTTTCAAGTCTTTTTGCGTAAGTCCTAATGAAAATAACTATGAGATATCATCACACCTCGATTAAAACGGCGGATATTTTTCAAGCGATCGCTTTTTATGAAGCCTTAGGTTTTGAGGTGACAGAAAGATTTACGGCAGGGATTACCCTTGGCTGTTGGATGCAGGGCGCAGGCACAAACATTGAATTGATCCAAGTACCCGAACCCAAAAACATGAGCGATCCCTTTAGTGATGAAAATTATGTGGGTTACTATCACCTATCGTTTCATGTCGAAAATCTCGAAACTTGTTTGCAAGATTTAGTTAATAAGTTAGGTAAGGTTAAATTACTATTACCACCCCAAGCACAAACGATCGGCGATCGCACATATCAAGTCGCGTTTATCGCCGATCCCGATGGATCACCCATTGAATTAATGCAGTACAGCGCTTTGCGCTGACTTAAGACACTTGATGAGAAAGAATGTACCACCAAGTTTATATGGCTTCGACTTCGCTCAGCCAACGTTGGCTGAGCGAAG
>JANMFC010000371.1:0-2913 GCA_031377675.1 Pseudanabaena sp. OTE_70b_metabat_355 | reverse complement strand
TTTTTTTGTGGGGGGCCCCCCCCCCCCCCCCACCACTATTTCACACTGGTAAGGCGGTACTTGCCGATCGCTTGAGTGCAGGTTTAACGATTGGCAATTGTAGTGATTCCAATGTTTCAAAGAGAGCGTCACGCATAGTTGGCTCTGTCTCGCGGTTTAATAAAACTTGACAATAATCAGCGATCGCTTTTTCTTGGGCGGCGGGTAAACGATTGTCATGGACATACTGGTTAATTTGTTTGATCGCAATCAACCTTGCCAGATCGTCAGTGACCGTTAGTTGGGCGATGAGTTGATCAAAATTATTTTGTTGACGTTGTACCCAGTTCATAAAGGTTTGACGTACTAAAATTGCACAAATCCCTAATGTTGCGACTAATTGCAAAATATTTGCGGATGCTAACCAATGGTTGGACTGATTTGACCATACCGAAATCACCGTATAGGTCAAAAGCACGGTCACAGCGCCACTAGCAACAGACAGTGGCAAATGTCGGTAAGGGCTTTGTAAAAACTTTTGAATTCGCCATAAAATCACATTCCAGTTCCAGTCTTGCATGACATAGACCGCAATCATCGCCAAAATGCCAGCGCTAGTTGCGGCAATCAATTGCCAATTCCAGATCAGTAACATCACCAAAAAAATCACTAATAACGCCCAAACAGGAAAACCCTGTTCGCGTCCTAGCCCGCGCCAAAGCGATCGCATCAAATACTGATAGGTTTGACGCGCTTGACCTGATTGAGCTTGCGCTTGATTTGGGTTTGTTGCTGGTGTTTGTTGCTCTTGAGAGCGAAAGTCTCTAACCACGATGTATCCATGAAGACTGTAATAGTAACTATACCAAAAGCAGAAGATAGCTGAGTAGAAATCTTTTATCGAAAATTGTTACGGCGGCTCCGCCCCATAACAAAACCAGAAATTACTTGGCGGAGCCGCCATAGTAAAACCCAAAATTATTGGGCGGCGAAGCCGCCCAATAATTTTGGGTTTTATTTGGCTTGCTTTTTGTACATATTTTGTAAGCTCAGCAAGCCCACACCACCAGTAACCAAAAACACCCCAAAAACCTGAATCATTTCTAACTTGTTGCCCAAAAGCGTAAACGCCAAGAACGTCGTAAATACAGGACCACTAGCACTGACAATCGAAGCCTGAGCCGCTCCCATCAACTTCGTGCCGAAACTGGTGAGCAAATAACCGCCCAAAGTCGTCATCGAAACCAAGAAACACATGAAGATCAAAGAACCATTTAGAGATATCGATCCCAATGTGAAAGGCAATGTACCGAGGCAGAGCAGCAAAATAATCGCAAAATTTATGGAAGTAAATGAAACAGGATTAAGTTGCTTGAAACAAGCCTGCGAAGTGATGATATAGCCTGCAAAGGAAATACCCGAAAGTATGGCTGCCGTTACGCCCCATGTGTCTGGTTTCAACGTCCCAAAGATGTTATAGGTCAACATGATCCCCACATAAATCACCACAATCACAAACCAGCGCTCATTACTAGGGCGATCGCCAAATAGGAACCAAGCCAGCAATACGGTCACGGTTGGGAAGATGAAAAATAGGGTTACGGCAAGCCCAGGTTTTAAAATGCCTAGAGCCACATAAATGAAGGCAAAGGAGCAGAACTGCAATAGGGCGCTAGAGGCGACGCGCCAAAATAACAATCTACGGCTGGGGGTAAGTAATTGCTGAAAGTCTCGCCATACATCGACCCGAAAGATCACTTTTGCCACGATCCACATAATCGGTGTCGCAAAAGCCATGCGTAATAGCAACAAGATAAACGAGTTTGCCACACTAGGTTGAATCAATCCCCCAAAATTAAACGCGCCCAAAATACTGGAATTGAAGAAGATAATCCTGACCAAAATATTCTGAAAAGACAGAACTACGGAGGCTCCTAACACCAAAATAAATCCAAGCCACCACTCATTAAGCTGTTTAGCTGGTTGAACTGGAGCTACTTCAGGCAGATCAAAAGGTTGGGTAGGCTCGCCTGCATAAGGGCGAGTATCATTTTGCCGATATTGCGTACCATACTGATTATTGTTAAAAGTGGGAATCTGGATTTGGCTGTAGTTGCCGTTACCATTGCCATTAGGGCTAACAGCAGATCCATTACCATTAGTAGCGATCGCCTCTGTAAAGCTAGATGTCCCCGTAAAATTTGCGATCGGTGGTGTTGGTAAACTGCCCCCGCCATAGCGATCGCCCGAAGATCGCCGTAAATATTCATCAATACGCTCAACTAAAGCCGACAGCATCAACTCGCCCTGTTGTCGCTGCGTATACATCCGTTGCATCTGATCATCAAGGTCGCGCTGATAAGTATCAACATCGCGCTGCAATGATTGAAATGTGGTGCGGATCGCATCATCAAGATTGAGCATTAGCTGCTCAAAATTTTGAGAATGATCGTTTAAAGCCTGTGAATTAGTGACGATCACATCATTTTTAAGATGATAAGTGATCGACTGAGCAAGCTGCTCGATCCATTGCTGGCGCTGAATTTCTTGTTGATTCATGCCCTGCTGCGTGACCGTCAGCACTTCTAGCTCTTTACGTTGAGACTGGAGTCGTTGGATATCGTCAGTCAGAGCATTTTTTTGGGCTTGTAAAATCAAAATTTCACGGCTGAGCTTGCCCAAGATATTTGCCCGCAGATCTGACAAGTCCTTGGTGACTCCCGCGAGGGTCTGCTCGTAAGAACTACTACGAATATTATTGCTCTCCATTGAAGAAATCACCTCGTAACAATGCCATCTGAAATAACGCTAGGGACTAAGTGTGGCACTAATTTTTTAATTGGCTAACTGGTTGTGTCTAGTTTGCGAACTTTATAACACTAATTTGAGCATCTGACATATTTTGTTTTTTTGTTGGACAGAAAAATATTTTTA
>JANMFC010000226.1:0-2136 GCA_031377675.1 Pseudanabaena sp. OTE_70b_metabat_355 | reverse complement strand
CAGCGCTAGGCGCGATCAAAATAGGTGTTCCCAAAAGCAACCCAAAACTGGTTGCCAAGGTTAAACATTTTTGTCGTATTACTTTTCGCATCTCCAACCTGTTTTTTCGTGATTCATTAAATCGAAAAGTGTGGTTCGCCCGCGTAGCGGGCGAACCACACTTTTCGATTTAATGAATCACGAAAAAACAGGTTTGAGATGCGAAAAGTAATACCACAAAAATGCTTAGCCTTGGTAACTAGTCTGGGGTTACTTTGGGGAACACCTATTTTGATCACGCCTAGCGCTGAGGCTTTATCCCCTGTATCGATTAATCAAGATGCGGATGTGCCTTGGTCAAGTGCGATCGAAAATCCCTTTGATGGCAAACTCGTTTACGACAAGCATTTTTCCGATAACTTTGCGTTTGTAACTAGTTGGTCAAGACAGGGGATTAAAGCCACCTATACCGAATATTGGTCAGAATTAGTCGGCTATCGTCAAGTCTGGAAAAGTCGGCGGGTGCGCTATTACAATAACCATCGGGGACAATATCGCAATTATGATCGCAGTTATGATCACTATATTGATGAGCGTTATTCTGATCCAGAGCCAATTTACGAAAGAAGATCGCGATCGCAATCTCCCAAAGCCCTCATGTTTGCCATAAATGAGGAAATTTATACCTATACAAGCGGTGAAGTAAATTCTCAACTTGCCGAAGCCTTAGCCAAAGCGCCTGCGGGAACGATGACAATTAGAGCAGTTTGGGATAATGACTCCACCACTGATTTACCCATCGGCGGCGGTACTGTGGAAGCATGGAAAACCGTCTTTCAACCCAAACCTCAGCGCTCTCGGTTTGGGAATCAATAAGTATCTTTCGCAGAAGGTTATAAGACCCTCACCCCTAGCCCCTCTCCCAAAAAGGGAGAGGGGAAAAAGAAAAATTCAAAACCGCCTCTTAACTCCCCTTCTCCCGTTCTGGGAGAAGGGGATGAGGGTAAATCTTCGCTCTGCGTAAGGTGCGTCAATAATAAAAAACCACCCTTCGGGTGGTTTTTTGTTTACAGAGTTTGCTCACTATTAGGACGCGGACGAACACGGCTGGGTGTCGTATCTGGCTCTGGTAGAGGCGTATATTGATTACCCGTAAAGTCCTTGCTCACCCGCAAACGCTGACTAGTAATCGTAATTCCCGACTCACGCACCAGCACCACCGAAATCCAGCGATCGCCAGAATTAAATGGCGCTTGACCGATCTTAAATACACCACCAGCCCGCAGAGGACGTAAGTTAATCGTATTTTGGTTGAGAAAATTCTTGGATTCAACAGGTTCTTCGATCGCTGCACCCAACAACAGACTAGTACCAAGCGGCTCCGTCACGATCGCATCCAGTACATATTGCCGACCAACCCCAATGAGCTCAGGCAATTTCAGCTTGACGGGTGGCGGCGTATCACCACTACTGAGCGAAGACTGCTCTGACAATACTTTCTGAGCAACAACTTGCAACTGACCATTTACAGTTTTATAGGTCTGAGAGGAAATCAATCTGGAGTCTAACTTGAAATTATCATTCTCCGAACTCTTCTGCCCCTGCACCATCGTCACCGTTTCCGCCATAATTAGATCGCCCTTTTTCTCCCATTTGGAAATTTCGGTGCGATAGCTAATATTTTTATAACGCTGCCACAGTTCACTCAATAGCTGTTTGTAGCGATCGCGATCTAGTCCATCAGCGTGACTAAAAGTAGGATCATAGTGCTTCATCACGGCTTCGATGTCTTGCTGACTAGCGGCTTTGTCCAATGCATAGACAATGTTTGATAGTTCGGCAGGAGCAGGTTTAGTGGATTGGGCAGCAAGTACAGGATTGGCGATCGGCGCAATCGCGGTAACTACCGCAGAAACAAGTAACAGAGCAATTCGTTTGATCATGCGGGACTCTAGTCGATGCAATATGCTGAAAAAAGGGACAAAGCGGAAAATCATTGATCTAGTGTCTCATTTATTCCTAAGATTTTTTACACCAGATCGGGTAGATATCAATTTTTTGAATACAAACCTGAAAATGTTTTCCACAGCCTTTGTTTGTAAGTACCTCGGTTTAATAAAAACCAGAACCCAAAGAAGCTGATTCGCCCGCGAAGCG
>JANMFC010000220.1:0-10330 GCA_031377675.1 Pseudanabaena sp. OTE_70b_metabat_355 | reverse complement strand
CACCACTAATTATTCACTTTACAATGGTACAAAGAAGTTTTTGAAAGGGCTGCATCGCAGCCCTTTCAAAAACTTCTTTGGTTTTTATGTTAGCGCAGAGCGCTGTAACTACTGACGTAGTCTTTCTGGCAAGCAATCTTGACGCAATAGATCCTCACGAGTTTCACGCTTGATGATCAAACTAGAATCGCCATTGGCAACAACAATCGCCGCAGGCTTCGGTAAACGATTGTAATTGGAAGCCATGCTGTAATTGTAAGCGCCCGTACCAAATACAACTAAAATATCGCCTGCCTTCGTTTCTGGCAATTGAATATCCTTAATTAAAATATCGCCCGATTCACAGTGCTTACCTGCGATCGTCACGGTTTCCGATAGGGTTGCACTCATCTGATTGGCAACTACGGCGCGATATTTGGACTGATAAGTGATCGGACGAGGATTGTCCGACATGCCACCATCAATCGTAATATAAGTGCGAATGTCAGGAACAGTCTTGCGACCGCCAATCGTATAGGCTGTCACACAGGTAGAACCAATCAGCGATCGCCCTGGCTCACAAAGTAATTTGGGCAAAGGCAAGCCCGCCGCAACAAAGGCTTCGGTCACGCCCGCACTCACGGTTTGTACCCAAGCTTCAATGCTAGGTGGATCATCAGATTCGACATAACGAATGCCTAAACCGCCACCAATATTCAGTTCTTCAAACTGCAAGCCATATTTTTCACCCGCCAGTTTAAACCATAGCACCATCACTCCGCCGATGTCTTGATGTGGCTGCAATTCAAAAATCTGTGAGCCAATGTGAGCGTGAATACCAATACAGTTAAGGCTGGATTCAGACAGAAAGGCAAATACGGATTCAATTTCATTGGGATCAAAGCCAAACTTGCTGTCAATATGCCCTGTTTGGATATATTCATGGGTATGACATTCGATCCCAGGGGTTAACCGCAACATGATTCTGGGCGCAATGAAGCTAATCGAATTAACTTGTGCTTTTGCTAGGCTATCCAAAGTTTTTAACTCATGCCAGTTATCAACGACAACCGTGCAACCTGACTCTAGGGCATAGCTAAGCTCATCAATAGATTTATTGTTGCCATGAAAATAAATCAGACTAGCCGAAACCCCAGCCCGCATCGCCGTCAAAATTTCCCCTGCGGACACCACATCGATGCCTAGTCCCTCAGAACCAGCGATCGCACAAACCGCCAGACAACTCCAAGCCTTAGAAGCATATAAAACCTGTGCTTGTCCCTGATAATGTTTCGCAAAAGCGTCACGATATTGTTGGCAAGAGGTTCTCAGACTCACTTCGTCCAAAATGTACAGTGGCGACCCATATTGCTGCACTAATTCCACGACATCGCAACCACCGATCTCTAGGCGATCGCTAGAATTAACTAATGCAGTCAAAGGTAAAAGTTGTTGATTAGGCGACAGGCTTTGTAAGCTGGAAATAGAATTTGCGGCATTTGAGGCTGAATTTTCTAACGAATTCGCCGAAATAGTCTCTTTACGAAGACTTGGTAAAACAGTAGTCATGAAGTACCCATCATTTTTTGTAAAATTCTCTTAAGCCATTATAAAAAATAGCAGCATAAAATACTGGAAACCCAGTTTTTGTTTTTTGAGCGCAAGCGCTCAAAAAACAAAAGTTTGCTTCTATGCTTCTATTTTTTCTAACTTGAGCGATCGCTCTAATTCCGTAATTTCATCCTTGTGAGCGCGTACCTTCAGTCTTGCGTCAGGCAAAAGCTGCAAACTTACTTGCTGCTCACGGGGAGTACCACGCCAATAAAAAACACCTGCGATCGGCGAAATTACGACTAGCCAAAACCAGAAATTTTCTAAATCGGGAATTAAAATCCCTAAAACCACACCTAAACAACCTAAGCCAATCGCCGCTAATACGGTCATAAATATCGCCAAAAACAGACTCGGCTGGACTTGCCCCGTCAAAATAGCGACATCCCGTTTGGGATCAATCTCTACCACCTTGTAAGCCCTTTGCCGAAAATGATCGCGAACCTGCATCAAAAGGCGATCGTCTGTAAGTTTATCGGTCGCAAAGAGAGCCTCTGTGGTGCGATCGCGGATCGACCCGCGCAAAAAAGAAATTAGCCCAAAAAACAATAGGATTGTTAATAACAAGCTGGAGTATACGGTAACGATGGTTGCAGGCATTCAGGGTGAAATTTTATCAAAAAATTTACTATAAAAAACCATCATTTTAAAGAGGGCTTATATTACAATATATTACACTCCTTATGCTAGGAAGAGATAAATCTGCAATTGAGAACTTATTTACAATAAGTATTAGGTGTCGCCCAGTACAATTATGTCTAGGGCATACCTCAAAATCTACAACGTTAGAACTACTCGGGTGAGAATACAAAGATGATTGACAGTCCTAAGGCTAACTACACAGGCAAGTATTTAGATGATTCGTTTA
Organism: Pseudanabaena sp. OTE_70b_metabat_355; assembly: GCA_031377675.1. Classification (GTDB taxonomy): domain Bacteria; phylum Cyanobacteriota; class Cyanobacteriia; order Pseudanabaenales; family Pseudanabaenaceae; genus Pseudanabaena. Next base: position 7,872 of record JANMFC010000220.1, on the reverse strand, counting down.
AATTTGCTAGGTTCATCCGCGTACTTCGCAAACGTTGGATTGTCATTGCCGCAGTATCCGCATCTGTATTTGCGGCAAACGCATTCTACACATTCACCAGATCACCGTTGTACAAATCAAATACTTCGTTGCTAATTAGTAGTTCTACGATCGCTGTATCAGATATTCAAATTCCAGGAATTAGCGCAGATAGTCCTAAAGTTAATCTGGGTACGGAAATTGGTATTCTCAAAAGCAGACCTTTGGTTGAAATCTCCCTTGCCAAGCTACGGGAATCAGCATCTGGCAATAATTATAAAGATTTAGATCCTTTTACTGTGATGAATGGGCTGGAAATTCGCCCCGAAAAGGACACCTTGATTTTACGTCTTACCTACACAGATACTGATCCCAAGCGAGCGCGGGAGGTTCTCAATGCCCTATCCCAGACTTACGTTGAATATAGTTTGAATGATCGACGCACCAAATCCAGCACTGCAATCAAGTTTATTCAAGAAAAACTCCCTCAAATCAAAATACAACTGGATAAATCCGCCTTAGCAGTTACCCAATTTCGTAAAACCTATAACATCACAGATCCTGACACCTACGCATCGACTATTTTTACTATGCGTACAGCCTTAGAAAACCAAGCTCAAGATTTGCAGATCAAAATTGCTCAAGTTCAACAACAATATGAAGTCCTCAGTCGTCAAGTTGGCAAATCGCCAGAGGCGGCGATCGGCGGGGCAATCTTGCAACAAGATGCTCCATATCAGTCTTTGGTTAAGCAATTTCAAGATCTTGAGACTAATTATTTCTTGGAACGGACTAGATTTCGGGCTGATCATCCCAATGTCATTGCCCTCAAAGATCGCCGAGATGAACTCTATCGGTTGTTAGAGACTCGCGCTCAGTCTGTGGTGGGACTTAGAGGCGGTACTGCCAATATTACGAATGAACCAAATAGTGTAATCCAGCAGAATTTGGCAACTCAATTGTTTGATGCCCAAACAACTCTTGCGGTCAGTCAAGTACAGCTACAAAGTATTAGAAATGCCCAGTCTGAAGTTGCGGCGGCTTTTTCCAAAATCCCCCAACTTCAACAAAAGTATGTGGAACTGCAACGACAATTGACGCTAGACACATCAACTTACACCAAGCTGACTGACAAGCTCGAAGAATTAAAAATTTCTGAGGCTCAAGAAACCTCATCTTGGAAAGTTCTTGAGCCGCCACTAGTGCCGTTGTTACCTTTCTCGCCAGATATCGTGAGAGGTCTGATGACGGGAGCTTTTGCAGGTGTAGCGATCGGTGTGCTATTTGCCTTGCTCTTAAATCGGATGGATCAACGTATTCGTGAGGTAGACGAAGTTAGAGAAATCATTGATTTGCCTCTGTTAGGATCAGTTCCGATGACTGAATTAGGGTATTTGGGAGCAAATGGAGAACAAGGAACATTGCCGCCAAGTAGTTACTATGCCTTTAAAGAATCATTGAGTTCGTTGGCGTTGAACCTACGCTACTTGGGAACCGACAACATGATGAAGGTTATTGCCTTCACTTCATCAGTACCATCTGAGGGCAAGAGTACCTTGATCTATAATCTAGCTTTGATTTTGTCAGCGCTAGACTATAGGGTATTGCTGGTCGATGCGGATATGCGAAAGCCGAATATTCATAAGCTGGCAAATCTAAGTAACAAGTTTGGCTTGTCCACGGTTCTGGCGACCCCTAGCCCTTGGCAAGATCTAATTCATGCCGTCGGTGATAAAGACAGACTACACATTATTACATCAGGCTCAATTCCACCGAATCCGATGCTTTTGTTGGATTCCGATAAGATGACCAGCCTATGTCAAGAATGGCGGCGTGAGTACGACTATGTGTTAGTTGATACCCCACCTGTTGTAGGGATAACTGATGCTCAATGCTTGACGACAAAGGTGGATACGTTTATTTTGGTGGCGGCGATTAATCGTTCGACAAGTAGTGGCATCGCGAAAGCATTGGATATCTTGGAGACAGCTAAGGCTAATGTATCTGGGCTGTTGATTAATATGATTTCTTCTACTGATAGTGAGTACTACTATAACTACTACGATGATTATTATCTTAAAGCTGGGCAAAAGGGTCGTGATTCAGCAGATGACGAAACTTTCTCACTGAATGCAATTGAGAGTTCTAAGACTCAAGCGAATGATTAAAGTAAATATTTCGTCTTAGTAAAGATTTATAATGTATTTTTCTAGGGGAATATTAACCTTTAACTATTTTTTAATCATCGATTACGCTCTTACTGCCAAGCAAGATATAGCGATTGTTTATTGTGTCTGTTGAAACGGGGATCGCTCATCTGACAATGATCCCCGTTTTTATTGTCTATAATTAGTACATATTTAAAAAATACATTTAATTAGCATTTAATTAGCATTTAATTTTAACCAAAGGATTTACCAAAATGATTGAATCGATTCGTTGCCCCAATTGTGGTTCGATCGCCGAACGACACCATCTCCCCTATTTGGCTCAAGTCAAGACCCAATGCGATGAATGCGACTATCTCCTCGCCATTTGTACTCGTAGTGGTCATGTGTTAGAGTCTTATGCCCCTGGACTGTCGGCAACCAAACCGATCGCCACCCGTCTTTCTCTATTTACTCCAATTGGTCAGGCTCAAAGTAGTCAGGCGCGTGCCAAAGAAGTCGTGGCTTCGAGTACCTAAAACATATCGTTTAATATTCTTTGGAAATAAGCTGCCCAAAAAAGTTAAAATTCAAAAGCTCTAGTCATCGATTACTAACAAAAGCGTATATCTCTGGCAAAAAGTGCGATCGGGATTAAAACGTATCAAATTAGCATCACTAATCACCAGTTCCCCATCACCAATTACCAATTCCCAACAACTTAAGAAACTGAAACATGGCTCCCATCGCCAAACTACTGATTGCTAATCGAGGTGAGATCGCCCTCCGAATAATTCGGACTTGCGAAGAATTAGGGATTCCCACCGTTGCTGTTTATTCCGATGTCGATCGCAACTCGTTGCACGTACAGCTCGCCCACGAAGCAGTCTGTATCGGCGATTCCCCTAGCAGTAAAAGCTATTTAAATATTCCTAATATCATCTCGGCAGCAATTACGCACAACGCCACAGCCATCCATCCTGGCTATGGCTTTTTGTCGGAAAATGCCCGATTTGCGGAAATTTGTGCCGATCATAACTTGTTGTTTGTTGGTCCCAGCCCCAACTCGATCCGCTCGATGGGTGACAAGTCCACCGCCAAAAAAACCATGCAAAAAGCTGGTGTGCCAACGATTCCAGGCAGTGAAGGCTTAATTGAATCGGAAGAACAAGCCGTTAAAGTCGCTGCGGATATTGGCTATCCCGTAATGATTAAGGCAACTGCTGGCGGCGGCGGGCGGGGAATGCGGCTAGTCGTCAATCCTGATGATTTGTTGCGATTATTTCGTGCGGCTCAAGGTGAGGCTGAGGCGGCTTTTGGCAATGGTGGGGTCTATATCGAGAAAGTAATCGAAGATCCGCGCCATATTGAAATTCAGATCTTGGCGGATATGCATGGTCATGTGGTGCATTTGGGCGAGAGGGACTGCTCGATCCAACGCCGTCACCAAAAGTTATTAGAAGAAGCGCCCAGTAGTGCAGTCAATCCGAAGTTGCGCGAAAAAATGGGTGATGCGGCGGTAAAGGCTGCCAAGGCGATTAATTATGTCGGTGTCGGTACGGTGGAATTTTTGCTGGACAAGTACGGCAAATTTTATTTCATGGAAATGAATACCCGTATCCAAGTTGAGCATCCTGTTACAGAAATGATCACAGGTATTGATTTAATCGCTGAACAGTTGCGGGTTGCTCAGGGCGATAAGCTGAGATTTCAACAGAAGGATATTGAGATCCGTGGTCATGCGATCGAATGTCGGATCAATGCCGAAGACCCCGATCATAATTTCCGTCCGAATCCAGGGCGAATTAGTGGTTATCTCCCCCCTGGAGGTCCTGGGGTGCGGATGGATTCCCATGTTTACACCGATTATGTGATTCCGCCCTATTACGATTCGCTGATTGCGAAGTTGATTGTGTGGGGTAGCGATCGCCCTGCGGCGATTTTACGGATGAAGCGAGCTTTGCGTGAATGTGCAATTACGGGTGTACCGACTACGATTCCTTTTCATCAGAAAGTTTTGGATGATGAAGAATTTCGGCAGGGTCATGTTTACACAAATTATGTACCGTTGTTACAGGCAAGACTGGAGCAGCAGAAGTCATAAAAAAGCTATAGCGCACGCGCAGCGTGCGCTATAGCTTTTTTTAACTGCCTAAGCGATCGCAATTCCTGACCACTGAATTTGTGGCGCTCTGGGTTGGGGATTGGGATTGTTTAAAAAATAGCGGCGATAGGAAAAGAATATGGACTCGCTTTGAAGTGTGCAGTAGGGCGCGATCGCTATATGCTCAGGGGACATTCCTAATTCTTGGAGTTGTTGCAATTGCACTAGACGCAAATCCAATTTGACTCGCTCAGGATCGTCATCAGGGATGATTCCCACTGGCTCTTTAATGGTTGCTGTGACCTGTTGCGCGACCTCTTGGGATACTTGATAGACTTCACCCGAAATGGCTGGTCCTAAAGCTACCCGTAAATCCTTTAATTCACTACCATGATCGCACAATGTCGCGATCGCCTTGATCACAATTCCCGCCGCCGTGCCGCGCCACCCCGCATGAATGGCGGCTACGGAACCCGATGTGCGATCGCCAATTAGCACGGGTACACAATCGGCTGTACAAACCCATACGGAATGATTTTTATGATGCTGATTAGCGGTAATCCAGACTCCATCAGCTTCGGGTAGGGGTGCTGTTGATTCGAGATTAATTTGATCAGCGTGAACTAAGTGATTACCATGCACCTGTTTAGCGCGATAGGCTTTTCCCTCTGGGGCAAAATGAGTATGGAGATCGGGTGGTAGTTGAGGAAAGTGCGATCGGGTAAAAAATCCATGCCGCCAGTCAGACAGCAATTCGCAAGTTAGGACTTCGCCGCGCCATTGCCATTGATTTGCATTCATTGATTTAGGGTTCGCATTTTGTAAGAGATAGATAAATTAAGAACCTGATTAGATGATTTAGTATACTCGAAAAGAGAGTTGCGGCGCTTCGTGCCGCAACTCTCTTTTCGGGCTTATGTTTTCGGTTGATGGCAAGTAATGCAATGAAATGCGCCGCCACCTAAAAGAATATGTTTAGCAGAAAGCCCGATCGCTTTGCGATTAGGAAAATGTTTGCTGATGGCTTGCACGGCAATTTCGTCATTGGGCGAACCATAGATAGGAATGATGACGCTATCGTTGGATATGTAGAAGTTGAGATAACTGGCTGGCATGATTTCACCTTCAGGATCAAGAACGAGGTTTGGTGAAGGGATTTTGACTACATCGATTTTTCGACCCTTGGCATCGGTCATGGATTCTAGTTGGGAGATAATGTGATTGAGAACTTGATAATTAGGATCATCTTGATTATCAGGTTGCATACACATCACCGTATGGGGCGCAATAAATCTGGCGATCGTGTCGATATGTCCATCGGTGTGATCATTGAGCAGTCCTTCTTCAATCCAAAGAATTTTTTCCACTCCCAATGCGGTTTTTAATCCAGACTCGATCGCTTGTTGATCCATTTTAGGATTGCGATTAGGATTGAGCAGACATTGCTTGGTGGTAAGACAGGTTCCTTCACCATCGACTTCGATCGCTCCGCCTTCGAGTATCCAATCAAATTCAAAGGTAGGAATATTGAGGGTTTTAATGATCCGATTTGCGACTTGATCATCATGTTCCAGAAAATATTTTCCGCCCCATCCGTTCCATTGCCAATGCAAGGCGGCGAGTTCTCCATTGGTATTTTTGATGTAAATGGGTGTAATATCGCGCATCCAAATATCACCAAAGGGAATGAGATGGAAGCGAGCATTGACATCGCTTAAAAGTTGTTTGGCAAGTTCGGCTGTGTCTTCTAGGACTAATATCTCAAGCTGTTCAGATTGGGCGATCGCTTTGGCTAGGGCGACAAATTCGATTTGGACGATATCAAGATCTTCTAACCATAGGTCACGATGGCTAGGAAATGCTAACCAACAGGCGCTATGGGGTTGCCATTCGGCGGGTTGGCTGTAGCCTTTAAGTTGGCTGAAATCTTTGGTGGTTAGGGGATTCATGATGTTTTTGGGCTGTCGCTTTTTGTATTTAGTGGGTAGTTAGGGGGGATGATGGCAAAACGTTTTTTAGTTTAATCTATAAGAATTAGTTTAATCTAGCCAAAATTGAGAAAACTGTGCGGAAAAGTATTATCCTAGAGGCTAGTCGGTACGTTTGTTTTGGCTTTAGTTCCGTAATACTTATACATTTTTAGGTTAGAGATTCTCAATATGAATACAGCAGTTTATACAGAAATCCGTTTGCTTTTGACCCTTTGGAATCTTGGGGAAGGGAAGGGTCTGGTGAAGAGAAGTGTGCTTTTGCGCTCTACTTGTAAGGGTAAGGAGAAGGCGACTGTGCATAATGACTTTTTGTTGAAGTTGCAAGAGGATGGCGCGATCGCAATTACGGATGAGAAGGTGGTGAAGGTGTCGTTGACGGATGTTGGAATACAAAAGTTAGCGGCGGGTATGCGATCGGAGGATTTTGCGTTTGAGGGGCAGTTGGTGGGCAGTCGCTTGGCTAATGCTGGCTTAAAGTGGTTTCGCCAGAATGATGGGCTGGTTGTTGATGAGACTGTTGGTGAGAATGTGGTGACTGACAATGTAACTGAGGCGATCGCTTCTGAAAGTTCTACGGATGAGTCTGTGGCGGCTGAAGGTTAAGATTTACCGATCTGTGAGTGGCGATCGCATAGATTGTATTGCTAAAATTTACCCTTGGCGATCGCAACAAACACTCAAATCTTATGTAAATTCAAGCATTTTTCGTTATAATGCAAATACTATGGATAGGTGTAGCCAGTGGTAACAGCAATTAAGCAAATGGGAACTGTGGGCAAAGATGGCAAAATTGAACTTTACACCCCAGAGTTAATAGAAGGTACAAAAGTTGAGGTGATTTTATTGGTTGATCATCAAGATGAAACGGAGTATTTGCTCTCCAATGCTGCTAATGCTAAAAGATTATTAGAGGCGATCGCTAATTTAGAAAAGGGTGAAGGATTGGTAACGTTCTCGGCTGAGGAATGGCGTGAGAAATATCTGTCAATATCTTCATCGACAATTGCTTGGGATAGTGCAATTAGTGAGATTAATAGTAACAATTTAGAAGGGCAAAGTCTCAGACGACAAAAAATCAATCAATTATTTACAACATGGGCTGTGTTGGATAGTGAAGATGAGCAGAAAGAGGCATTGAAAGTTATTGAGTCTGTTGAAGGTGTTTCGATCTAATGAGTCAGATTATCTTTCTGGACTCTACGCCTGTTGGATTAATTACGAACTCTAATAGGAAGAAGATTTTTCAGTTGTCCAGTCTTCAATTGATAAGTTTGGAATTTGTCCAAAATCCTTTGCATTGCGGGTAATTACTGTGGCTTTGTTAGATAAAGAGATCGCCGCGATCCTTAAATCTCTTGTACCCAAACGCCTAAATTGGCTGCGTAAAATCTTAAACTGATTATAAGCTTTAGTGCTAAGTACAGGACAAAAATTTAATGGAGTTGAAGAAAGCTTGGGAATTGAGATGAAGGTCAAAGATGATATCACGGAGGAAATCAAAACCAAGGCGAAAAATGCTTTTAGGTAAACGCCCATGTTTTTTAGGCTTGAGAGGCTTGATGAGAGATTGCCACAAACCAGAAGAAAAACACCAACATAAAGCGAGAGTGAG
>JANMFC010000188.1:0-16242 GCA_031377675.1 Pseudanabaena sp. OTE_70b_metabat_355 | reverse complement strand
GCCCGCGAAGCGGGCGAATCAGCTTATTTGGACTTTATATTTAATTACGGCTACCTACTTGCAAGCGGCGCAAAGCCTTAAGGAATTAGTTGATACTTGCGTAGCTTTCTAACATCATGTACAGCGATCGCCTTGTGATTATTTGATCGCCGATTCCAATTTGTGTTGATTCCAGAGTTTTTGGTAAAGCTGTGACTCGGTAAGTAGCTCAGCATGAGTGCCGACTTGGACAATCTTGCCAGCATCCATCAAGATAATGCGATCGCAGGTTGAAGCCGCCGAAAGATTATGGGTAATAAATAGCACAGTTTTATTCTGAGGCAGATTTCCTAAAATACCCGTAGCAGTTTGATTGTCCACACTAGAGAGGGCATCATCTAGTACCAAAATTGGGGTGTCAACTAGCAAAGCTCTCGCTAAAGCCGTGCGCTGACGCTGACCACCTGATAATGTAATCCCCCGTTCTCCAACAAAAGTATCATATTGCTGCGGGAATTTGAGAATCTCCTGTTCGATTCGGGCTTGATTGGCAAAGTTCTCCACCTCATGATCATAAGCTTGCGGCTTGCCATAACGAATGTTGTCGCGCATCGTGGCGCTAAATAGGAAACTATCCTGTGGTACAAAAGAGATGCTTGATCGCAGATCCTCAATCTTCATCTTTGTAATATCGACACCATCGATAAATATTTGCTGCGATGGCACTTCCACTAAGCGCATTAAGGCACTCGCTAAAGTCGATTTACCCGAACCAACAGTTCCTAAAATGGCAACGGTTTCACTGGGATAGATGGTAAAACTGACATGATCGAGGGCTGGTTGAGGAGCCTTGGGATAGGTAAAGGTGAGATCTCGCGTTTCAATTTTACCTGTGACTTCTGAATGGTTAAGGGCGATCGCATCAAGCGGATCAATAATCGCGGGTGGAATATCGAGAATGCCTTGAATACGTCCAATACTCACTAAGCCTCTCTGATATGTGACCATCACAAATCCCAAAATCGCAGTTGGGAAGATCAACCGTTCCACATAAATAATCAGAGTCAGCAAGTCACCTATCTTAAAAGTCGTATTCGCAGGATTAGCTAATCTCTCGCCACCAAACCAAATCAATACCAAAAAGCTGATACTGGCAATTCCACCCAGTAGAGGGAATAAAATATTCCGACTTCGCGCCATTCTCAAATTCGCATCTAGTAAGCGATCACTTAACTTCCCAAAAGCAGCACGTTCGGCTCCCTCCTGTGCGTAGGTTTTGATCAGCGCCATTCCATTCAGATCTTCTTGCAAGAGCGAACTTACATTCGATAGTTCCTCTTGAACTTCTAATTGTTCATCGCGCAACTTACCGCTAAATTTCTGGACAATTACCAACATGATCGGATAGACCGAAATCGATAATAGGGTCAACATCGGATCGATCGCGACCATTGCAGGTAGGGTCAGGCTATAGACAAAGACGGAGTTAATGATACTGAGTAGCGCAAATCCCATCAGACGGCGAATATTTTCGACATCGCTGGTGACAATGCTGATGGTTTCCCCTGCGGAATTATTGGCAAAGTAGCTGGGGGGCAGTTTGAGGAGATGCTCGAAAATTAGTTGTTTGAGACTATACTCGATTTTGCGTCCAATCCCAAAAATCCAGACCCGCGAAGCCATGCGAATGCCCCACATTACTGATGACAAGCCGATAACTAGCCAAACGTAATTCATCAAGTGACTAAAATCAACAGCCTGTATCTTACTGAGATCATCAACGGCGGCTCTAATCAGCCAAGGAATATATGTACCAAGCACGTTTGCCAATAGGAGGGCAATTGTGCCAAGAGCGAGGTCGCTCCAGTAGGGACGGAGATAGTTTTTGAGATTCTGAAATTGCGATCGCGCCATAATGTATCTATATTACGTTATTTTGACAAAAGCTTGCTAGGTATGTATTTGCAAAAAAATCACCCGCTATGCGGATGATTTTTTGAATTAGGTCAGCAAATGAAACCTGTAAATACCCAGATCCCCGACTTTTTTTGTAAATTTGCAAATTATCTTTGCTTGCCTAGAAAAAGTCGGGGATCTTAACTTTAGCTACTTACTCTTTGTCAGCATGGAAATGATCGTAAATATGTTGGGCTAATTTTTTGCCAATGCCATCGGTTTCTGCAATCTGTTCAACGGTCGCTTGACGAATATATTCTACAGAATGGAATTTTTCTAATAAAACTTTTTGGCGATGATGTCCCAATCCTGTAATTTGATCGAGATGCGATCGCTGCATCCTCTGACTGCGTTTTTTACGATGAAAAGTGATCGCAAAACGGTGCGCTTCATCCCGCAAACGGCGCAATACCTGTACCCCCGCCCGTTCAGGATCACCACTAATTAATGGCTCCGACTGCTCAGGCAAGAATATTTCTTCCCGCTTTTTGGCTAGACTAATCACCGTGAGGCGATCGCGCAACCCCAACTTATCAATAATCTTCATCACCGCCGAAAGCTGCCCCTTCCCTCCATCAATCATCACCAAATCAGGAAAATCATCACTCTTGCCCCCCTCTCCCTCCTTGGGAGAGGGGCTGGGGGTGAGGGCTTCATGCTTCCTAAATCTTCTCGCAATTACTTCCGCTAAACTCGCAAAGTCATCGGAATGTCCAGACTGGATATCAGGATTACGGATTTTATAATGGCGATAATGTTGCTTAGCGGGAATACCATCAATAAATACAACCTGACTCGCCACCGCATCCGAGCCTTGAATATGGGAAATGTCATAACCTTCAATCCGATGTGGCAAACTCTCCAGATTTAGAATCTCCGCCAAATCTTCCAATCCTTGCAAATTACGATCGCTTTGTTTTTGAATTCTCGCCAACTCATATTGAGCATTGCGCTCCACCATTTCAATTAACTCAGCCTTGAGTTGACGCTGCGGTGTCGCGATCGCCACTTTGCGACCCTTGCGATCGCTTAGCCATGCCTGCAAAATCTCGACTTCAGGCAATTCCAATTGGGTATGCACTTCATTGGGGATTTCTACGGGATCACAGTTTTGATAATGGGCTTCTAAAGTGCGCTGCAAAATCGCTTCAGGTACATCACTCTGACTATCCGCCACAAAAGCTAACCTTCCCACCAAGCGCCCTGCTCTAATTTGAAATAACTGAATACAGGTATGCTGCTCGTCATAGGCTAAGGCGATCGCATCACGAGAAATCGTATCATCAGGTAAAGATACCTTTTGATTAGAGTTAAGGTTTTGTAGTACTTGAATGCGATCGCGCAGATCCGCCGCCTTCTCAAATTCTAGTTCTTCAGCAGCAACTTCCATCTTCTCCGTAAAAGTCTCAATCAACTCGCTAGATCGCCCCTGAAATATCATCGCCACTCGCACCATCACCTTGTGATATTCTTCAGGCGAAATCTTTTCCTGACAAACCCCAGGGCATAACCCCATATCGTAATTTAGGCAAGGGCGATCTTTGAACATCGGAATCGGTCTTTGTCGCAAGGGAAAAGCGCGTTTAATAATTCCTAAAGTCCGTCTGAGACTGAATGTATCGACATAGGGACCATAATATTTATCCTTTGTGCCGCCCATCTTCCGTTTGCGCGTGATAAAAATACGCGGATAGTCCTCTGACCATGTGATACAGACATAGGGATATTTCTTATCATCCTTGAGGAGAACGTTGTAATAGGGCTGATATTGCTTAATCAGATTCGCTTCAAGGGCGAGAGCTTCGGCTTCGGAATCGGTGACAATAAACTCAATTTCATGTACTAGCTGCACCATCATCGCGATGCGCGGCGACAAATCCTGACTACTACGAAAATACGATCGCACTCGATTGCGTAACGCCTTTGATTTGCCGATGTAGATTACGCCATCATGGCGATCGCGCATAAAATAAACCCCTGCTTCGAGAGGAATTTCTTTTAATCGCGCTTGTAATTTTTCAGAATTTTGTAATAACGGCTCAGTCATAATTTAGATCATAATTCAAATCATCGCAAATCGCGATCGCTTGGGAAAAGAGTCAGAATTGGTTAAAAAATGCTCGCTAAAGCCAACTCTTAGTGCTGACTATTTCCTAAGTCTTTGGTATACTCTCCACAAAAGTTTGAATACCATCGTGAGGAGAGAAACATGAAAGCTTATTATTTTGGCTTTGTCAGTGGTTTGAGTTGTCTGGCAATGGCGATGAGCATGGGTGGAAAGGAGGCGATCGCCGAGACTCAGGCTAAATCAAGTGACATACTCACTCAAAATGTCACCTCTGTATCGCAATTGAGTGATGTTAAGGCGACTGATTGGGCTTTTACAGCTTTGCAGTCTTTAGTAGAACGCTATGGTTGTATTGCAGGTTATCCCGATCGCACTTTTCGCGGTAAGCAAGCCACGAGCCGTTATGAGTTTGCGGCTGGGATAAATGCTTGCTTGGACAAAATTAACGAGATTATCTCGGCTGGTTTAGCCGATAAAGTCGGCAAAGAAGATCTAGCCACTTTGCGAAAACTGCAAGAAGAATTTGCCGCAGAACTTGCTACTCTGCGCGGTCGGGTTGATGCTCTTGACGCAAAGACCACAAAGCTCGAAGCCCAACAGTTCTCCACAACGACTAAGCTTTCTGGACAAGCGATTTTCGCAGTCAGTGGTGGCGGCGCGGGAGGCAGTCCATTTCTGAGTTCTACGAATGCGCTTGCTGGGAATACGACAGTAGGTTTTACTGACAATGGACTAGCGATCGCTCCTAGCGGCAACGTGAACACTACAGTTAATGCAAGGGTGCGACTTGATCTGAATACTAGTTTCACGGGCAGTGACCTCTTACTCACTCGTCTTGAAGCTGGTAACGGTGGTGGTACGGCTGGCGATGTGTTGGGAAATCCATTAAATGAATTCAGCAACGTTGGTTTTAAGACTTCTCGCCTCGATTATGCTGGCAATGGCTCTAATTTCACCTTGGCAAAATTGCGCTATGACTTCGGGCTTGGTAAAGATATCCGCGTGTCATTAGGACCTGTGCTGCATGTCTACGACCATGTGGACAAAAACAGCTTTGCTAATGATGAAGCCCTTGACTTCTCTTCCACCTTTTTCATCAATAATCCCTTGGTAGTACTCATCAATCCCCAAACAGGTGGAGCAGGTGGAGCGATTGATTGGAATCCTAATGGTGGTGATTTCAACTTTCGCGCTCTTTATTTAGCGGCCAATGGAGCCAACCCATCACCTGTGGCTGTGGCAACTGGTTCAGCAATTGTTCGCAATGCAGGACTGACGGGCGATCCTTATCAAGGCACTGTTGAGTTAGAGTATGCTCCCAAACGTGATGGGGTAAAGGGTGCTTTTGCTGTTCGCCTCCAATATACTAGAGGGACGGTTAATAATCTCGACTTTAATACGGGCGGTGTGAACGTTGAATGGGCTTTCTCCAAAGGCGTAGCCATGTTTGGACGCTATGGTTTTGGTAGTATCGACAACCGTGGAAAAGTCGTTGTTGGTACATCTGCTGCTGGCGATCCCACTTTCAGCTTTAGTAACGCCAGTCCTGCTAGCGAAAGTGCCACGAGCTTTAGTCCCCAAACTTTCATGGTTGGTTTAGCATTTCCCGACTTGTTTAAGCAGGGTACATTGGCAGCGATCGCGGTTGGACAACCTTTTATTGAAAGTAAAGTTGGTAATAGCACGCAAACCAATTTAGAAGCTTTCATTAGGTTTCCAATTACCAACAACATCACCATCACGCCTGATATTCAAGTGATTTTTAACGCTAATAACAACAGCGCTAACAGCACATTAACTATCGGTACATTGAGAACTGTCTTCAGTTTTTAGATTAGATTGTAAAAAAGGGCGCAAAGCGCCCTTTTTTATAATTCGCTTGACACTTAATTTAGTCATAATGGGACTAGCCGATAATTTCACTAGCCGTAAAGTTTGATGATCGTCAATAAGCTCGAACCAAAGCAAGCATTAAAAAAAGAATATTTGAAAGTTAAGCCCGATCGCGAAAGTTTTGCAGCGTTTAAGGTTCATTTGGCGCGGCTGCTTGATTTGTGTGATAGTCAAAAGGATGAAGAGTTTAATAAAAATTTACTGAGTGATTTTTTAAAAAAGAGCTTTTATGGCGATCGCTATTTCATAAATACGAAGGAAAATAGTGATCTGGTGATCCACAATGACAAGGATGTGAAAAGTACGGCTGGGGTGATCTTTGAGACTAAGAAGCCAACTAAGACGGGTAGTGTGGAGATGCCAAAGGTAAGCAATCTCAATACTAAGGCGGTGCAGCAGTTGGTTTTATATTTTTTGCGTGAGCGCGTGACGCATGGAAATTTTCAGGTTAAGCATTTGGTGGTCACGAATATTTATGAATGGTTTATTTTTGATGCCGATATTTTTGATCGCTTTTTTTATCAAGATAAGAGTTTAGTTAAGCAATTTAAAGCTTTTGAAGAGAAGCAATTTAGTAGCAATAAGACGGAGGTATTTTACAAAGAGATTGCGAAACCTGCGATCGATGAGGTAATCGGTAAACTGGAATTTACATATTTTGATTTACGGGATTATGTAGACAAGGGGCTTAAGCCCCTTGTTCTGAGTGGTGACAAAGATCGTGAGTTAATCGAGCTTTACAAAATTTTTTCGCCTGAGCATTTGTTAAAGATACGATCTGCGAATGATAGTAATAGTTTAAATAAGCCTTTTTATAATGAGTTACTGTATATCATTGGGCTGGCGGAAACTAAGGAAGGCGGGAAAAAGATAATCGGGCGGGTGAAGGAGGGCGATCGCCAAGATGGTTCTTTGATTGAGAATGCGATCGCGCAAATTATAGAGCTAGATAAAATTTCTCGTGATGATACTCAACAATTATTTGATGTAGCACTGGATTTGGCGATTACTTGGGTTAATCGAATTCTCTTTTTGAAATTATTGGAAGCTCAGTTAATCAAATATCATCAAGGCGATGAAGATGAGCAGGATTTTGCATTCTTAAATTCTGTCAAAATTAAGGATTATGGCGATTTAAACAAACTTTTTTTTAGTGTATTGGCTCTTGAGCATGGCGATCGCGCTGCGAGTGTGAAAGAGATTTTTGCTAATGTTCCATATTTGAATAGTTCATTATTTGAAATAACGACGGCTGAAAGAGATTATATTGCGATTCGTAGTCTTGGTAGTAATGAGAGTTTGTCGATTTTTGGGGCAACGGTACTGACGGATGGAAATGATAAAAAGCGATCGGGTAAGTTAAATGCGCTGGAATATTTGTTTGAGTTTCTCCATGCCTATAAGTTTAATAAGGATGAGTTTGAGGATGGACAGGAAGATAGTGAGAAGTTGATTAATGCTTCGGTGTTGGGGTTGATTTTTGAGAAGATTAATGGCTATAAGGATGGTTCTTTTTATACGCCGAGTTTCATTACGATGTATATGTGTCGGGAGACGATACGGCGATCGGTGGTGCAGAAGTTTAATGAGGTGAAGGGCTGGAGTTGTGAGAATATTCAGGATCTCTGTGATGATTTGGGGCGTTATATTAGGGAGACAGATAGAGTATTTCGCAGAAAGGAGGCGAATGGAATTGTGAATAGTCTCAAGATTTGCGATCCTGCGGTGGGTTCGGGACATTTTTTGGTGTCGGCTTTGAATGAGATGATTGCGATTAAGCAATATCTGGGGATTTTGCAGGATAGAAATGGTGAGTCTTTAAGTAAATATGAGATTGAGGTGGTTAATGATAAGTTAAAGGTGACTTTGGATAATAAGTTGTTTGCTTATAATCCTAAAAACAAGGAAAGTCAGAGGGTTCAGGAAGCGCTTTTTCATGAGAAGCAGACGATTATTGAGGGTTGTTTGTTTGGGGTGGATATTAATCCTAATTCAGTAAAAATTTGTCAGTTGCGGTTGTGGATTGAGCTTTTGAAGAATGCTTATTATCGAACCCCCCCTAGCCCCCCCTTGCAAAGTGGGGGGACGAAGAAAGAGAAGGGGAATCTAATCCCCCCCCTTCCAAAGGGGGGGCTAGGGGGGGTAGATCTCGAAACTTTGCCGAATATCGACATTAATATCAAGTGTGGGAATTCTTTGATTAGTCGGTTTGGGTTGGATGTGGATGTGAAGCAGGTTTTACAACAACAGGAGTTTAGTATTGAGCAATATCGTGATGCGGTACAGACTTATCGCAATGCGAAGAGTAAAATAGAAAAGCGAAAAATGGAAGATTTAATCGCTAAAATTAAGGTCGGTTTTAGTTCAACTTTATTGACTAATGATCCTAAGAAAATTAAGCGGAAAAAACTATCAAGTGAACGGGATTTTTTGAGAGATCAACTACCATTATTTGAGTCAAAAACTGAGAAAAAAGAACGTGAAAAGAAGATTAATAAGTTAAATAATGAGATTGATAAGTTAAGTGCGGAGATTGAGGATATTGAAAGTGGTCGGCTGTATGAGAATGCTCTGGAATGGCGGTTTGAGTTTCCTGAAGTTTTGAATGATGATGGTGATTTTGTTGGGTTTGATGTAGTAATTGGTAATCCTCCTTATGTTCCATCAAAAAATTTAGACGAAAAAGAGAAGGGTTTCTATTATGAACATTACAAAACTACAGAATATCAAATTAATACTTTCGGGATATTTACTGAATTAAGCATACAAATATTGAAGTCGAAAGGTTTACTTGGTTTAATAATTCCAAATTATTGGTTAACAACTAAATACGATAAAAAATTGAGAAGATTCTTATTTGAAGAAAACCAAATAAGAAACATAGTAAATGTATATAGTATTTTTGAAAGTGCAGTAGTTGAAACATTACTTTTATTTTCAAAAAAAGAACCAAACAATGATGAAATACATATTTGTAGTATTGATCGCAATATATCCACAATTAATCAAAGATTGGAAGCAGTTATGCTTTCTGATTGGAGCTATGACGAAAAAATTACTCTTTCAGATTTAGATGAAGAATTAACTTTATCATTTGACAATAAAATCAAAATAAATGCAGAAAGTTTAATAGGCTCTTTGTTTGATTTGAAATTTGGCGCAAAGCTATATGAGGTAGGAAAAGGGAATCCTCCTCAAACTAAAATTGATGGTAAAAACAAAATTTATGAGGGTGAATCAAAAATAGATGATAGCTATATTAAATTATTGAGGGCAAGGGATGTTCAAAGATATAGACTCAAAACTGATAATTACTATGTAAAGTATGGAGAAAATCTAGCTGCACCACGCTCAATTTCAATATTTGAAGGTGAAAGAATATTAGTCCAAAGAATTTTTTCAAAAGAAAGATTAGATGCTACTTATACAGATGAAACCATAATATGTAACACAGACGTTATTACGTTAAAGCCAAAAAATAGCACGGTAAATGTTAAATTTTACTTGGCAATCATTTGTTCTAAACTTTGTGCATCTGTCTTAAAGTCTCAAAATGTAAATCTAGATAGAAATGCATTTCCAAAAATAAATACTGAAACTCTATCAACTTTTCCCGTCCCTAAATATAAGCATGAATATATTAATATCACTTTAATAGTTGACGAAATTCTCACTGCTAAAAAAGGCGATCGCCATGCTGATACGAGTGAATTAGAAAAGGAATGCGATCGCTTAGTTTACAAACTCTATCAACTCACCTATGACGAAGTAAAAATCATCGACCCAGAATTTGAACTCACAGAACAAGGATATACAGCAATTACAATAGAGTAAGAGGTAAAAAACAATGAGAGCAATAGCAGGACTAAATCGCATTACCTTTGACCCAAAAATCATGGCAGGTCAAGCTTGTATTCGCGGAATGCGGATACCCGTATCAGTAGTCATCAACCTTATCGCCAACGGCTTATCAACAGCCGAAATCATCGAAGACTATCCCTATCTCGAACCAGAAGACATCCAACAAGCGCTTAGATATGCCGCTTGGCTGACCCAAGAGCGAGTCATCTTTTGGCAAACCGCCCAAGCAGTATGAAATTCTTAGGTGATATGGGTAGGGTGCGACCTCCACTTGATAAACCCTTGCTACGCATGGATTCTGGATTTCCCTAACTCAGGGACTAACTTTTGAGGCGATTCGATGAAAGCCTTACTGCGAAAGGATTTTGATGGTTTGAGAAGGTATCAAATGAAGGTCGCACCCTATGGGTATCTCTCCCCGCACAATTGCACTTTGTTATTTTATTTCGTTTAGGAAATGTAAGCCGAGAAGTAGTTAACCGTCATTTGTTAGCAATTTTAAATGACTATGCTACAGAACTTACAAACGGCGTGATTATCTCTGTAAGTGATGCTTCAATTCGATTCAGGTACTTACCGATTTAATTATGAACGTCAAAAAAGGCGATCGCCATGCTGATACGAGTGAATTAGAAAAGTTGATCGATCATTTAGTTTACAAACTCTATCAACTCACCTATGACGAAGTAAAAGCGATCAATCCAGAACTTGAACTAACAGAACAAGAATACACAGCAATTAAAATAGAATAGGAGGTAAAAACAATGACACTCGCCGAAATACTACCCGCCGCCCGAAAACTCACTGTAACAGAAAAAGTTAAACTAATTCGGATTCTTGCAGAAGACCTAGATACACTTGAAGACATCCAGACACCAAAAACCTTAAAAGATAAAAACTTATCCAAAGGAGTTACAACAAAGAGTAAAAAACAACGCCCATTTGGTTTATGTATTGGAGAATTTATCGTTCCTGAAGATTTTGATACACCACTACCAGAAGAAATCTTAAATGCCTTTGAAGGAAAATGAAAATTTTATTGGATACACATATTTTTCTGTGGTTTATCGGTGGAGATCAACGATTACCAACAGATGTGCAAGAACTCATTCAAGATCTAGACAACGAAATTTATCTGAGTGTTGTTTCGACTTGGGAAGCCATTGTCAAGTATCAATTAGGCAAATTACCATTACCAGAATCCCCTGAAATATATTTTCCTAAACACTGCGATCGCCATCAAATTCTTAATCTTGACCTCGATCAAGCCAGTGTAACTCAACTAGCTAAACTCCCACCTTTACATCGTGATCCCTTTGACAGAATGCTTATTTGTCAAGCCATACAAAATGACATGGCGATCGCCACAGTAGACGAAGCAGTTCGAGCTTATCCAGTCAATTTACTTAAACTATGAAGAATATACAGAAGTTAAAATGGAGTAGAGATTATGACACAACAACTATCACCAATCTTACAAAACTTACGACATCAGATGGAAACACTCTATCAAGATAGATTAGATAGTCTAATTCTATTTGGTTCGCAAGCTAGAGGAGATGCAAAGATAGATTCAGACATCGATATTTTAATCGTGTTAAAAGATGAAATTGACTCATGGACGGAAATAAAAAGGACAGGAGGTATTATTTCGCAAATATGTCTAGACAACAGCATTCTAGTAAGTAGCTTGTTTGTATCTGTAAAACAGTTTATAACCCAAGATACAGCCCTATTCCGCAATATCAAAAAAGAGGGAAAATATATATGACAGACGAACAAGAACAGCTAATTGCAAAAGCCAGTAACAGTATAAAAGCTGCCCAAATATTATTCAATGAAGAAATTTATGATGTTTCGACATCTAGAGCTTACTATGCCATGTTCTATTTTGCCGAAGCATTTTTAATTAGTGAAGGATTATCATTCTCTAAACATTCAACAGTCATCAGTAAATTTGGAGAAACATTTGCCAAGACAAATCGCTTACCATCAGAATATCATCGATATCTAATCGAAGCAGAACAGGCTCGCATTAGATCTGACTATGACTCAGCCTTTAATCCAGATCGTGATGATGCAATCTTGAATTCGACCTTTATTGCAGAAGTTTTTTATCCTTTAAGAGAGAAATAAATTATGGATTTTAGTACAGCCTTACCAATTTTTGCAATCACTTTACGCGAAGGTGTGGAAGCTGCCCTTGTGGTAGGAATCGTAATGGCGTATCTCAAAAAAGCCGATCGCAGTGCGCTAAATCCTTGGGTATTTGGTGGGATTGGGACAGGGATATTTGCGAGTTTTGTGGTGGGGCTGCTCCTCAACTGGTTTGTAAAACAAGTCGAAAATACAGAACCGTTGCAAGCGGCTTTTTATGGGCAGTTGTGGCAAGGCGTTTTAGGACTAACCGCGATCGCCATGTTGAGTTGGATGTTGGTCTGGATGACGGAAAATGCTAAGGCGCTCAAGGGCGAAATCGAAGGACAGATTGGTAAAGCGATCGCTAACGAAAAGACGGCAGGTTGGGCAGTATTCACGCTGATTCTGATTGCAGTATTGCGCGAAGGTTTTGAAGTGGTAATCTTCATCTCGGCTAAATTGCAAGGTGGACTTGTGCCAATTATCGGCGCGATCGCGGGTTTAGTTGGGGCTGTAGCGATCGGGATCGCTTTATTTCAATTCGGAATTCGGATTAATCTCAAAGTATTCTTTCAAGCAATGGGAATTTTCCTGTTACTGATTGTCGCGGGTTTAGTTGTCAGTGCGATCGGGCATCTCGATAAGGCTGTAGCCGCCTATGCCACTCTCTCGCAAACTTCTATCTGTTTCCCTGTGACTTCTGCTACAGAAATGAATTCTTGTTTGATAGGTAGTTTGGTGTTGGATGTCCATGATGTTTTTCCAGACAATCAATTTCCTGCCATTCTCCTCAAAGCAATGTTTGGTTTTCGCGATCGCTTATTTTTAGGACAGGCGATCGGGTATTTTACGTTCCTAGCTTCGGCGGGTTTTCTTTATTTCCGAAGCCTGATAGAAAAGCCTGTGAGCAAGCAATCCTAGCTAAACAAATAAACAAGAATAGGGGGCGCTTTGCGCCCCCTATTCTTGTTTATTTGAGTCTTGGTGGCAACTCAATTGTGAAAGTAGAACCTTGATTAACTTCACTTTCTAGATAGATTGTACCGCCCATCAGCAACACCAACTGCTCCGTAATCGCTAAACCTAAGCCAGTGCCGCCATGTTTGCGCGTGGAAGACTGATCGACTTGGCGAAACTGCTCGAAAATTGTGCGCTGAAACTCAGGCTCAATCCCGATACCTGTATCGCGTACTGAGATCAGAATATTGGAAGTAGCTAAAGGTGATGCTTCTGGAATTGTCGTATTAGTTAAATCAGCGTTAATTTCAGACGTAAGTATTTCAGATGGGAGATTATTTGCATCGCGATCGCCATATTTCAACTCAACATAAACTTCACCCGTATCTGTGAATTTAATTGCGTTCGATACCAAATTAGTGATCACTTGTTTAATCCGAATTGAGTCATGATAGACCGCACAACTACCAATATGATTTTGGAACACAAAATCTAAGGATTTGATACTAGCTAAGGGTTGCAAGCTCTCACAGGTATGGTGAATTAATTCATCAAGATTGAATAACTCTGGATGTGCTTCCATTTTCCCTGCCTCGATTTTTGATAAGTCGAGAATATCATTAATCAAATCCAGTAAATTTTTACCATTACGGAGAACGCGCTCTACCATATCTACTTGGTTTGTAGAAAGCGCATCACGGCGCTGACGTAACAGAACTTGCGAAAATCCAATGATCGCATTCATCGGTGTTCGCAGTTCATGACTCATATTTGCTAAAAACTGGCTCTTGAGTTGGGTTGCCTCCAATAACTGAGCATTTTGGGCTTCGATTTGATTGATTAATTGAGCATTACCGATCGCGATCGCAGCTTGCACACCAAAGGAAGCCAATAGATTCAAATCTTCGCGAGAACTTGCTCTCTCTAATTCTAGATGCCCGATCGCCAAAACCCCTAAACGCCCCGAACGACTGGATTCAATCGGCACACACAAGGCGCTTTTGACTGGGAGCGACTCCACGAGCCGTGATTCTCCTGCTTTGATTTCAATGGGAATTCCTTCTTTAAATACTTGAGCAATGAGATTAGGCGCATCTAGCTCAAAGGATTCCTGTAGGGGAAAATCATCGGGGAGTCCGTTCGCTGCCGATAGAATTAATTTGTTTTCTTTAGGACTATAGAGAGCAAGGACGCAAACTTCTGCCCAAGTAATCGCGTCACAAGTCGCTTCCACAACAGATTCAAGTAAAACATCGAGATCCTGCAACTGTTGATTAATCAAGTTCGTAAGACGTTGCAAAATCCCCATCCGCTTTTGCTGCTCGATCATGATTTTATTTGTCTCTTGCATCACCTTGTCGCGATAACGCTGTTCCGTCACATCGCGCAAAATCATTACACTCCCAATCAATTCCGATTCACTTCCGACAAGGGGAGCCGCCTTGGTACTGAGAATGATCTCATTGCCATCGGGTTGTCGCAAAACCACTTGATCTTCCACTACTTCCCCCGTGGACATCGCTCGAAACACGACCAGATTCGCGAGGTCTACTGGGTCGCCATCCTGATGACGAATGTCAAATTGCTTAACAATCTCCTCCATAGATTTGGCAATCACGGGAGAAGCGGCTACGCCTGTATTTACAGGATTATTGGTAGCATTAAAACTGAGGATTTTACGCCCTGCGGAGTTGATTTTGAGAATCCGTCCTGCGGGATCGCTGAGTAATACACCATCAGCAAGCTGCTCGAATACAGTAGTTAATTCTTCGCGCTGACGGGCGATCGTTTCAATACTTTGAGCATTACTAATCGCAGTGGCAAGACGGCGACCGATGGATTCGAGGATATTCCGACCCCGTTCTGAAAGAGGGGTAAGACTGCCTAAAAATATAACTCCCACGAGGCTACGTCTGAGCATTAAGGGATAGGCGGAAAGACTTTGAGGTAACAGATCTCCAACGGGTGTACGATAAACCAGAGTCTGTCCCTTCAGCCGATCGCCTTCCCAAATAATCGCTTCTTCCAATTGCCCTGCTTGACCGATAATTCCTTCGCCTAAATTAATTTCGGTCAGAGCTTGACTAGTTTTATAACCCCATTCCGCAGTTAGGACTAAACAGCCTTCAGGTCGAGAAGATGAAGTTTCCCAGAGGTAAATACTACCTAATTGTGCGCCTGTGAGTTTACAAATTTCTTCTAAACTTGCCTTAATTAATTTGTATTGATCGGCAGTATTCACCAACACGCGATCCAATGATTGCAGCGCAAATTGAATGTCACGCGCTTCTAATGTGGCAGTTTTAGTTTCCAAATGCGCTGCCATCCGATTAAAAACTTTGGCAAATTCACCAATTTCATCGGCTCGATTTAATTGCGATCGCGCTGCTAAATTACCTATAGATAGTTCTTCCGCAGCTTCTGCTAATTCCGTAAGTGGCGGCTGAATGCTACGAATAATCGAAATGGCAACAAATAACCCTGAACCTAATCCCGTAGAAAGGAAGACGATGGCAAGCCATGTGGTAAAAGCTTCTAATTCAGACGTACCTTGCTGAATATGTAATAACAGAATCAAGGTGGCTGTGGCTAACAAAGAAAGACTAGTCGTCAGCCCAAAAATCAAGCGGTTGACTAAACTTTCACGGCGCGGTGGGACATTAGTCATGAGAATTTAATTTGGTTAGGCGATACAGAGGGCGCTTAGCGCCCTCTTTGGTTAATTTGACTCAAGCCATTTTTGGGCATTTAAACGTTGAATTACACCAAACACCAATAAATCTAAGGGCGCTTTGCGCTCATCGATCAAAAATGGTTCGATGGTACTTGCCGATCGCCCACCATCGGCGCAAGAAAAGGCTTTTTGAGCATTGAGATCAGCTTTAGAAAAATAAACAGTAAACTGACGTAAACCTTGCGCCCATTTACCACGCACCTGTGAATTATCAAACTCCAGTTGCAAATCACTGATACCTTGCTTACCGAAGGCTTTGGTTAAGGCGGGTAAATAATGAGTGGTGATAAATTCTTCAAAGGGCAACTCTTCGATCGCGGGTGGCTTTTCAGCTTTCGGTTTGGCGGCGACTTTCGCTGTTTCGGGGGTAGATGCAGTTTCAGACATAGTTTTATGAATAATCCTAGATAATTTGCGGAATTAGGGCTATTGAGCTTCTGTATTGACGATCTGCGGTAAACCCATGCTGTAGTTTAGCGATCGATGATTGAGGTTATAGGTAACTTCACCTTGTTGCAGAAGCGATCGCACAAAATGCTCTAAGTCTGAACCAATGCGACGCAAGTTGTAATCGGTGAGATCTGCGCCTTTATAGTCCACGACAAGCTGGTCAAACTTCCGATATACCTTTTGCAGAGCGCCATCTGTCCAGTTC
>JANMFC010000137.1:0-2316 GCA_031377675.1 Pseudanabaena sp. OTE_70b_metabat_355 | reverse complement strand
GATCCCCGAAATTCAAGAGGTCGATATCATTAAGGCGATCACCCATGAGGTACGCACACCGCTCACAACAATCAGGATGTTAGTGCGATCGCTAAAGCGCCGTAAGGATGTATCTACAGAAGTAAAAATGCGCTTAGATCGGGTTGATGAAGAATGCACGGAACAAATTGAAAGGTTTAATTTGATTTTTGAAGCCGCACAACTTGATAACTATCCAATTGTCTTAGAATCAACACAAATCGAAGAGATCTTAAGTGATGGGTTTATGCGTTGGCAAGACAGTGCGGGAAGGCGACAAATTTCCCTAGAAATGATCTTACCTACAGAAATTCCCGCTATTTCTAGTAATACGTTACTTTTGTCTCAAATTCTCAATGGTCTAGTTGATCGCCTTGTCCGTAGTTTCCCCCCCGATAGCCATATTCAGCTAATCCTAACAAGTGCGGGAGAATATCTGAAGTTACAATTTCAATCGCAAGTAACCAGTCAAAGCGGCGGTGATTTGCCTTTGCTCAAAGCGGTGGGGCAATGGCTAATGCTGCAACCTGAGACAGGGACATTAAGCCTGAGTTTACCAACAACTAAAACTTTACTGAAGGCTCTAGGCGGTAAGCTCACCGTAAGAATGCATTCCAGCATCGCCGCCTATGACGGTGAAATTTTGACTATATTTTTACCATTTTTTTAGAAACTATTGGTACTGGACTCAAATTAGCCAATACCAATAAGGATTATTTTGAACTGCCTTTTGCTTTTGACAATTTTTGCTTTGCATAACGCTTATCTTGCTGATTTTTTGAAACAAGAATCAAATATTCCACGATTTCCCATTTCTGATTTAATGTCGCGAGTCTAAGCGCAGATTCACAAATATCTTTACTTGGTTCAACATAATCTACATCAGCTCCTGAATCCACTAAAAGCTTTACTAGATTTATTTCCCCATATATTACCGCCACCCTTAAAGGGGTATCTAAGTAGTCAGAAAAATTTAATCCATTAACATCTGCGCTATTACTTACAGCAAATTCCGATCAAACCCGCCACAAGTCTAGTAATCTAAAAGTATCACCAAAGTTAAATAATATATGGCAGCATATTCGCTTGATTTAAGACAAAAGATATTAAGTGCATGGCAAAACAAAGAAAATACTCAGAGGGATTTAGCAAAACGATTTAAAGTTAGCTTATCGTTTGTACGAGATTTTTTGCGTCGGTATCGAGAAACCAATGAAATAGCAGCGAGACCGCAAGGAGGGGATCGCCGTTCCAAAATCAAAGGGGAGAATGAAGAATTAGTGAAGACAATTATTAAAAAACAAAATGATATATATCTACGAGAGATAAAAGACAATCTACAAGAAAGCAACGGACTCAAAGTCAGTGTATCGGCTTTGAGTCTTACAGTTAAACGATTAGAACTAGGGCGTAAAAAAAAACTTTAGTAGCCAGCGAACAAGCCACAGAAAGAGTACAAAAATTGCGTTATGAGTTTCGTCGTTGGCTAGATACGATAGATGTCAAAAACCTCGTATTCATTGATGAGACAGGACTAAATCTAGCGATGACAAGGCTTTATGGCAGATGTGAAGGGGGAGGTAGAGTGTATGATGATCGTCCAGGAAATAAAGGTAAAAACATCACTTTAATTGGAGCCATAAGTGATGAAGGTCTGATTGCCGCGATGACTTTTGCAGGTGCTCTCAACACCGCCAGTTTCTTAGTTTTTATTGAGAAAATATTATTACCTCAATTATGGGTTGGCGCAATTGTCGCTATGGATAATTTGCCTGTGCATTACGCTGAAATTGCGAAAACTCTAATTGAATCTGTCGGTGCTAAGGTTAAGTTCCTGCCTCCTTATTCTCCTGATTTATCGCCAATCGAGTTATGTTGGTCAAAGTTGAAAGAAATTATTCGCTCAGCTAAAGCTCGCACAATTCAGGCTCTTGATGCAGCTATCACTATGGCTATTAATGCTATTACTGATGAGGATGCTCTTAATTGGTTTCATCATTGTGGGATCTGTTTTGAGCCTTTGAGGTAGTCTCTTTTGTGGCGGGTTTGATCGGAATTTGCTGTAAAATAGCGATCGTATCAAGCAACTGCGGAGTTTTCATTATTTTTCTCTCTTCAAAAAAGCACTAATCAAACGAGGATAACCAGACTCTATACTAACTTCCCAAATAGTCCTCAGTTCAGAACCTCCTGTATTAGGAATTTCCCAGTCCACCTTATATTCCTTACCAAATCTTGTATTACTGTCCTGTACAACTTCACCTTCAACTGCCGCAATTTGAATTAATTCAACCAAGC
>JANMFC010000088.1:0-4027 GCA_031377675.1 Pseudanabaena sp. OTE_70b_metabat_355 | reverse complement strand
TTAAACTTATCGCAAAATCTGATTTAATAGGCGGCACTTTGCACCGCCTATTAAATTTAGAAAGTTCGAGGGGTAGTGCAGTATGGACATTCAACGGTTTCGGGTGTGAGCATGGCATCACAATTTTCGCATTCGAGTCCTTTACCGCGACGGGCGCGTTCTTCGGCTTCACGACCTTTGTCGGTGTAGACTACTCGCAAAACTTCATCTAAAGTGGTTGCACCTTCTCTCACCAATTGAAAAGCATACGCCATTAGGGTTTTCATCCCTTCCTGCACCGCAATTTCTTTGATAACTTCGGTGGTAGCCCCTTTGTTGATCGCACTTTGTAAGCGTTCAGTCATTTTCATGATTTCATAGACACCCGCCCGACCTTTATAGCCAGAACCGCTACATTTCGGACAAACTCTTGCCCCTGGAGTTGCAGTTTCGCGATTGATAATATTCGCTTTATAGAAGGTTTGTTCGAGATCACTGCTAGGTAATCCATAGCGATCCAACTCTTCTTGAAGAGGATTGTAAGGGATACGGCAGTTATCGCAGACTCGGCGCAGTAACCGTTGAGCAAGGACACCGATAATGGCGGTGCTAGCCATGAATGGCTCTACGCCCATTTCTTCAAGGCGGGCGATACTACTGGGCGCATCGTTGGTGTGCAAGGTCGTCAGAACTAAGTGTCCCGTTAACGCCGCTTCGATCGCTGTTTTTGCAGTTTCCGCATCGCGAGTTTCACCTACTAGAATTACGTCAGGATCTTGACGTAAGAAGGCGCGGAGAATACTCGCAAAGGTCATCCCCTTTTCACGCAGGACTTGGCATTGGGTCAGCCCTGGCAGGTTATATTCCACAGGATCTTCGGCGGTACTAATGTTGATCCCTGGATCGTTACATTCCGCAAGTGTGGAATATAAGGTAGTAGTTTTACCTGAACCTGTCGGTCCTGTGACTAAAATCAGCCCGTATGGACGTTTGGCAAAACTCTGCATCAGTTCCAAACTTTCAGGATCACTGATTAGTTTGTTGAGACCAAGTTGAGTGTTGGAGTTATCGAGAATTCGCAAAACTACTTTTTCGCCGTTTTGGGTGGGGCAGGTATTGACCCGAAAATCAACGCGCCGACCTTGGAAATTGCGCTTCAGTTTGCCGTCTTGAGGAACGCGCTTTTCGGCAATATTTAGGTTTGAGATAATCTTGAAGCGGGAAATTACGGCATTGACGATGTTACGCGGTAAACGCTTGCCTTCACCTAAGAAAAAGTATTCGCGTAGTACGCCATCTTTGCGAAGACGAACACAGAGATTTTTTTCCTGTGGTTCGATATGAATGTCGGAGCATCCTTCTTTGAGGGCTTTAACCAGAATTTTATCGACTAGACTGATGATTGGGGCGGAGTTTTCACCTCCCACCATGAGTTCATCACCTTCGTCCGCGCCCGCAGCATCCTCATTAAAGACATCATCTTTAACTTGCAGATCTTCATCGCTAATCGCACCTTCGCCCTTAGCTCCTTTGTTGATTTGAAACTGGACGATATTGTCAAAAGTGTGCTGGAAATCTTCACGCGCAATTACTCGCCTGACAATGGTTAAATTTTTGATCAGTCGAGAAATCTCAGCTTGAACTTTGTAGCTATCGGGAGCGACTACGGCGATTGTGATCGTGTTCTCGGTTTTTGCTAGGGGTAATATCTCGCAGTCGCGACAGCTAGCAACGGGAATGATATTAGAGTCAAGTAAGGCGCTGAGAGCCGCAATGTCAAATTTATCAATTTCGACATCAGGATCGATTGGCTCAATGCCATAGAGAACTCGCAGTTCAAAAAGCTGCTGTTTTTTGTAATATCGAGAAATGTCTGGGGATAGTTGCTGTCCTAGCAGTTGTTCCAAGGCGGTCAGAAATGGCACATTTTGGTCTTGGCTAGCTTTGACGGCGTTGTCAAACTGATCAGAGGTGGCATGTCCCCCTTGAATTAGTTTGCTCTCGAAAGGTGTGCGCCCCCCCCGTCTAGCAAGAGCTTTGGTGCTTTTTCTACCTATGGTAGTTGGCGATTGATCTGATGTATTCATAGCCAAGAATTCCTAGTCATGTAAGGCAATCATAGCTGTTTGCTTAACTTTATGGGAAGAAAATACCACAAGTGTCTATAGTTTTAACAAATGGAAATAGATTATATTGCGCTCTTTGTTGTTGATGTGGGGCGATCGCTGATTTTTTATCGTGATGTTTTAGGATTTAGTTTTGATAAGCCCACTAAAATCGATAGTGCGGAAGGCTATAGTGGCAAACTAAAAATTGGGCTGTACGATCGCCTATGGCTGTCAAAGTTATTTGGAGATCGCGGTGAACAACCGATTAGCGGCAACCCATTTTTGCTGTCCATGAGCGTTGATAATCTTGATCAGGTTTATGCACAAATGTGCGATCGCCAAACTGCTACTCCTATAGATATAATTTCACCACCTCAAATAATGCCTTGGGGACAGAAAATTTTGTTTTTGCGTGATCCTGATGGCAATCTGGTCGAGATTGTGCAATCTACAGATTAGTAATTAGAAGTGTGCGGCTTCGCCGCGCACTTCTAATTGTTCAATTTTTTTGATTTCTTGATATATATTTAACTGTGGTTGAAACTTTAAAGGTTTATATGCCTACACAAAACGATATTCCTGTAGCCCAAAGACTGACTGATACTAAGCGATCGCCTCAAAAGCAATCAATATCAGCTAATTCATCAACTAATACATCAAGTAATTCATCAACCAATAATGTAGTAGTGCGATCGCTACAGTCAGTACCTTGGTGGGCTTATGGTTTAGCTGTTTTAGCATTTTTGTCGCCGATTGTTAGTATTCGCGTTTGGTCGGCACTTAATGCCAATAGCCAAAATCCATCTACAGTCGCGACTGAAAGTGCGACAACCACCGAGGTGGCCCAACCAACTGGAGCTTCCTCAGCGATACCAAATGTTGCGCCATTCATAAATTCGAGTCCGAGTGCGATTAGCAATAATGCCAACGGCAATCCTACTAATAATCCCACTAGCAATCCTGAAGTAATAGCTAAAGAACCTAACGCCGCACCTGATTTATTTGGGCATCATGTCTATAGTGAAGCCCCGAATAATCAATTGCGGGCGATCGGTCGAGCCGCCGATGGTTACGAAATCCGCCTGCGCGAGGTGGCTGCGAAAAATTATCTGAGTATGGAAGCGGCGGCAAGAGCTGATGGAGTTGATCTGGCTGTAATTTCAGGGTTTCGCACGATCGCTGAGCAGCAGCAACTTTTCTTTGATATCAGCAAACAACGTAACCAAACTCCCGCCCAACGAGCCAAGGTCAGTGCGCCTCCTGGGCATAGTGAACATCACACTGGTTATGCGATCGATATCGGCGATGGCAATGTCGCGTCGGCGACTTTATCAACTAGTTTTGAGAAAACGGCTGCTTTTCAGTGGTTACAAAATAATGCCGCAAAGTATGGATTTGAGATGTCATTTCCTGTGAATAATCCTCAAGGCGTAATGTATGAGCCTTGGCACTGGCGCTTTGTTGGTGATGCAGATAGCCTTGCAACCTTTTACAAAAAATCTAACCGCACTACCCCTTTTATCAAAAAGCCGTAATTGACATCCACATTTCTTGAATAATGGCGGCGCGAAGCGCTGCCATTATTCTTTTGGGTCGCACTATGGCAATGATTTAGCGTGGCGCAAAGTGCCGCTTATTCTTACTTTAGGGGTTAGGAATACCTAATTTAGACACAGAGATAGATAGCGCTTTCTTGGTAAATGCGGTATTGCATACTATATAGCTGCTGAACTGCCCGTTGAACTTTGCCATGAACGTTACTGCCACAGATTTGTTGGCGATCGCCATATTTACAATTACGATGATGTCTCTGGTGGGAACGATGGTAGGCTTATCGCCAATAGTACCTACCAAGCCAATTTTAACCAGAGAATACACTTTTACAAAACCTGATGGCAGTAAAGCTGTTATCCAATATCATTCAGCTGGCCATGCAAAAT
>JANMFC010000062.1:0-3181 GCA_031377675.1 Pseudanabaena sp. OTE_70b_metabat_355 | reverse complement strand
GGCGCGAAGCGCCGCCACTCACCTCTTGGGTTTTGCTTTAGTTACTACAGCTATAAATCACAGATAAGGATGATGTAAAGTCAGTCCTGAATCGATCGCAAAACCATAGAGCTTATGCAAATCCAACCGCCAGAAAGAGAGATCGCCAATTTGCCAATGATGTTCTAAACCGACATCTGCTGAAACTCGCGCTCTTAACTCTTGATTTTGCAATCTCAATAACACAATCGTTTCTGAACCAAGGGCTTCTACTAGTTCTACAACACCTTCGAGATGAGCAGTATCAGCCGTGGCGGGTTGCAAGTCTTCGGGACGGAAGCCCAATGTAAATGCGGGATCGCCATTGAGAATATTCACAATTTCTTTGATTGAGAACTCATTAATTGCGATCGCTTTTAGCAAACTTTCTGCTTGGAAATATCCATTACCATCAGCATCTAGAGACAAATTAACGGGCAGAAAATTCATCGGCGGTGAACCCATAAATCCTGCTACGAATTGATTAGCGGGTTTACGATAGATATTCAAAGGGGTATCCACTTGCTGAATATCACCTTTATTTAAAACCACAATCCGATCGCCCATCGTCATTGCCTCAACCTGATCATGGGTGACATAAATCGTGGTCACTTGCAATTGCTTTTGTAACTGCACAATTTGCGATCGCGTATCACTGCGTAATTGAGCATCAAGATTGGATAGCGGCTCATCCATCAAAAAAACTTGGGGATTGCGAGCGATCGCCCTTCCTAGAGCAACCCGTTGTTTTTGACCGCCTGATAATTCCTTGGGTTTGCGATCGAGTAAATGAGCAATCTGCAAAGATTCAGCAACTTGCTGCACCCTGTGATCAATATCGGCGCGTTGTTGTTTGGCTGCCGCCGAAAACCAAGTTAGGGGCGATGAAGTAGATGTTTTTAGCGATCGCTGTCGGCGTAGCCCAAAAGCAATATTGTTGTAAACGGTCATGTGGGGATAGAGCGCGTAACTTTGAAATACCATCGCAATATCACGAACTTTGGGCGGTAAATGATTGATTTGGCGATCGCCTAAATAAATGGAACCATCACTGACTTCTTCCAAGCCTGCAATTAACCGCAGCAAGGTACTTTTACCGCAGCCAGAGGGCCCAACTAAGACCAGAAACTCGCGATCGGCGGCTTCTAGATTAATCTCACGCAGCACAACATTTTGCCCAAATTTCTTGGTAACACCACACAATCGCACGGGAGCCATCGTCAAATATCCTCAGACGGTTGAGCATCAAGTCTATCGCGGTTCTCGCTATTTTTGATCTTGATACAGCGCCTTGCGCTGACTTAAAACCCAAGAAAAGTTTTAAAGGGCTTGCTTCGCAAGCCTTTTAAAACTTTTCTTGGATCTCTTACAAATTTAATAAGCTGTACCGTGCTTTGCGCTGACTTAAAACCCCTATAAAAGTTTAAAAGTGCCGCTTCGCGGCGCTTTTAAACTTTTATAGGCTGTAATCTTGGCGTGATCGCTAACAAATTAGGTAAAATTCAAGAGCAGCAATAGAATTAATTATGCGAAAAACATGGATCAGGCTTTTGGCGGGCTGCTTAGCCCTACTCGTCAATCTCACAAATACCAGTGCAGTTTGGGCGGTCACTTCGCAAAAGGAGATCGAGCCGAAATTTCAAGGTGTTCCCCTTCAGTGTTATATGCCCCTTGCGGACACAGGTGCAAGCCCTGAAGCTAGGGTCGCCGCCTATACCGAAATTGCGGGCAAATATGCCGATGCTCAGCGCCTCGATCAAGCAAAGAAAATTTTAGGAAAAAGTTTAACTACGGCTGGGGCGATCGCTGATCCATCACTTAAAGCCTTTGCATTCTTAGATACCGCAGGCAGTTTCATAAAATTATCTCAGCCAAAATTAGCAGCACAAGCGCTGGATAAATCTTTCGCAATCTCTAAAACCTTACCTGACCCTGTAGATAGAGTTTTTGCAACTATCAAAATTGCCGAAGCTTACGGTGAAGCGGACAAGAAGGCTATGGCGGAAAATTTGTTGACTGACGCAACTAAATCGATGCCAGAGATTTTTAATCCCTATGTGCGATCGCGTGCTTTTGCCGCCCTAGCCAATGTTTATACTAAGCTAGACAATAATTCTAAATCGGAAACAGCCATTTCTGCTGCAAGCGAGTTGTTACCGATGATCGAAGATGCTAATGCAAGAGCTAGAGCGAGTATTGAGATTACAGGTAGCTATGCTCAAGCAGGAAATCACGCTCAGTCGGCATCTTTTTTAGGACAGGGTTTTCGAGCTTTGGATGATATTCGCGATCAAACGATCGCCTTGGCTATAGAGGCTAATAAAAAGACTAAGGAAAACGCCCAGAAGCCTGAATCTAGTCCTGATGCTGAAGCGGTAAAAACATCGGCGATCGCCACTGCTGAAAAACTAAAAATGCGATCGCTATTTTTGGTTGCGGGGCAATATCTATCGTCAAAACAGTATGACAAAGCCTTGGAAGTGATTGGCAATCTTAATGATAATTTCGTTGAGAAGAGTATCGGACTCGCAAATGTGGCGATCGCCTATGTCAAAGACAAAAAAATTGATGTGGCTACTCCTCTATTTGAGCAGAGTGTGCAATCTCTCACTAAGGTATCGCCATCGATTGATGTAGTCACTTTGTTGATCGAAGTAGCCCGTCAATATCAAACGATCAAATTACCTGACCTCGCGATCAAAGCTTGGGATCAAGCCTTAGCGATCGGCAAGAATTTGCCCCAACCCGCCGAACAGATGTTTGTGCTGAATACCCTCGCTAGTAACTATGCTGAGTTTGGTTTAAACGAACAGGTTCCATCAATTTTGGAAGAAAGCCTCGCTCTTGCCAAAACTGCACCTGATCCGAATATTCGCTCTAGAGCTTTTGCGGATGTCAGCAGTATCTATTGGGCGATCGGTCAACGCGATCGCGCTAAGGAAGTTTCGCAAACCATCGAGAATCCCTTAGAAAAGGAACAACTAACGAAGTTATTTGCTTGCGCTAGTATCGGAGATCCCCCTCAATCCCCCTTGGAAAGGGAGAAGAAGAAACTTTAATTAATTCTCCCCCCTTTCGTAAGCTACCGTGTACACACAACTACAGGAATTTGCAAATCTCATCAATTACCCCTCCCTAGCCCTCCCCTTGCAAAGGGGAGGGA